>NZ_JBHUCX010000025.1:0-1620 GCF_042678105.1 Alicyclobacillus fodiniaquatilis
TAGGGGCTGCTGAATGATTCAAAAGTCCAATAATAGCAAGGGTTTCGCGTATCAAATGTCGAATTAAAGTGTAAGGATTTTGAACGGAACGGGTGAAAAACCGTGCACTTGGAGGGCTGCAATTGTACGCGAATCATCAGGAACAACAAATACTGCCAGGGGACTTCTTTCTACCATTCGGCGGTCGACTCAGTGAAAATAACCGCTGGGTCCAGCTTTCGTATCTTATCCCATGGAGACGTGTGGAGATGGAATACAGCAAACACTTCAGCGGGGACCTTCGGGGAGGACGAGCCTTGTCGGTTCGGATGGCACTTGGTGCCCTGATTATTCAGGAACGGGAAGGGTTTTCGGATCGTCACTTGGTCCAACACATCCTAGAAAACCCGTACTTGCAGTATTTCATTGGTCTGGAAGCATATCAGGAAGAGCCTCCTTTTGACCCTTCGCTGCTGACCTACTTTCGAAAACGTCTGGGTCCTGACATCATCAATCAAGTGAATGAGTGGATTGTCGAAGCTGGACTGCAGGAAGAACAGGATGCAGACGACCAAGATAAGGACGAGGACGAACCTCCCACCGGGCCTGGTCATTCCGATACAGATGGTGAATCTCAGGATCCGCCAACTCACCAAGGAAAGCTCATTCTTGATGCAACCTGTGCACCGGCAGACGTGGCGTTCCCAACGGACTTGTCATTGTTGAACAAAGGGCGTGAGAAGCTGGAAGACATCATTGACACGCTCCATGCACCGCACAAGGGCGAAATGAAGAAGTCCAGAGATCGGCGCCGTCAGGCGCGACGTGACTACCTGCGAACCGCAAAGAACCGTAAGCCTGGTCGCATGGCGATTCGTAGAGCTATCGGTCGCCAATTGCGTTATGTGGCGCGTGACCTGGGATTCATCGAACAGCTCGTACAACACACTTCACTGACAGTGCTCTCTCGGCGCCAATACCGCGACCTCTTGGTTATCGGGGAGTTGTATCGACAACAACTGGAAATGTATCGGTCCCGTAGCCATCGAGTGGATGACAGAATCGTGAGCATTGCGCAACCAGACGTACGACCAATTGTAAGAGGGAAGGCAAAGGCGAATGTAGAGTTCGGCGCAAAAGTGGCTATCAGTGTGGTCAGTGGATACTCATTGATGGAGAAGACCAGTTGGGACAGCTTCAACGAAGGCACAACGCTGATTGATTCGGTGGAACGATACCTCCAGCGCTTCGGATATTATCCGGAGGCCATTCTGGCGGACAAAATATACCGCACGCGGGACAATCTCAAGTATTGCAAAGATCACGGAATCCGGCTGAGCGGCCCAAAACTCGGGCGACCGCCAAAGCAGATGGATCCGAATCAGAAGAAGATTGAACGGCAGGACATGGGCAAGAGAAATGCGGTGGAAGGGAAATTCGGAGAAGGAAAACGCATCTACGGGCTTGGCCTTATTCGAACGCGTCTTCGTGAGACTAGCGAGACGGTCATTTCCATCCAACTGCTAGTGATGAACCTTGAGAAGAGGCTACGGTTTCTTTTTTGTCTCATACTCTCCGAACTCATCGCACTGGATTTTGCCATCAACAGTGCCGTTGCATAGATCATTCAGCAGCCCCTAA
>NZ_JBHUCX010000026.1:0-1308 GCF_042678105.1 Alicyclobacillus fodiniaquatilis
CGAAATTGCCCTGACCCGTCTATTTTTGCGGCTTCTAAAATGTCCATAGGTATCGACTGGAAAAAGTTCCTCATGAGGAGAATACTAAATCCTGAAACAGCGCCTGACAAGATTAAGGCCACCAATGTATTCAGCAAGCCAAATTCTTGCATGGTGACGTAAAAAGGAATCATGATGGCCTCAAATGGAATCATCATGGTCATTAAGATGAAGACGGTCATGGTGCGACGCAAAGGAAGCGCAGGCTGTGCCAAGGCATATCCAGCCATGGCGGACAAGAACACATGCAACGCCGTCCCTAGCACAGACACCAACACGCTATTTTCAAACGGCTGCCAAAGATCTAACACCGTCCAAATGGTTTTGTATCCGGAAAAACTGAATTGCCGTGGCCACATCAGTATGCCCGGTTGCATCGAACCGAAATTGGAACTCAAAGATTCTGCAACCGCGTTCCACAATGGAACAATCATGGTAGAAGCGATGATCAACAGAAATAATAGGTTCAAGATGAGGAAGGCAAGACGCCCAACAGTCATTTTACGGAACACCATCATCCCTCCTTCAAATTGTGTCGTATCGAACCAGTCGTTGGGTGAAGATTGTCAACACCAGTGTAAACACCAAGATAATGAGTGCGCTGGCCGTGGCTTGACCGATGTTCATCTGTGTGAAGCCCTGATCATACACGTATGTCATTAACACGTTGACCTTTGGTTCGATCACGGCGTTTCGCATCACGTAAATTTGGTCAAACATGCGCAGCACACCCATGATGGAGAGCAGCCCGACAATTTGCATCGTTCTGGCGAGACCTGGTATGGTGACATGCCAGGTCTCCCGCCAACGATTTGCCCCGTCCACCTTTGCGGAAGCGTACAATTCAGGATTGATGCCTACCAGCGCCGCCAGGTAAATGACACAGTTAAAGCCGACATTCTGCCAAACACTCACCAGAATGATGACCCACCGTGCTGTGTTCGGGTCAGACATAAACTGCACCGAGGAAATACCAAACGCATTCAATACAGCATTGACGAGTCCGCCATCTGGATTGAGCAGTTGAATCCACAAGCCGCCAACCACCGCCCACGAAAATAAAGTCGGCAGGTAAATGACGAGTTGGATAGAGCGCTTCAGCCATTGTTGCATTAGTTCATTTAAAGAGAGTGCAACGATGATTGGCGCCACAAAACCGATGACGAGCATACTAATGCCTAGGAACAGCGTGTTTCGAAAATCAGCCCAAAACGTTGGATCCGTGAGTACATTGCGATAATTCTCCAGGCCAATGAACGGACGATTTCC
>NZ_JBHUCX010000027.1:0-69870 GCF_042678105.1 Alicyclobacillus fodiniaquatilis
TTGAAATCTGCATCGTATTGTTTTGTCATCGTAGACACCTCGAATCAATTTACTTATTTTCACATTCTCGATTCGTTGTGTCCACACTTTTAACCTAACACCACCTGTACCACATGGGGAGTAAATGAGGAAAGCACTGTGTTGGTGGGAAACTCCATGGGCGGATTCATTTCGACAGGAATATTTGCTCATTACCAACATGTCAAATGTTTAGTCAGTGTGAATGGATCTGGGGCATGGGAAGAATCCGAAACTGCATTTCGTCGCATGGATGGACGCAGACCTGCCCAAGATCACGAACTTCATCTCATCCGAATGTTTGACCCTATCAGAAAAATCAACCGTTTACCTTGTCGCCCAATTCTTCTTCAACACGGTGATTCCGATACCATTGTCCCGATAGTCGGACAACGAAAATTCTACGAGGAATTATTACAGCATTACGCAGAGGAAAATAGAACGCTCCTAGAATTTCAGGAGATTCCACGTATGAATCACTACATTAGCGTAGGCATGTTCGAATACGTCTGCAAATGGATTCATCAGCAGTTGACGTCGAGATAGTTATAGCGAATAGGGGGAACTGGCGCACGAATTACACTTTATAGAATTTACCCCGCAACCCGCCCTGCGTGACGAGTCTTACATGCGCTAAAGCAGGAAATAGTCACCATACACCGTATGCGCTTTCAGAAATTTTTAAAAAAGGCCAGAACCCCAGCCATAACTATTGCATGCCATGAGAGAAATCTCGCTTTAACACTTCATTCACAAGGGCATCGATCTCTTTACTCTTTTCCATCATTCGGGGAGCAGAGAGGGGAAAACCGTCCATCTGATTTAGTTTATACATACTGAATCGCTTCAGCTCAATGTTCATATGGAGCCTATCTATCTCATTCACATGCATTGATTTCCCCCAATAATATCCTTGACTCAGTTGCACGCCGACATTCGTAACGGCAAGCAAGTCTTCTAAGTTCTCTATTCCTTCTGCGACAATTCCTTGACCATCGCCCATATAGCGCACAAGCGCAGACACAACTCGCAGCTTCTTCGGAGAATGCGCCATACCCTCAATTAAAGAACGATCAATCTTGATGAAATCTGGTTCAAGATTCGCAATCGCAGTGAGAGAAGAGCTTCCTTGACCTACATCATCAAGCGCAATCCGAATTCCCATTCCTTGCAATATTTGTACTGTATCTATGAGCGCTGTCGAATCGTATGGAACCGTCTCTGTAATTTCCAAAACGAGTCGATAAGGATCCGTACCAGAACGAACGAGCATTTGTTCGAGATCGGTGAGAAAATGTGGATTCATCAGTGTGATGGGTAAAGCATTGACAGATAACACTGAATTACCGATATGAGCAGGCTTGTACCAAAACATATCTAATGCACACTGTATTGCCGCTATATCTGCTTCATACGAAATGCCAAATCGCACCGCACGCTCGAAAAATACATCTGGCCGAATGGATTCTCGCCACCAAGGGCGACACAACGCCTCAAAAGCGACAACCTGCTCTTTAACATGATTCACCACTGGTTGATACGCAGCAATCAAGCATCTATTTCGCAAAATCTGCTCAATAAGCCGTCGATCAATGGCATTTGAAAAATTCGTCATGTCAGGGTTGTTGTAACCCCCCACCTCCATATTGTATACGCTTATTTTAATTGACCGAGCTTCATGCACCTTTTAAATTCATACAGCCGTTCGTCGGCCACCTGATAGCATTCCTGCCAATCACCGTCAATTCCGAACACAGCACCGCCAACACTAATAGAATATCCATTCGCCCGTTCCGAAACGGCCTGCCGAATTCGTTGCACGGCAGATTCGACATCCGTATTCTCCATCTGTAATAAGACCGCAAATTCGTCACCGCCAAACCGAGCAACGAGATCATCTTCGCGAACAGTTCGATTGATGATATTGCCGACTCTGCGCAATACTTTGTCTCCAACCGGATGTCCCTTCGAATCGTTAATGTCTTTCAAATTGTCTAAATCACACAATCCGAGTGCCAAATAGACACCTGATTCGTCAGCTTGTTCAACCATTTGAGGTAGATTTGCCTCGAATCCGCGGCGATTATAGAGACCCGTCAACAAATCCCGCTGGCTTGCTTCTTCTGCACTCTTACCAACGATCAATAAATCCAAAGCCACTGAAATTTGAGCCGAGCAGGCGTCCATGAACATCGTTCCTAGTCCCTCTGAAAGACGGTGGGCGCCTGAGCGTGATCCTGATACAACGATGACGCCTTGTAAACGTTTCTGCGAAGTCAACGGCCATATGCCGATTTCAAGTAGTTCAAGGTTGCTTCCGGCGTATCGAAAATCAACTGATAAGTCTTTCGCAAGAACCCATTGCCCCATCATCGGCGTCCATGCGCTTGCACCCAGTATGGCCTCTTCAAGAAGTCTTGACATTTGTTCTTTGCTGTACTCAATGCTCCCCCATGAAGAATAACAGTCAATTTGTTGGGAAGTGGCGCCTTCTGTCAAAGTCGGTTGCCTATAGGCGAAAAACCCTGAATCGACACCAACCACCTCCCTCAAATCCCTCGCCACAATCTGAAACAATGCTTCACCGCTTGTCGCTTTTGACCATTCGCGGGAACGATGGAAGAACTCACGAAAAACTTCTCTATTCACAGAAACACCTCCAAACCACATCACAAGGCCTCTTCGTCAAACAGGCGAAGAGGCCTCTTATCCACTCACTGTACCTAGTCCTGTAGAAGTCGAATGACCATAGTCGTCTCTCTTCCGAAAGGAATTATCCCCTGCAATTCTGTTATCTTGCAATAGGCGTTGAGGCGATTTTGTGAACATCCTAGGGACGTTGAACGGCCAGGCTCAAAACGTTACAGATTTACCTCAGCAGTTGATTTTATAAATATACTTTGGTTAACTAAGCATATATTTCGATTGACTAACCTTTTGGCGGGTATATAAGGAGACACAATCATGTTGAAAAACGAAGTGATCGATCAATTCCTCACGCAATGGCAGGTCATCAATCGCCACTTACGTCAAGGAATGCTTGCAAACGACACCATTCAAATCACTCGGATACAGTGGCTGCTGTTACGTTACGTACAGCAAACCGAAGACTGTACCATGGGGCAACTCGCTGAAAAATGCGGTGTGAAATTGAGCACAGTGTCGCAGATGGCGGATCGACTGGAGAAAAATGGACTTATTGAACGTGCCACAGGCAAAAAGGACACCCGCCAAAAGGTCGTTCGTTTAACCACGAAGGGAGAGGAATTCGTTCATAGTGCGTTATCCATCTGGGCAGAGCTCCTCACGCAAAGTTTGGGGCAATTCACGAGTGAGGAGCAAACGCAATTCATTGATTTTTTGACGCGGATGGCGGCGGCAGTGACCAGAGAAAAACGAACAAGAGATTTGAATCCAAACAAACAATTGTAGGGAATACTATTTTTCCCTTTGGCATCATCGTAATTGGATCGCTTCAATCATTTTTAGCATCCGATCCGCCTTCATTCGAGGAACTTTGGAAGAGGGGTTTTAATTGAATTGGCGACGTACACTGGCAATCTTATGGGTAGCTAACTTCTCCGTCACTGCTGGAATGAGTTTGGTGATCCCATTCCTTCCGCTATATATTGCGCAACTGGGGATACACAATTTACAGGACGTTGAGCGCTGGTCTGGGTGGGTATTCTCCGCTCAATTCGTGATGTCTGTCATCTGTCAGCCGATTTGGGGCGCGTTTGCGGACAGACGCGGCCGTAAAATCATGTTGATACGCGCCTGTTTGGGCATGGGGATTGTCACTGCCCTCATGGGCCTCGTAGGCACGGCATGGCAATTGCTATTATTGCGATTTATCAATGGCATTTTCTCTGGATTTGTCTCCATGTCCATGTCACTGCAGGCTTCGATCACGCCAAATGAACATTCAGGCAGAGCCCTTGGCACACTGCAAACTGGGGCAATTGCAGGCAGCCTGATTGGGCCGCTGATTGGCGGCGCGCTGGCGGATGCCATCGGGTTTCGCACTGTCTTCTTCTGCACCGGCGCGTTTCTCATGATCGCGACGCTCATCGTCATCCTGTTTGTACACGAAAAACATGAGCCGATTGCGCGGTCCAAAGATCGTCAGAAGGGTGGAATCATGCAATTAAAATCACTCTTCCCGGTTTTTGTGGCTTCAACGTTTATCCAAGTCGGCATGATGAGTATAGAACCTATCGTGACCGTCTACGCAAAAACACTTTATACAGGCACACATTTGGCATTGATTGCCGGTCTTGTCGTCTCGATGAGCGGCCTCGCAAACCTCGTTGGCGCACCGACGTTGGGGCGGCTGGGCGACCGGATCGGCCAGCGCAAAATCCTCATCTTTGCCCTATGTGCGGCAGCCTGTATGTACGTCCCCCAAGCATTGGCGCACAGTATCGGTGTTCTGCTCGTAGGCAGATTCCTGTTAGGCTTATTTATCGGTGGTATGATCCCCTCTCTCAATGTCATCGTGAAAAAGAAAGCGCCGAGGGAATTGCAGGCCACTGCATTTGGCTTCAATTCCGCATCTACCTTCTTAGGCAACCTAATAGGCCCGCTCATCGGCAGTAGTGTAGCTGCCGCATATGGTATCAAAAACGTATTTTATGTGACCATGGCCATTTTGCTGCTCAACGCCGTCATGATTTACTTCAATCGGAAACTAGACGCCTATCCAGAAGCCATCACAGACACTGCTCAACCATAATTTCAAAAAGCCGGGGTTCGCATGTCATGCACCCGGCTTTCTTGTGCGCAGATTCCATTGGATCAAGGGTGCTTATCTAACTCTTGTAAGTGTCGTACTGTACCCTCCACCGGGCCATGCCCACGCGCCACTGTAAGCGTCGCCATCATCACTAAATCGGCCTTTGAAGCGATTGTTGGAATCTTTCGCCCCAAACCAAATTGTGATCTCATCGTCTTCCACTTCCCATACGTAGGTGAAAATATGTCCGGTGTTATCAAAAAAATGGGAAGTGCAGACGCTACTCGCTTCGTCGTATCCGATGTATTCTACACCTTTGATTGCTCGTCCCTCATATGCCAAATCGACATGCTGAACTAGAAAAAAACCACCTTCCAGCCACTTGAAGATCACTTCTCCCGTTATGGCTGGCCCACTGACATGCCAAGTGCCAACGAATGTAGCCAATTGCTTCAATGCTGGATGCGGCAGTGGTTGACTGCTCTGTCTCATACTTCATCCTCCTCACAATTTTTGATGATTCAGAATAGGTCCCCATGCGTGATCTCTCACACCAGCGGTATCATATACAGTCCAGGGAAGCATCGCGGATGGCATGGCACCGAGGCGCCGTATTATTATCAGAATAGCAGGATATCAAACTTATGCAGCCGAAGATCTAGCTTGGAAACCTAATCAATGCAAATGCATTTATACTCAACTGGAGATGGTATCATTTGAAAAGTGAAACAGCGGATCTTTATCACGGAGAACGGGCAATCTGGCTTAGGGCAGGTGGATATGAGGCAGTTGTTCTACCGGAAGTTGGCGGCAACCTCATTGCGTTTCGAGATACCAACAACGGATATCAGTTTTTGCATGAGCCGAGACCTGACGAGATGCCCGAATTCAAAAAAAATCCGATCATTTACGGCATTCCTGTCCTGTTTCCACCGAATCGGTATGAGGATGGAAAGTTTTCTTGGCACGACAAAACATATGAATTCCCAGTCAATGAACCTCGCACAGGGAATCATCTTCATGGTTTTTTGTACGACATTCCCTGGCAGGTGATCCGCCATCATTCCGAGGCGTCGAGAAGCAGCGTCACTCTGATGCAAAAGGTGAGAGAAGATCATCCAATGTATCCATTTTTCCCGCACTGTTTTACGATGTACCTCGAATATACATTGGACGAAATGGGCCTTTTCCAACATGTGACCATCCACAATGATGGAACAAACAGCATGCCTTGTCTCTTGGCATTTCACACTTCCATCAATGCGCCGTTCGCAAACAATAGCGCTGCGGCAGACTATCAATTCAAAATGACCATTGGCCAACGCTGGGAATTGACAGAGCGCATGTTGCCAACTGGAAAGTTTCAAGCGCTTACCGCCGAAGAAAAAAAGATGCAGGGAAGCGGCATATCCCCGTTTTTCGAGCCAATGGACAATCACTATACTGCAGAACCGCAAAACGGCCGAAACCGGATGGAATTGACCGATACCAGAAATCAGGTGACATTGGTTTACGATGTGGGCACATCATACAAACAATGGATGATATGGAACAACAATGCCTCTGAAGGTTTTTTCTGTCCTGAACCGCAAGTGAATCTGGTGAATGCGCCAAATGTATCGTTACCAGCAGAACAAATTGGTCTATTTTCGTTGGCGCCCGGAGATATTTGGGAAGAGACAAGTCGACTTTACTGTAAAAAGGCGAGTGAATAAACAGCCTCTACGCTATTTTCGTGCGCCGCCCCCGACACAGGGGGCCCGTCAACAAAATGAGAAACATGTGTTGGCCTGCTAAATACGCCGTTTTAGCCTTGGCCAGATGCAAAGTCCCCGAATGCCAGCACTTTAGAGATTTGCAAACAAATTCTGTTGACGGTGCCCCACATGCGTATTCAGTGCGTGTATATACATCGTTCGTTTTCCTTGCCCCCACTTCAAAAACCTCATCTATTTTTGTGTTTGGCGATGGCATCCACTACAAATGCGACGCTTTCAGGAAAATCGCGCTCATGTTTAATACCGTGCAGAATCATGCCGCCTGGGTACCCCACCTGATCCAACTTATCCAAGAAGTAAGCGAAGTCGACAATTCCATTCCCAGCATGGGTATACTGTAGACCGTCACCCGCTTTGATATCTTTTCCATGAGCGATGTAGATGTCTTTTCCCAACAGTTCAAAGGCATGGTCCATGATGGGCCTGACATTTTCTTGTCGCGCTTGCCCCACTTGAAACAGATTGGCGATATCCATGATGATTTTCAGGCGCGGCGTCTGGAAGATATCCATGAGTTCCCGCGCCTTCTCGGGAGAATTGACGCTGTTGCTGGGCTCGCATTCGATACCCAAAACCAAGTCGTAGCGCTCCGCCTGCTCCAGCACTTTCTCCATAGATTTCAGAAGGTCTTCCCAGGCAGAAGGCGCCAGATTGTCTTCGTGCCAAGCCCACATACTTTTCGTGTTCCTGCTTCCCGTGCAAAGCGTGACAAAATCACAGTTTAAATCACGACTAGCCGCCGCCACAGTGGCGAATCGCGCATAGCCACTCTCCCGCTCCGCTTTGTCCGGGTGAATCATGTTGAAGGTGCCATTGACAGCGGTTATTTCAACGCCGTGCCGTTCGGCTTGACTACTGACGTCTGCCAAAAGCCCAGGCTCAATGCGCAACGGCATCTGCTCGTCGCAAACCGAGGAGAAATCGAACTGCACATGGGAGAATCCCGCTTCTTTTATCGCCGCAAATAGACCCTTTGTCGTCGGACGCTGAATTTCAATGGAATACATCCCCAGTTTCATGGCGTGCTGCCACCTTTCCTGATTGAGTTCCTCCAAAACATGAGCGTGATCGCAAACGTCGAATTCTGCTTCAAGCACGTTGGTCTCACGCTATTGCTGATTCACACCGTCACCGCATCTGCGCTACATTTTGTTAACCAACTGGTACAAACCCGGTTTTCGCTCATATCCCATTTTCTGATTCACTGTGAGCATACGTGCGTTGGTGGAATCGTTATGTGTCAGGATGGACTTCGCCCCCCGCTGTTTCGCATATGCTGCAGCCTTTAACTTGATGGCCAGCGCAAGCCCTCTGCCCCGGTAATCCCTGTGTACCCCAGTCAAATTGTGATAATACACATCAGCAGAGCGTTTGATGACGAACGACATTGCCGCCCACTGATGGCCGTCAAGGCACAATATCACACCTTCTGGGTCCCAGATGGCGGCGTCTAAGAAAACTCGTTTCATCTCTTCAAACGACGGACGAGGCTTTTCTTCCATTCCCGGTACATCCAACACCAGATCCCAATAAAAATCTGCAAATCTCCTAAATGATTCATCATCCTGCGGATATTCTGCAAGGGAAGTAAAGCGAAAACCATTTGCTTCGGCTGTAGAGAGTGAATCCATCAGCACATTTGGTTGGAATCGCGACAAATCCAATTCAGAAGTGAACGTATGTAACTCCTTGGTAAAACCACGTCGCTCTGCCCACGCAATCCCTTCGTGTTGTGTTTCGCCAATCATCGTTTGCAGGGCAACCGCTTGATGTTCTGAGCAAAATTTCACAACTTCTGCGTAGAGCTTTTTTCCTAACCCACGCCTCCGCCAATCCATGTCAACGCTTACATTCACCTCGAAATATCCGGGTCGTAGTATCGGGTCCCAGGACCCTGTCACTGCCATCGCAAAACCCAATAATCTGCCTTCAGGTGTCACAAGTCCTATTCTGTGCAAAATGGTTTCCGACGAACACCGCTTGTCTTGCAATTGAATCTCCCGCAGAGCTGGGAGATTGGAACCGCTCTCTCTCACGAAACATTCGTAGTTCTCCATCGTCAAGGGTACGATTGTGTAAGTCATTCGAAGTTCCCTCCTTCCTGAATCACGCCAATCTGCATGCCGTTTGACGGCCCAACTAAATCTTATCAGTCATCATCCATTTCGTCTCTACGCCTTTGGGCGGATCTTTAGACGCTCTATCATGTTCTCCAATTTGCTTTTGAGTGCATATAAGCTCCTCAAAACTAATTTGAACGATCCGCCCTCTCTCATCACACATCCATCAACTGCTCTAGATCCTTTTATCGCGACTGCAAGCCAACCAAAAATCAGTAGGCTTCATCCGCCGTCTCCGCCTCTACACCGTATAGACGATTCAGATTGATGCGCTTCCAGCCACCATGGAAATAGTAGATAAGCAATAAAATATCCGAGACAAAGAAGCCCATTGGGAAGCTCCACCAAATCCAATCGACGCCAGCATGGTCAGCCAAAATATACGCAAGCGGAATACGAACCAGCCATTGTGCCACGAATGAGATGAGGAGCGGGAACAAAACAGCGCCAGTGGAGCGCACGGTGCTCACGATGATGTTCATCACGCCAAACAGAATGAAACTCCAGGCCGTAATATCGTTGATGTGCATGCCCAACGCGACAACAGAAGGCTCCGTAATAAACAGATGCAGCACATCTCGGTTAAACAAGTAAACCAATCCTGCGAGTGCGCCTGTCATGACCACATTGTACAAAAGCCCGGCTTCAAATGTCCGCTTCACGCGATCCCATTGGTTGGCGCCGACATTTTGCGAGCAGATATTCGAAACAGAAGCGCCGATGGCCATCGCTGGCATGCTGATGTAGTTCGTAATGTTCATAGAAGCGTTAAACGCGGCGACAGCCGTTGAGCCAAACGTGTTCACCAGCGTGATCAACGCCATAGAACTGGTGGAAACCACCAAAATCTGCAGCCCCATCGACATGCCGCGTTGCAGCATCAACTTCATCAGGGTCGCGCGCGGCCACAAATAAGCTAACTCCTTACCACGAAGCGACAGCGGGTGTTTCCGCCAATACAAGAAAACCACCAGACACAATAGACAAATGACTTGCGCAGACAGCGTGGCTGTGGCCGAACCCGCAATGCCCATCTTCGGGAAAGGACCAAGCCCAAAAATCAACACCGGATTCATCCCCGTATCGATCACGACAGAAATGAGCAGAAAGTAAAACGGCGTTTTGGAATCCCCGGAACCTCGCAAAGCCATCGTGACAAAATTGTACAAGTTCGAAAACGGAACTGTTAAAATAAAAATCCGCAGATATGCGAGTGCGTAAGGTATCACCGACGCCGGGGTGCGCAACAAACCAAGCAGATTGGGCGCAAACACTTCACTGAGAACAGACACCACAATCGAGAACAAGACAAAGAATGTAAATCCAGTGCCAATCACTTGCTTGGCTTCGTCGTAACGCTTCGCGCCGTAATGCTGGCCAACAAAGATAGATGAGGCCATCGCGATACCAAACGTGAGACTAAAAATCAGGAAATTGATATTGTTGACATTCGCCGTCGCCGCGAAAGCGTTTGAACCTAAATCGTGACCGACCCAAATGGAGTTGATGGTCCCATTGAGCGATTGCAAAATATTCCCGAACAACAAGGGCAACGAAAAGAAAAAGACGGTTTTATAAATCGAACCTTCTATGAGCTGAGTGCGCTCCATACTTATGCCTCCCGATGATACCACTGCATGACGGACCGCAATTAAAAAACGCACCAATTCCACTGGAACCGGAACGTTTGACCAAATTATTTTCTTCAAGGTACTGCTCTGTCCGTGCATTAACCCTCATTCATACAGTTACGAAAATATCATTATGCCACGATTCCTGTATTTGTCTACCCCTCATACCGATGACGGCATGCGTGATATGATTCCAGTTAAGCCATCAAGCCCTTTGCACATGTAGATACGTGTGAAGTGAGCGGTTGCCTGCGGTGACATACACAGACCAAGTTCCGAGTGTCGTAGAAGGCCCCACTTTCCAAACCCAGGTCACTACGCCAGAACTTCCTGCAGTTTTAGCGTTTAATCCTTTTGCGTGACTAGGTCCTGATTTGTAGTCAACTTCAATCGAACAATGGGCGCCAGGCGCTGTTTTGATGGTTATGTAAGCGGATTGGTTATGATGGACGTCAAGATTCGAGGCTACAATCTTCAAGCCCGTTTGTTTGACACCCTGCGCTTGCACTGCCCTAGACTGCGTAGACGCACTGGCGACCGCAGTTGGCACGAGTCCAGCCATCGCAATGGTCGAGATGACAGCAGCGCTGATCCAACCGCCAATGCGATTCTTTAAATTGCTAAACAATGATAAGGCACCTCCTTTTTGTATGCTATTGTACTATGTTTTACATTAAAAATATGTTTCCTATTTTGCTATTTTAAGCGATTTCTGATTTCCGCTTTGGCACGCAGACACCTGCCCACAATTCACCAATTCGCTTCATCTGTCCTCCTCCTGTATAGTGGGTTGTGGGTGATGAATCATGAGTGGGAGTCCATACATGGTCGGGTTAATTGTTATTTTTGTGGTTGTTGTTCTTTTTTTCATGGTCATCATGCTGAAGAAGTACAAATAAAGAACCGCCTCAATACACACCATTGGGGCGGTTCTTTATTGAGCCAAGTGTATCTGCTCACACACGTCGAAAGTACCCATAAATCACGGGAACAAATGCGACGCCAAGCGCTACAACAACCATCATTTTCATGTATCTTGCATTCATCCACTGTGTCAACGGAAATACACCCCGCCTTGTCTAACTGCCCCAGTCTACACAGGTGTACCCCAACGTATGCCTGCAAAGCCAAGAATAGCGTGGATAGCAGCCCAATTGGCTGCAAAAAAATGTCACACTGCCATCCATGTTGCCAGGAGCGTGCCGGATATGGGTTCACGGTTTATGCACTTACTCATCGCCGACTATGTCGTGCGCGAATTGGACATCAGCGACCGAGGTGACGCTTTATTAGGCGCCATTGCACCGGATGCGCGCGCGGAAAAGTTGGGCGCGCATTTCAAGGGTGATCTTCATCGCTATGCACTCAATGCCCCAATCGACTTTGGTCGTTTCGTCGTGAAATACAGGGATCGTTTCACAGACGCGTTCTTTCTTGGATATCTCACACATCTGATCACAGATGACATTTGGACAATGAAAACAGATTTTTCCGGCTTTGAAGCTCGCTTAAAGGCTCAGCCCGAACTGTATAAAATTTATCACGCTGATTTATGGCTGTGTAACGCCAAGCTGGACGAAATTTATCGGCCACACGGCGTTTACGATGCACTGTCGTCCGCACATACAGTGCCTGACATGGACGAAATCGACGGTGCAGCCGTATTGGCCTACAAACATGAGGCGTTAAATGATTTCACATACCCCATCGAGAACCGCCGGAAGCCACTCTCATTGTTCACCCTTGAAGATATGATTCATTATGTGGAACGGGCCAAGAGCAAGTCCTTGGACATCTGCCGGATGGTCAAGTCTATGACGTCCTAAATGGTAGACTGTGCAGAAGATGCCTCGTGTTTCAGTGCTATTTCTCCTATATAAAATGACAATGCTGTTCACACGACGAGGGACTGGCACCCATGCACCAGCCCCTCGTCGTTATTTTGAAAGTCTACCTGTTCATTTTCCCCGATGTCGCAAAGCGTAATACTTTGCTCTTTTTTTGTTGCGCGGCGCATACACCCAACGATTAAAGCGATTCATGTGGCGAACTCTGTCCAGAACGTCAGTTTCCAACCAAATTGTCGTTTCCATTTGCATTTCAGTTCCATCCTTTCAATCATCTGATATCTTGATGGCGACTACTGCAGATGTGACGAACCATGAATCTTTGCCAGGCTTCACTTCATCAGTGATTCCCAGCTGCCGCCCACAATTTGGACGACAGAACGTGATGAAGCGCTTACGTATATGATTCGATAGACAATCTATCATTTGTTGGGGTAGTCACTCATCACTCCCCAAAACATTCTTTATACTTTGCAACATCCGCATCCTCCACACGTTTGAACAAATGGTCTGGGACGACAAAATGTCTGTCAGCGCCGATGGCGGCGAGATCGCAAACTTCATGGCATGCAGCCTGTCGTTCCGCGTCGGTCAGATGAAGGGCATCAAAGATTTTTTCACTGGTGAACGGAATAACAGGATAAGCCGCCGCGGCAAAAATGCGAATTAGATTGATGGCAGCGCGCAAGACCATCGCGGCTGTCTCCTTATCTGTTTTGACAAGCGTCCATGGCGCACGCGCATCCAAGTAGACATTTCCGAGTGACCAAAGTGATCGCAATGCTTGAATTGCTTTGCGGAAATTGGTTTGCCGCAGATGGTTGCTGTATTCGGTCAGTATGCTGAGACAATCCGCTTGCAGCCGTGCTTCGACATCCGTTGTCCGCCCTCCAGCAGGAACCTGATTGCCGAACTGCGATTGGGTCAACTTCAACGTACGATTGACAAAATTACCAAAATTGCCGACCAAGTCTTTGTTAATGACATTTGCGAATTGCGCCCACGTAAAACTCACATCATCTGATTCCGGCGACTGGGCGAGCAAAAAATACCGCCACTCATCCGGCGGACGAATATCGAGCGCTGCATCGAGAAACACGCCGCGTTTTTGGCTAGTGGAAAATTTGCCACCATAATAGGTCAACCAGTTGAAGCTCTTGATTTGTGTCGCCATAGTCCAGGCCTCGCGTGAGCCTAAGACCATTGCTGGCCAAAATACGGTGTGAAAAGGCACGTTGTCTTTCGCCATAAATTGTGAGTAAACGACATCCGTTGCATCACACCACCAGGATTGCCAATCACGCGCCGCTGGATTTTGAAGCGCCCACTCTTTGGTCGCGCCAATGTATTCTACGGGTGCATCAAACCAGACGTAGAACACTTTCTCTTCGAACGCTTTTGCCGGAACTGGCACACCCCATTTGAGATCACGCGTGATACACCGCTCTTGCAGCCCTTCGTCAAGCCATTTGTAAGCAATGGAAGATGTGAGGCGCGGCCAATTCTGGCGCGATTTTACCCAGTTGCGCACAGACACAGAAAGCGCATCAAGTTTAAAAAACAGGTGGTTTGTAGAACGGACCTCCAAATCGGAGCTGCCCGAAAGGGTGGAAGATGGATTCAGCAAGTCCGTCGGCTCTAGAAGCGCAGTACAATTTTCACACTGGTCCCCACGCGCAGCTTCATAGCCGCACTTCGGGCAAGTGCCAACCACATAGCGATCCGGCAAAAAACGCCCATCCGCGCGAGAGTAGACCTGTTCAATGGCTCGTGATTCGATATATCCTTGTTCTTGTAGTTTACGATAGAAATGTTGAGTTAATTCCCGATTCGCCAAAGAAGAACTGCGACCGAAGTGATCGAACGAAAGGCCAAACCGTCTGTAGATGTCCGCTTGTATCGCGTGCATTTTGTCGCAATACGCTTGTACGTCAAGCCCCGCCTCTAACGCCGACAGTTCTGCAGGCGTACCGTGTTCATCTGTGGCGCAGATGAAGAGTACGTCTTCCTTCTCCTGACGCAAGAAACGTGCAAACACATCAGCCGGCAGCAATGATCCCGCCAGCGTCCCAAGGTGTTTCACGCCGTTGATATAAGGCAAAGCACTGGTGATTAGATACCTGGTCACATCATCATCCCCTGGAATTCTCGATTGATAAGACTTTCACACAGCCTCAAACAACGCGATGCCCATCTACGCCACTGAGCATAAAAAAACGCCACAGGCAATCTGGCCCGTGGCGTTCGTCGATTTCAGCCAAGCTGACTAATGGTGAAATATCGACGGTCGCGGGCACAAATTGAACATGCGCATGGAAAGCATCATCATTGGCATGTTCATCATTTGCGCCCATCTCCTGTTCATTTGAATTGTTAATTATGGACAATACACCTTTCAAAGCACAAAGGCAAGTGCCTGTTTGCAGCTAGCCGTATCACAGCTTACCCACTGCCAAACTCAGCCGTGCATGAAACCTGGATGGACTTGTTCTTCATTTGGCTCTGACCCATCTGGTTGTGGCGCTGATGCCGACTTGTAAACACCACGGCGCAACACAAAGCCTAACAAAGCGCCGGCGACGGCAACGAAAATCATCACGAAAAATGTGTCGTCAAACGCTTTGACGCCTGCGCTCAAGAGCGCATTTTTAATCGTCTCCATCACATGCATCTGCTGTGGCGTCATGTGTTTTGCCGCTGCCCCGCTCGCCTGTGAGGTCGCCCCAGACAATCCGCTCACACTTGGTACCTTGATGCCCTGTTTCGCGAAATGCGCTTGTACGGCGCTTGTTCGCGTCTCCACGCGCTTGGTCAGCAATGTGACAAGCGCAGCAATGGACAACGAGTTGACCACCTGTTGCATGGCGTTGGACAACGATGAAACCCGACCAACCAATTCACGCGGCGCCTTGTTCATCAAATGGGTCGTCAGCGGCATCATCATCAGGCCCATGCCCGCTCCAGACAAGGCGAGCGGCAAAATCAAATCCGTCCCAACCGTCGTAGGTGTGACATGAGACAACTGAATCAATGCTGCGGACACGAACCCAAGACCCACTACAACGAGCCAGCGCGCGCCAATTCTGTCAAAGAGAATGCCGCCCAAAGGCATGACAATCCCCGAGGCAATGGCTTGCGGCAGGACAATCAAACCTGAATCAAATGCGCCATAGCCACGCGCTTGTTGAAGAAATTGGGGGATGAGAAACAACGCCCCAAACAGGGCGAACTGCCCAACCCATTGGACGACAATCGCCAGGGAAAAGTCGACGGATTTAAACACTCGCAATTCGAGCAAAGGCGCTTTGGCCCGCAACTCGACGATGATAAACAAAATTAACGCAATGCCGCCGCCGATTAAACCCAACAGCGTCTCCTTGGAAGTCCAGCCACTAGCGCCTTCACTGACGCCGTACGAAAGTCCTGCAAAAGCAATCGGCCCTAAAATGGTGCCCAAGAGATCAAACTCTGCCCCAGCATGACGTTTAGCTTTTGGCAAACTGCGCAAACCAATCAACAAGCATACGATCCCGATGGGTAAGTTCAAGAGAAAAATCCAACGCCAGGAGTGATACTGAACCAACCAGCCTGCGAGCACTGGTCCAATCGCTGGCGCAAACAGAATCGGCAATCCCATCGCGCCCATCACTGAACCTACCTTTTCTGGCGGGCTCAAGCGATAGATATACGCCATTGAGACTGGCAGGACGCTGCCGCCGCCAAGCCCTTGAATGACGCGGAAGAAGATGAGCAGCGCCACGTTGTGCGGTGTCGCACAAAGGACGGAGCCAAGGGTAAACAGAACGACGGAAATCAAGAAAATGCGCTTGGGTCCGAATCGATCCGACAACCAACCAGACAATGGTATGACCGCCGCCTGCGCCAGCATGTACCCTGTGACCGTCCACTGCAGTGTCGGCAATTGCGCATGAAAATCAGTTACAAGTCTAGGAAGAGCGACATTCATGACGGTATTGTCCAACACGACCATGAAAACGCCAGCAATAATGGCAATCAGCGGCACAATAATGCTCGAGATGCGAAAATCCTTTGCCGCTGTCGCGGACGCTGCTGCTTGACTCAACGATTGTACCTCCCTCGGTATATCTTGAAAATAAAGTTGGCGACCTGGTGTGCGCCATGCGCGATGACTCGATATGACTGGCACTTTCATGATGCTGTTGGTTCGAGACGCATCGCGCATGGCGCACGCAAAGGGACGAAGCTTGATTTACAGGGTAGACGTGAAATGAATTGACCCATTTCATGTTGTGCGCTAAAATATTTTCCGGACAATTGTCCGCCAGCGCAAATGTTACCGGACAATTGTCCGGTTGTCAATGAATGACTTGTGTCTTTCCTGTGTCTTTATTGTAAAATTCTCTTGAACTGGCCCTTTAAAAGGTGATGATATGAAAGTGAATGAGCCGCCAGATGCACGCCAAAACCAAAAATTGACGCGAAGCGAGCGCAAAGACGCTGCGGCGAGCCGTTGCCGGATACTTGAGGTGGCGCGCCAGTTGTTTGGCGAATGCGGCGTGGAATCCGTCAGCATGCACCAAATCGCCAAATCAGCGCATGTCGGACAAGGCACACTGTACCGACGCTATGCGCACAAAGGCGAGCTCTGCATGGACATTCTGAAGGAAAGCGCGCAATCATTCATCCAACAGACTGAATCCTATCTTATCGAATCACAGGACAAAGTCCCGGACTTGGAGCGGTTGGATCACGTGATTGTCGGGATCATTGATTTTACCGACGCCAAAGCGCATCTGCTGTCGGTCATCGACCATAAGGAGTTTGTTGGGGATAATATTTTTTATCAAAGGTTACATGAATTTGTCTGTAGACTACTTGAACCACTGATTGCAGCCAGCGAGCAGCCTTGTTTAGACGCCGTCCTCGTCGCCGATGTGCTGCTTTCTGCCGTCAGTCCGCGACTGTATATGTTTGAGCGGGAGACAAGAGGATACAGCAAAGCGCAGATCATCGCTGGGATCCGACGACTGTATATGGCGGGCTTGAACCCAGAGAACGACTCAATTTGACCATCGGCCCCCCCTTACGTGAGCCCCCTTTTCAGCAAAGATGAAAAGGGGGCTCCGTTCGCAAAGGGTCATAGGCCGTATGAAGTCGGATGGAACACGACCTCCGGATTCTTATCTGTCACAAAACGAAGTGAATACTCGTCAGGAAACAACATCACGTACCTGTCGTGCAGATCTTTGACAGTCAGACAGGACGAGCGGTCGTAATACAGCGACGCCAGGTCAGATTCGGCAATCCAGCGCGCAAACTGATACGGAAGTCGGTAAAGTTCGACTTTCGCCCCATATTCCGCTTGCAGGCGGTGCTCAAACACCTCAAACTGCAGTTGTCCGACAGCGCCCAAGACAATGTCTTCTGTGCGGTTGGCAATGCGAAAAACCTGTACAGCCCCTTCTTGGGCCAGTTGTTCCAGCCCTTTGTGGAATTGCTTGTGCTTCATCGTATCCTTCACTGTCACACGCGCAAAGTGCTCCGGTGAAAACAAGGGCAACTTCTCAAACTGGAAATTCCCTTTTTCGCACAAGGTGTCGCCAATTTGAAACGTGCCGGGATCGAAAATACCGATGATGTCGCCGGGGTACGCGGTTTCCACGATGGCCCTGTCCTGCGCGAAAAATTGCTGCGGCTGCGATAGACTCGTCTTCTTTCCCGTGCGCACATGATGCACATTCATCCCCCGCTCGAACTTTCCCGTGCAGATGCGGATAAAAGCGACCCTGTCCCTGTGCGCGGGGTTCATATTCGCCTGAATCTTAAACACAAAACCAGAGAACGGCGTGGTCACCGGATCCATCTGCCCCTGATCTGTCTGCCGCGGCCCAGGTAAAGGCGCCAAATCAATAAACTGATTCAAAAACGTCTCGACACCAAAGTTCGCGATGGCGCTGCCGAAAAAGACAGGTGTCAATTGCCCTGCGCGGACGCGATCAAAATCAAATGGATCCCCAGCGATATCGAGCAGAAGAATGTCCTCCTGCAACTTTTCATGCGCCTGTTCGCCCAGCAACTCGGTCAAATGCGCATCTTCGACATCGGAGACGGCGATTTTTTCGGGCTTTTCGTTGCGGCCGACATAGCGCTCCAGACACTGTTCCTGCCGATTGAACACACCTTTGAAATCACTGCCCATGCCAATGGGCCAGTTCATCGGGCAGGATCTGATTCCGAGGATATTCTCCAGTTCCTCGAGCAGATCCAGTGGCTCTTTCCCTTGTCTGTCCAGTTTGTTCATGAACGTAAAAATCGGAATGCCGCGCATCCTACATACTTCGAATAGCTTGATGGTCTGCGGTTCCACACCTTTGGCTGCGTCAATCAGCATCACCACGCTGTCTGCGGCGGTCAGCGTCCGGTACGTGTCCTCACTGAAATCCTCGTGCCCCGGTGTATCGAGAATGTTGATGTGGCAATCGCGGTATGTGAACTGCAGCACAGTGGAGGTGACGGAGATGCCCCTTTGTTTCTCGATCTCCATCCAGTCAGAAGTCGCATGGCGATTGGCTTTTCTGCCTTTCACCGACCCTGCCTCGCGAATGGCGCCGCCAAACAGCAATAGCTTCTCAGTCAGTGTCGTTTTCCCCGCATCCGGGTGTGAGATGATGGCAAAAGTACGCCGTTTCCTCATTTCTATAGAAACTTCTTCTTGTAAAGTTTGCATTGATTCCAGCCTTTCATCACGAATCCATCTGACACCTTATATCATATGAGTTGACCTTTGTATAGCTCAAGGGCGTCACAAAACCGTCATTGAGTACAGACTAGAAAGTGTTAGAATATGAATCAGGGTTGACAAGGAATGGATGATCCATTCGGTGATGACGCGGCACTAAAGTGCCAGTCTCATTCCAGAGTAGGTGTGTACATGAATCAGCGCAACCAGTACCTCATATGGTTTAACATCATCATGTGTATCGCGTTTGCCATCTTCTACGTGCTGACGGACTTTCTATTGGGGATATTGTTTGAAGTGGGCTTAGGGCTTTTATTGCTCCGGGCGTTAAACAAAGACGACAAATCGAACAAGTAAACAGACCACACCTTGTGAAGACGTCATTGGTGTGGTCTGTTTACTTTGCAAAAGCTGTCCGCTCGCCGCCATTTATATGTGTCCCGCACTGGCAAAGCCATGAAACATATCAGCCAGTGCAGCATCGCGGACGGCGTAGCGCCTAGGTGCCGATTTCATTTTCAGCGTAGCTTACAAATATTGCTGACGCGTGAAAAAAGCGCCGACAACATTGCCTTCATTGACATCATGCCAGCACTGCTTCGCATTGAAGCACGACCAGCCGCTGTGTTCTGGGTAGATTTTGATATTTTCAAAGTCGCCATTGAGTTGTGCAAAGAAACTACGTGGCCCCTTGTATGGTTGCATGACAGTCACTTTATTGCGCATTTCCATGTGCGTTGCCTCCTCGTTGTTTCCTTCTGAAGCAAGCATAGAAAACGCAGCTTGAACGAGGATTGAAAAACTCCTTGAATTTTCCTTGAAATTCGTTCGGCGATGCCGACATGCCACACCTGAATCATGCGCTTAAAACAGGAACTTCAAATGAATAACCCCTTCAATGATGCCTATCCACATTGGAGTAACAAGGACAAGTCCCCATAATACACCGCGCAGAAGACTTCCGTTGTGCTGATATTCCATGTGACATCACACCTTTCGGCAACGGGCTGTCATTTAAATTCTATGTGACCGCATCAGCGTACAGTCCTCTTGTCGACTTTGCAATGCCCTTCGCCAAGAAAGATCGCCCGTTCTTCTCGCTGTGTCTTGCATAAGCCTCCTCGCTCCCATGTCGTTATGCTATAGTCTTTAATGGGCAAACGGGCTCCCTTCGCGACGCATGGCGCTCTATATTTCACTCACAATTGGGGGACTTCATATGATTGAAGCGGTTGTCTTTGATTTTGATGGATTGATTTTTGATAGCGAGACGCCAGAATACCAGTCATGGGCAGCCATTTTCACATCGTTCGGCGTAGAACTGACTGTCGAAAAATGGACAATCTGGCTTGGGATTGGAATGCATGACAGCCAATTCAGTCCATACGACTACTTGGAGGAATGCCTTGGCGCCCCGGTCGATCGCGATCGGATACGTGTGGAGCGGCAGGAAAAGTATGAATCACTGACAAAAGACGCCGACGTCAGACCAGGTGTGCGTCAATATTTGGCCGCAGCAAAACAGTTGGGTCTGAAAATTGCCGTCGCGTCCAGCGGACGGCGCAATTGGGTCGTCCCCCACTTGGAAAAATACCAACTCTCTCATTTCTTTGACACCGTCTGCGTCCGTGATGACGTGACGCACGGAAAGCCAAATCCCGAAGTATATTTAAAGGCATTGAACAACCTCGACGTGAAAGCAAACCACGCGGTCGCTTTTGAAGATTCCCCCGTTGGCGCTTCCGCGGCGACCGCAGCTGGCATGCGATGCGTGATTGTCCCCAATCCGTTGACAGAACAACTTCATTTCAAGCAGTACGATCTCCGCTTGACTTCCATGTTGCAGATGGATCTGGCCACCGTCATCCAGCAATTGACTGATTCACAGATGGAAGCAAAATAAAGCGCTTAGGTGATAAAGACCGCCTTTGCAGTCTTTATCGCCTCTCAAAGAACGTTAACTTGCGACAAAAAGCCCTGTAGACGTTTGATATTTTAGGGTGATTTCCGTATATCTCCGCCAAAAGTGACCGTTACGGACACCCATGCAACATCCGCTTGACTGGAGGAAGTCTGTTTTACCAGGGTGAGTTGCTCAGCAGATTGATAGACAATGACGCATCGTCGATCACGATGTTTAATTTATAGGTCGGCATAGATAAGTTCCTCCTTTTTTCCTCTACAGGTTGACATCCATCTTTCCGCAAAATCACTGTGTATTGCGCCGTTCTTCACATGCACTGCAGGAATATCAAGAGGAGATCGGCGGATATGGCGTTTTGTTTGTCCCTATTATCACAAGAAAATGGCTCAAGAGCGCGATTGGTTCGTCAATGCACTCGGCACGCTGCAAGACATCACCAGCAACTGAAGTTTGTGCGGTTATCAGCCCTGCTATTTGAAGCGATGCCTTCAGTAGCAGGGGATGTGTTGCGATGATCGTATCTGCTTGTCTGTATGACAGCAACTACAGCAATACGCAAAGTTTTGCGATTTGTCGCAATTCTTTCTGCCGCGCGATGGTGGAGCGTTTTCAAAGATGGCACAATGTAGAGGAGGTATTCACGAAATGGAGGAGGATTTAGCGTGATCAATCCGCCTGTTTACGACTTGCGCAACCCGTTCCCTTGGTATGCGCACATGCGCAAACATCAACCAATCTGGCAGGAGCAAGCGTCCACTTGGCATGTCTTTCGTCACGACGATGTCCTACGCGTCCTCTCCGATTATGAGCATTTCTCATCACAACGTGGCGAGGCGAACGATCCCAACAGGCCGATTTCATCCAGTCTCATCAGTATGGATCCCCCGCGCCACCGCCAATTGCGCACCCTTGTATCACAGGCGTTCACGCCGCGCGCCATCGCCAATCTGACCGCGCGTATCGAGGAAATCTCGAACTCGCTGCTGGATGACTTTCAGGGACAAACACACTTGGACATCGTAGAATCATTGACCTATCCGCTGCCCGTCATCGTCATTGCCGAGCTGTTGGGGGTGCCAAGCGACGAGCGAGATCGATTCAAAATGTGGTCGGATGCCGTCATCGCTGGATCACGCCAACTGGCGTCAGGTGAGGTTCTGTCCTTTGAGGATGCACAGATGGAAATGGTGCAGTATTTCTCGCAGTTGGTCGCAGAACGCAAAAAAACGCCGAAAGCGGATCTCATCAGCGATCTCCTTCGTGTCAAGGTGGACGGTGAGTCCTTGAGCATGGCCGAAATCCTCGGCTTTTGCGTATTGTTGCTGGTGGCGGGAAATGAGACGACGACCAACCTGCTGTCCAACGCGTTGTACACATTGCACGAAATACCGTCGTTATGGCCTTACTTGGCTGAACAGCCGGACGAACGACTCGCTGCCTTTGTGGAGGAAGTTTTGCGGTTTAGGGCGCCGATTCAACATATGTATCGAACAACGACGTGTGACGTGGAGCTATCGGGCGTTCCTGTTCCGGCAGGTAGTCGGATGGTTGCATGGATTGGCTCAGCCAATCGAGATGAGGCCGTCTATGAACAACCCGAGACATTCCAAGTCAATCGCAAGTCGCGACATCTGGCTTTCGGCCATGGCATTCATTTCTGCCTGGGCGCGCCACTGGCTCGCCTCGAAGCCGAGCTTGCACTGAAACAACTGCTGCGTCGCTATACGTCCATCGCTATTCCCGATGTAGACGCCAGCGAACCAGTGCCGACTTCACTGGTTTATGGCTTTCACAAAATGGAAGTTCAACTGACACCCTTGCCTTAAAGCGCGATTTGAAACATCCGTTGCTGCCCGTCAGCAGTCTTCTCAAAAACCAATACGCCCATTGACTTCTTGACCAAGATGGGTCGTGATGCGTATACCGTGCCCGACGGTTGAATCGAAGCTGTCCACCCACTGGGCATGCGCGCATCAATGTGCTGATAAAGCACGTCATCGGCAGCGGTTCCTGTCAATTGCGGCAGGAACCCCTCCGCATATGAATACCAAATATCGCGAACAGCCTGTTCCACCTTTTCTAAATGTACCGCTTTTACACCCATCTTTTGCATCTCTCTTCGCTCCCCTGCAATCCAAAATGGCTCACTGGCAACAGCGTAGCCACATTTGCTATGAAACATACATGCGCAGCTACGAGGAGCGATAGATTTGTCACTCCGTGTGCCCTAAGAAAACATATGAGTCAAAAGTGCAATATTTGCTCATTTTTTCTCCATCGTGGCACCCCGATGACATGTGATCTCACAAGTCGACGCTTTAGCGCAACAGATTGATATCCGCCACCTGGGTCTGCTTGCGTTCGTACAAGTAGGCATCCGCTTCTGCCAAACAGGTTGAAAACTCAATTCCTTCGCGCCATAGGACATATCCAACAGAGACATCGTACGGCTTGTCCATGAACAGACGAATGATGTCCGCCTGAAGTTGTTCACGCGTTCTGGCAAAAGCTTGGCAGAAAAAATGCGTATTGATACCTTTAAAATGTGCACTCTCCCCTAAAAAAGATATCTCATGACCTTTCACAGTCATGAACAAATACGTAACATCGCTTTTGCCATGGTCAAAAACCCTGGTTACGGCGTGTATCGCTTGTCCAGTTTTGATACAATTCGGCCTAGGAGTGTGCTGTGTCATCCGCGATGCTTTGATTGACTGGTATTTTTATGATTCTGCCGGTGCAAGATGCATCATGGGTAGTGTCTTGAGGGTTCTAAAAGAGAGGACGATGCGCAGGTGGCGATATTTGCATCTTATTTCAACGAGGCGTGTATTTTGATCAGCGCCATTTGCTTTGCGATTGGTTGGGGACAAATTAGAAAAAAAAGAGTTCGCATTCATCGACGCTGGATGCTCACTGGTGTCGTATTCGCCGCGCTTTTTTTCATTTCATATGCGCTCAAAACATTTTTGATTGGCGACACCAAGTTTGGCGGGCCAAAATCGGTAAGTCCCTACTATTATGTTTTTCTGCAAGCTCATTCCATCTTGGCGACCGTTGCGGCGATTCTCGGCGTCATCACACTCATCTTTGCTGCACGCAGCGCATTTGGCAAACACAGGCGAATTGGCCCATGGACAGTTGTCATTTGGTTTGTCACAGCTGCGACAGGCTTAGCTGTCTTTTTCTTGCTGTTTATCATCTACCCCCCTGGCGCCACCGCAAATTTGTGGCAATCTTATCTCGGAAAGTAAATTTCGAAAGAAGCTGTACAAGCCTGGCTGCGGTCAGGCTTTATTTATTTTGGAAAATGTGTTACTGGTAAGACTAGGTTTTGGAGGTGGGATTGTTGTGGAACAACGAGTTGTCATCGTCACGGGTGGCGCACAAGGGATTGGGCTGGCAATTAGTCGAAGTTTTGCCCAAACTGGCGCACTGGTCGTCATAGCGGACGCGGACCGGGAAGCTGGTGAGGAAGCACTTGCAGCTTTTGTCCAACAAGACCAACAGGCGCGTTTCATCCCGACAGACGTCAGCGACGAAATACAAGTTCGGACACTGATTGATACCGTTGTGCGAGAATGCGGGCGGATCGACGTCGTCGTCAACAATGCGGGCACATCCAGCAACATGCCGATTGAACAGTTGCCTGTTGACGCTTGGGACAAGGTGATTGGTGTAAATCTGCGCGGGCCGTTTATGCTTGCCAAATACGCGGCACCCCATCTGCGCAAGGCATCCCCTGGGGTTATTATCAATATCGCCTCCACGCGCGCCTTGATGTCGGAAGCAAACACGGAAGCCTATTCCGCTTCGAAAGGCGGAATCGTTGCCCTTACGCACGCACTTGCCATCAGCCTTGGGCCAGACATTCGCGTCAATGCCATTTCGCCCGGTTGGATTGAAGTGGGGGATTGGAAAAAACGCACAACTAGAACCGAACCGCAACACAGTCCAGCGGATCTCGCGCAACATCCAGTGGGACGCGTTGGCGTACCTTACGATATTGGCAACGCATGCGTTTTTCTGGCCTCCAAAGAGGCTGGTTTCATCACTGGTCAAAACATCGTCATCGATGGCGGCATGACAGTGAAAATGATATACGAGCCATAAAAATACCAGTCAATCAAGGCATCGCAGATGGCGCAACACCAGGGTGCCGATTAATTTACAGGACAGGAGCTTCAGACATGGCTGTGTTTACCTATCAGTGCAACACACGCATTCATTTTGGTGTCGGCACCATCCAATCACTGGCTCAACAATTGAATGACGGGGGCTTCGGCCGCCGACTGATGCTGGTCACAGATAAAGGATTAATCCAAGCTGGCCTTGTGGAACAAATTGAACAACATCTCAAAACCAACGGATTCTCCATCACGCTGTTCCACGAGGTAAAACCGAATCCAAGGGATACAGACTGCCTCATGGGCGCTGAAATGTTTCGCGCGAACTGGTGTGACGCCCTTCTGGCTGTCGGTGGCGGCAGCGCCATGGACACCGCCAAAGCGATTGCCCTGCTCGCGCGCCATGGCGGCACACCCGCAGACTATGTCGATGGCGGCCGCATGTATGGCGAGATCGCGCCAATCGCCTGTGTCCCTACCACTGCAGGCACCGGATCAGAGGTGACGCGCGGAGCGGTCATCACGGAGGCGTCCAGCCACCGCAAACTGACGCTGAAGCACGAATGGCTGCGGCCGCAGATTGCTGTGCTCGATCCGGCGCTGACTTGCACAGTGCCCAAACCGTTGACTGCCGCTACTGGTGTCGATGCGCTCGTCCACGCCATCGAAGGGTTTACATGCAAGAAGACGCAGCCCATTTCGCAGGCGCTCGCCGCCCAAGCGATGCCGCTGATTTGGCGCGCGCTCCCACTTGCTTATCGAGCGCCGGACAACATCGAAGCACGCAGCGATATGCTCCTTGGCAGTTTGCTGGCAGGGCTTGCTTTCGGCTCTGCCGATGTGGCGGGTGTCCATTGCCTTGCCGAAGCCCTAGGCGGCCTTTACGACACGCCACACGGACTGGCCAACGCGGTTTTCCTGTTGCCGATGCTGCGCTACAACATCGTCGGCAACGAATCATTGCACGCCCAGGTCGCCCGACACATGGGCGTTGCGCAGCGTGACGATGAGGACGAAGACGCTGCGCTAGTGTTGATTGACGCGCTCGCGGCATGGTTAAAAGCGTTGGACATCCCCCCATTGTCCCACATCGACAAGGTGCAGCGAAGCGATTCGGAGCGCATGGTTGAGCTGGCGATGGCCAACTCATCGACGGCGAGCAATATTCGCCCGCTGACAGAAAGCGCGTACCGTAAAATCCTGGAAGAAGCCTTCGCTGCAACTTTCTAATCCGTCAGCCAATGCGGTTGCAAGTGGCCCCTTGCCAAGCCACAATCGCGACAAGTCTGTCATTTCCAAACGGGCTCCTGACACCCCGCCGAGGAGCCCTCTTCTGCGCGCTCTTCCAGTGCGCGACTTCATAGCATAAGCGTGTTCATCCATGAATACGTTGTAAGGCGTGATCGCTCAGACTGGAAGAGAAGGTGCTCAATTGAAATTACGTCGATGGATTTACACTTTTGCTTTGGCGGTGTGCACAGTGGCAGCGATGGCATTGAACGGCTGTGCATCATCCCCCCAGAGCCAACCGACCAATGGCACAGCGACAACTGGCAACCAAACCACAGGGGGCAGCAACACAACCACGAACGACACAGGCAAGCAAACTACGGGCAACCAACAAGGAAATGGTTCATCTGGCACCTCAACTGCACCATCAGGCAACAAACCTCCACACAAATCAGCGCCAAAAAAACTGCCGCTGGTTGAGCTTGGCAATCATTCAAATGATGCTAGTTATTTAAACGAGAGTTTAAGTGTATTAGGCTACCTGCCTGTGAGGTTCACACCGGCGCATGGCGTGTCCACAAGCACCGCAGAGACGGCATTCAGTCTGACAACAACCCCTTTGCCCGGCAATTATACCTGGACATATTCATCTGCGGCGAATGCACTCAGCAAGCTTTGGCAGCCACACACAGACAACGTGATCACAGAGGGCGCATTGATGCGGTTTCAGTTGGATCATCATCTGAGCATCGATGGCGTGGCCGGACCGCAAGTGTGGACGGCACTGCAAAAGGCGTTGAAAGCGCACGAACACACCACAGCGCCGTATACGTACATCACCGTCGATGAAAGCGGGACAGAGACGTTGCGCGTGTGGCAAAACAATCAGGTTGTACTGCAGACCCCAGCCAACACAGGGATCGCTTCTGCGCCCACCAGCATTGGCACGTGGCCCATCTACCTGCGCTATCAATCCCAAGAAATGCGGGGAACGGCGCCGGATGGCGAAACGTATGACGATCCCGGCGTGCCCTACGTGAACTATTTCCATGGCGGCGACGCGGTGCATGGTTTTCCACGCAGTCAATACGGTTATCCACAAAGTCTAGGCTGTGTTGAAATCCCTATTTCGGCAGCCAAAACGGTGTACAGTCTGGTGAATTACGGAACGCTCGTATCCGTCCGCCCTTAAACAGTCCGTCATGTGGGATACGCACCGCACCAGTAGCACCATGAAAATGCCAGTCAATCGAAGCATTGCGGATAGAGTACACAGAGGTGCCATATTATTTTCAGAATAGATTGTCCTCTCCCTGCGCGATGGTCTAGACTGAGAATGGAAGTCTACCCATCAACAGAAGGAGCGTGCGACCTTGCAAACGAGACGATTAGGCAATAGCGACCTGTATGTAAGCGAAATTGGCTTTGGCTGCATGTCCTTAGGCACGGATAAAGACCGCGCAAAGCGGATGTTGCATGAGGCGCAAGACAACGGTGTCAACTTTTTCGATACCGCCGATTTGTACGACCAGGGCCGCAATGAAGAACTGGTGGGCGAAGCGTTCGCCGGACGGCGAAGTGAAGTTCTCATAGCCACCAAAGTCGGCAATCGATTTGAACCCGGTGTGCAAGGCTGGACGTGGGATCCTTCCCCTACATATATCCGCTCTGCCGTTGAACAGAGTCTGCGGCGACTGCGCACGGACTACATCGACTTATATCAATTGCACGGTGGCACAATGGCGGATCCCTTTGAAGACATTGTCGATACGCTGGAAGATTTGCAAACGCGTGGCTACATTCGGGCATATGGCATCTCATCCATTCGGCCCAACGTGATTTTGCGATACTTGACTGCATCGAATATCTCAAGTGTGATGATGCAATACAGCCTGTTGGACAGGCGACCGGCTGAATGGTTTGATGACATCGCGGCACATGGTGTGTCGGTCATTGCCCGCGGACCACTGGCGCGCGGACTTCTGTCTGGCGCAACCACAGGGAAGAAACTGGCGGCAGACGAAACCTACCTCGACAAAACCGCCGCAGAAGTCGCGCTCGTCCAAAGCGCAGTGGAAGATTTGACGACGCCCGAGCGCTCGGCGAGCCAGGTGAGTATTCAATACGCGCTTTATCCAGAAGTGGTGGCGACGACAATCCCTGGCGCGAGCACACCGGCGCAACTGTTGGAAAACATAAACGCTGCAAGCGCGGCACAACTGACCGAGACAGACATTGACGCGCTGAACGCCAAATCACCCGCAAGCCAGTATGCGCAACATCGGTCGTAACCAAAAAACGTTGTTCGTTCGCATAGAAAGAAATTGAGTTAATTTGCAGACGCCTTCATCAAACCCACTGTGGTTGAAGAGGCGTCATTCTCGACCTTGCCATCCGCCGTAATCTTGATCTGACTGGGCGAAGTCGGCTGATCCAACGTCGATACAAGTGTGGTATCACCGTTTTCGTCCATGCGATACACATCCGTGACCATACCGTCTTTATTTACATCACCGTAATAAACCACGTTGCCGACGACGGTGATGAGCGCAGCATTCAATTTGACCGTGTGAAGTTCGTCGTTACTATCAAAATACAGCACGTTATCGGTAAAATTGACATTATCCTCAAAGTATAACTTGTCTCCTGTAAACGAAACGTCCATATCTTTAATAAACCGTCCATCTGTCGGCATCGCAGTCACATGCGCCATGGTGCCAATGTGATAAAGCGCGCTCGACGTCTTGGTGTTGATCAAAATATAAATATCATTGGTTTGCCTGCTAAAGCTGATTTTGGCAAAAGACGCGCCCGGTGAAAGCTGGCCGAAGGTCGGCACCACAGCCGTCTGAGCTCCGTCAGGCTCATCCACTGTGATCAACTCGAGACAACCAGGCGATGTTTGCTCCCCTACAAACAGTTTCTGGTTGCTAATCCAACCCACATATTGTACTGTAGATAAGCCAGTTGTGTGACTAACGTCCTTTTTACTTTTCAAATCCTCGATGTGCAGCTCATTTTGTTTATCTAAATAGGTGGCATACTGGCCGTTTGGCGATACCTGAACAAACTGGTATTGTGCGTTCAGACGTGCCACTTCTTGTTTGATCAGCGTTTTCACAGGAATTGCTCTCTTTTTCGGCTTCTGCAATTTCTGGAGTGTCACTTTTGTCTCAGCTTGGGCAGTGGCAAACAACGTATTGTAATGCTGAAAGAAGATGAGCTGTCCCGCTGTGACAATCGCAACGAAAACAAGCAGTTTCAACCATATTTTTTTAAAAATAAGAATCACCCCTATGCCAGCAACCATCTTTTTTTACGATAGACGCGATACATGATACACATTGAATGCGTCCTTACATTTTATTTTCTAGCGCTTCAGTCATGCATTCCAATATAGAATAAACTCCTTCACAGCTTATGCCGTGGAGGAGTTTATCTGTATTTTCCCATCGTCGTCAATGTCGATATCCGCAGCCAACGTGGGACTCTTTAGCGTAGATACAAGCGTGGACTGCCCGTTGTCACCAAGTTTATAAACCGAGGTCACCAAACCGTTGCTGTCGATGTCGCCATAGTAAAGCACATTGCCCACCACAGAGACCAAAGCCGCATTCAATTGAACACGGTGTGGGACATTTTCGCTGTCAAAATATAGCACGTTGTACGATCCGTCAAGCCGATCCTCAAAATACAGCTTATCGCCGGTTTCCGAAATGGCGATATTTTTGATGTACCTGCCGTCGATGGGCACCTCTGAGACGTCCTTCATGGTGCCAATGTGGTACAACGCGCTCGTGGTCGCTGTATTGATGAGGACATAGATGTCGTTGGTCTGTGTGCTAAACGTAATTTTGGCAAATGCAGCATCTGCAGACAACTGTGTAAAGCTACAAGCGACACTCTGCGATCCATCAGATGTGTCCACCGTTGTCAATTCCAAATCACCTGGCGCAATCTGCTCACCGACAAACACTTTCTGATCCCCAATCCAGGACACGTACTGCACGGGGTATGAAATTTTGGTCGTAGTGACATCTTTTTTGCTCGCCAGATCTTCAATGTGCAATATGTTACTGCTGTCCAAGTAAGTGGCATACTCATTTCCCTGTGAGACGGTGACAAATTTATAATTTTGCGCTTTGAGGCGCGCAACTTCCTGCTGAATGTTCTTGTCCGATTGCTGCTGGTCACTGCTCTGTTTCAATTCTGCGGCGGTATCCTGCCTGGCTGCGGCAAATAGAGAATTATAGTGATTAAACACCATCAATTGCCCCACTGTCACAAGCGCGACAAACGCAACCAGCTTACGTCCAACTTTTTTAGCCATTCGCCCCACCCCCCGTTTCCGGCATGACAACAATTGAAGTGGCAACACTACGTTCGCCCAAAATATCCCATGGGGTATTGACCAGTTTGTTGTTGTAAACCATGGTCGTGGACGAACCCCCATCCAGATTCGCCGCGATGACTGCATGAAACTTATTGATCATCAATGCCTTGATATCATCATAAGATGCCCCAGCGTCGCTGGCGCTCAGCCCTCGGCCGTTTGTGACCATCAGGATGACCGTGCCATTTTCGGTTTGCCCGATTGCTGTCCGCGGATCTAGACCTGCTCCATCGGCAGTCTGCACTGGCTTGCCATCCTGAACCAATACTGGGCCAAAGCCGACCGCTTCCTGCACACCTAAGTTGCGCAATTGTGGCAGAGAGTACGCGCCTGCAATCATTTGCCCGCCAGCCGTAAATGCAATGACTGGTTGCGGCTGTGTGCGCGAGCCTGTGATGTTGACCAACTGGCCGTCATGCATGGTAATGCCCTGCGGGTTGGCCCCTGTGCCTTGCCAGTTGGTGTCGACAAATCCGCCTGCATTGATACCAGCGACGGCTCCGACGTCCTTCACCATCTGTTGCACCGTTTCTCCATGCTGATGCAGGTATTTGGTCGCCACAACCTTGATGCGGCTTGGATCCTTCACCAGAAGAATATCGGCCTTAAATGTCTTCCCCTGATAAGTTTCCTCTTTGATGGAACCGTCGTTGACGTGAAAAGTTCGTTTGGTGATTTCATTGACCGGTTTTGTCGAACTCACCAGTCCATTTGTCAGCGAATGGGCTTGAATGACCGACTCCGGCAATGTGTATAAAGATAAGGGGCGCAAAAGGTAACCATGCTGTGTTGAATCCAATGTATCTATCAAATAATTTTTCAAAGACGGAAAAGGGCCTTGAAAAATCCAAAGCGACGTAGATACGTATAAATACACTACGCCAAATACCGTGTAGCCAAGCCAGCGCAAAAAAGCGTTGCCTCTTTTCGGACTTTTTTGCTCCTCCTTGTGCTTCCGATGTTTTTTTTGATCCATACCTCAGTTTACACCTACTTTTATCTTTTTCACTGAAAGTGCTTTAAAACACAAGTGCTCGAAAATGTTTTCAAGAAGACAATCCCCGATATTGTTTTCTTTTAAACATTTTAATCGACAAAATCCTACATACAATAACCAAACGCAATTCATCCACTAGCTTTTACAAAATTGTCAGGGTTTTGGATAACCTTGAGAAAATAGATGGTACCCTCTTGCGTGGTGTTGCCATATGCCAGATGCGCAATGCCATGCCAACCGAAGATGCGCGTTTCAACAACGCTTAAAATTCAGCATGGATTCCTTTAAACTATCTCATATTAACATATGAGCAGAAGATCGCAGATTCGTCAAAGAGGAGACTAACCATGACACGGGAAGAATACATCCAATCACTGGCACAAACGGATCCCATTTTGGAATCTGTCGAGGCCACTTTAAAAAAAGCCGGACTGCCGCCGATGTTTGTCAATCCGGACCTGGGCCGCTTGCTGACGGTGCTCGTCGCCAGCACACGGGCGCAACACGTGCTTGAAATTGGCACATTCGGCGGCTATAGCGCGATTTGTCTCGCCCGCGGTCTGACAGCAACGGGCAGATTGATCTCGTTGGAACAAAAGCCTGAACATGCCGAAATTGCCAAACATCATATTGCGGACGCTGGATTGAGCGAACAGATAGAAATCATCGTCGGAGAAGCGGTCGATTCATTGGACACACTGCACACAGCGGGCCATCAATTCGATGTCATTTTTATCGACGCAGACAAACCGAACTATCCAAACTACTTACAACGCGCATTAGCACTCGCCAAACCGGGTACACTCATCGTGGCAGACAATGTGCTGTTACGGGATAAAGTGCTGGATATGACCAACGACAACCCCTCGCCGCGCGCCGTGCGTTCCTTCAATCAAACCTTCATGAACCATCCACTGCTCATCAGCACCATTTTGCCGGTACACGATGGATTCGCGGTTGCATGTGTACGGGAATATGCCGATGCAACGTAAAAGTGTGTCCGCTGTATGGAAGGTTGCGCTATAATCAAATACGTTTTTACCATTAAATACGATGTCCTGGAAGGAGGAACCCCTGCGTGAAAAAAAGGCGCATCAATCCGTCACAGCGCATTGCCGTCGGCTACGCAGCCTTAGCAGTGCTGGGTGCGTTGATGCTCATTTTACCCATTAGTCATGGTACATCCCTACACATCGTAGATGCTTTCTTTACTTCTGCCAGCGCGTTGTTTGTCACCGGTTTATCGTCAGTCTCACCGCAGACATTTACCCCTTTCGGGTACTTCGTCATCGCTGCGCTCATTCAAATCGGCGGGATTGGCGTCACATTTATTTCAACGAGCTTTTACTTGCTCATCGGACGCAAGATTTCTCTCGGAGACCGCCGGATGCTGGCCGAGGAGCGAAACTCATCCTTACCAGGCATTGTTCGCCTGTTTCGCAAAGTCGTCATCTTCAGTTTTAGCATCGAAGCTGTCGGTGCTTTGGCCTTTTCTCTACACCTTCACGTTCAATACGGATACAGTTGGCTACGAGCATTTGGTTTTGGTTGTTTTCATGCTGTTTCTGCATTCAACAATGCAGGATTTGACATATGGACAAACAACATGGAGAGTTTCACCCATGATCCATTTATGCTGCTTCTGACAGCGCTGCTCATCATTCTTGGCGGTATCGGCTTTGTCGTGCTTGTTGAACTTTATGAATTTCCCCGCCAGAGGCAACTGTCATTACATGTCCGTATCGTCCTTGGCATGACCGCCTTATTATTAGTCATAGGAACCCTGTTGATTTTGCTGTTTGAATGGAACAAATCGATGGCGAACCTCAGCTGGCCATACAAAATCCTCAATGCGTTTTTTAGCTCAACAGTGACGAGAACTGCCGGGTTTGACTCAGTCCCCATTTCCAACATGCAGGAAGTCACATGGCTCATCATGATCTTCCTCATGTTCATCGGGGCAGCGCCTGGCTCAACCGGCGGCGGCATCAAAGTGACGACGTTCTTTTTGATCATCAAAACCACCATGGCGACCATTCGCGGTCGCGCGCAAATCGTGGCAGGCAAAAGACAGATTCCCTGGGAACTCGCACAGAAATCGATGCTCATCGCCATTCTCGGGATTACCGTGGTGTTGGTGTGCACGTTGATTGACGCCATCGTAGAGCCAAGTATTCCGATTATCAAAATCATTTTTGAAGAGGTTTCCGCCTATGGCACAGTCGGACTGACAACAGGCATCACAGGTTCCATCGACTCAAGCATGAAGTGGGTGCTCATCTTCACAATGTACCTAGGTCGTATCGGTATTTTCACGTTCCTCTTGAGCTTGGTACAAAGATCACAGTCTCGCGTACAGTATGTACAAGAGCGTATACTCATAGGATAGAACGTCATGCCTAATGCGCCAACTATACATTGAACATTTTATAGACGATTGACTGAATCAGGGATAAGGAGACGTTGGATGTGCCCCGTAATCGCAAGATGATATTCGGCATCATTGGCGCTGGCCGCTTTGGCAGCGGCGCCGCGACGGAATTGTTGCGCCATCATCACGAAGTGCTCTTGATTGACAAAGACGCAAGTTGTTTGGAGCCGTTCGCCAACCAATGCGAAACGGCGATTGGCAATGCGGAAGACATACAATTTCTTGAGGAAGCAGGCATCAAAGAAGTCGATGCGGTGATTGTCGCCATTGGCGACAACGAAACGAGCTCGAATCACGCCACCATCAACTGCAAAGATCTCGGACTCTACGTGGTCTCCAAAGCGTTTCACGCCACACACGGCAAGATTCTGGAACGTTTGGGGGCGGATCGAGTCGTATACCCTGAGCGGGACTCGGGCATGCGCCTCGCGCGCTTGCTCACCAGATCCGCTGTACTTGAAATGATTGAACTGTATGAAGAAGTATTTATGATGGAATTGACGGCGCAAGGCGAGTTGACTGACAAAACACTGGCCAAGCTGAATCTGACACGCCGTTTTGGCGTGCAAGTGGTGATGATCATCCGCAACAAGGCGACAAAGTTCCCGGTTTCAGCGACGGACACCGTGCAAGAAGGGGATATTCTCGTTTTGGTAGGGCCGCATGAGTCCCTGACCAAGGTCACACGCTTGACTGAAAGAGATTGACATGCCATGTGTTTGTGCTGCGCCACTTTGGACGTTTCTATGATATGCTCTAAAACGACCGTGAAAAATACGTGTACCGCTAGGAGGAGCTGAACCTGATGAAGAGACAAGCCGCCACAGCAGCTTTGATTTTGAGTGCAGTGCTGCTCGTTACGGCCTGTGGCACAAAGACACAGCCGACCCTCGCCCCTACTAACAGCACAGAAACAGGCGCCAAACAGACGAATAAAACAACTGAGGCAAATCAGACGAATACGACCAATGAGACGAACGACAACACAAGCCCCAAAACAAATACACAAACCGAAGAGAATGTTAAACTCGTGCAGTTCACAGACGCCGATTCTGGCATTCAGGTCCAGGTACCTCAAGGTTGGACAAAATCCTTGGTGAGCGGTGGCGACTATTCAGGGTGGAAGTTCACAAATCCAAACGATGCAAACCAAAGCGAAACCGTGGTTACCTCCACCTGCGTCGGTTGCTATATGGATGCGAACAACAAGGCGGACCCCACATTGGTCATTCCCAAAACCGCCACAGACCCGCAGACGAAGGCATCAACAGCGACATCTGTCACATACGCCTTTACAGCGTCCGGGAACACCAACCCAGGCCTTGGCAAAGTGGTTGTCTCGACCGACAAAAGCGGCTATGCGTACGTGGAAACGCTTTTTCCTCAAAATCAAGCATCTGTGAGTTCAGATGTCATCGACAGCTTGCAATTGAATCGATAACACACCAAATCCTATGACAATATCATTCAACCGGTCTGCCGAAGACTTACACTTTGGCAGACCGGTTTGACCCCATGCCGTTCAAGACCTTCACATCGCATGTCCCCTTATATTTCACCAACACTGAATGTGCCATAGATTGGTGAAGTGTGGTATGCTCAAATTGTCGTAACTATGATGTTTGACGGTCTACACTTCCACTGTAGCAATGGCTCCCAATCCGTCCGACCTATCAACCACGAGGTGATTACCTTCTAAAGCGCAACAAACAGGCTTCTTTATCCTTCATTCATGAGGAACATCATTTGTTTCTTTACTCCCCCAAGACGCCTTGCATGACCTTGTTCCTGCTTCAACCGCATGAATATATCACGTATGGGCTTCTTGCTGGCAATCGGTGAGAAATTTCACGGTCCACGATGAATTCGCCTGAATATGCATCATGGACTGGCAACAAGAAGGGATTTATCATATGCGTGTCTTTCTCGATTTAATGTGGTTTTTCAAGACGAGAAAACGCCACTACATCCTTGGGGTATTTTTGTTGACATGTGTGTCGTTTATCAGTCTATTTCCCCCAAAAATCATTGGGGCCTTTGTCGATCACATCCAGCGACACACACTGACCAGCCGCGATGTGTGGTCGTACTTGATGCTCATTGGCCTGATGGCCATCGCCATGTATGTACTGCGTTACTACTGGCGCATCTTGCTGTTTGGTTCAGCCATTGAGCTTTCAACCACCTTGAGGTTGCGCCTATTTCATCATTTGAGCAAAATGTCGCCCGCATTTTACCAAAAGCACCGTGTCGGCGATTTAATGGCCCACGCGACAAATGACATTCGCGCCATCGAATCGACCGCGACAGATGGTGTCTTGACCATGGTCGACTCCATCTCCAGCGGCTTGCTCGTCATCATTACGATGGCGGCGACCATCAACTGGAAACTGACCATCGTCGCGCTGCTGCCCATGCCGATTCTCGCGTATACCACCAGCCGTTACGGAAACATTTTGCATCGGCGCTTTATCAAAGCGCAAGCCGCGTTTTCTGATTTAAACGACAAAGTGCACGAAAGCGTCAACGGCGTGCGGGCCATCAAAGCGTTTGGCCAAGAGGAGAATGACATCGCTTCATTCCAGACGCTCTCACACGATGTTGTCGAGAAGAATATGGCGGTGGCACGAATTGACGCATTGTTCGATCCGACCATTCAAGTCATCGTCGGCACATGCTTCTTTCTCGCATTTGCGGTCGGTTCTGTCTTTGTGGTTCAAGGCCACCTGACACTCGGGCAACTGACGAGTTTTTCGCTGTACCTCGGTCAATTGATTTGGCCGATGCTCGCGTTTGGCTTTCTCTTCAATCTTGACGTTGCTCTTGTTGGCAACCATCGCGGATGTAATTGGCCCCTTGCTGATGAAGACATTTATCGATCACTACTTGGCACCGCACCACTTTCCAGTTGGACAAATTGTTGCGCTTGCCATCAGCTATTTGCTCTTGCAATGGTGCACGGCTGGTGGGAATTACGGCCAAACGCTGCTGTTTCAGCGCATATCACTGCGGGTGATTCAAAAGTTGCGCGTCGATGTATTTGCGAAGGTGCAGCACTTGAGTGTCTCGTATTTTGACAGGACACCTGCTGGTTCCTTGATTTCACGAATCACCAACGACACGCAGGCCATTGAAGACCTGTTTACAAATGCGCTGGCGCCCTTTCTACAGAACGGCGTGTTGACCATCGGGATTCTGATTTCGATGTTTGCCCTGAGTGTACGCCTGGCGCTGGTTTGTCTCGTGTTGATTCCACTGTTTGCATTTCTCATGTACCTGTACCGTCGGCTCAGTTTCCGCGTCTTTCACCTGGCGCGCCATCGCTTGAGCGAGCTGAATGCATCCTTGAACGAGTCGCTGCAGGGAATGTACTTGATTCAGGCGATGCGCCAACAAAAGCGGCTTGCTGGAGAGTTTTCCAAGGTCAATGACGCCTACAAACAGGCGCGATTGAAAAATATCAAAATCAACGCCACTATGTTGCGCCCCTTGGTGGACATCGTGTACTATGCCACCTTGATGGCCCTAGTTGGCTTTTTTGGTTTTCAATCGCTGATGCGCATCATTGACATCGGCATCGTATACGCGTTCCTCAACTACTTGGATCGATTCTTTGAGCCAATCAACACCATCATGGAGCGCCTGAACATCTTACAGCAAGCGTTGGTTGCGTCAGACCGGGTTTTCCGCTTGCTGGACGAAGAAGATCTGGCGCCGGTGGCGAGCGCGGATACGAATCCCGAAATCGAGCATGGGGACATTTGCTTTGAAAATGTGTCTTTCTCTTATGATGGGAAAAATACGGTGCTCTCCAACATCTCGTTCCATGCCAAGCCGGGTCAAACCGTCGCGCTGGTCGGCCACACCGGAAGCGGCAAAAGTTCCATCGTCAACTTGTTGATGCGGTTTTACCGCCACCAAAGTGGCCAGATACGCATTGATGGCGCACCGCTGGAACAGTTTGCAGATGAAGAATTACGCACGAAAATCGGCTTGGTGTTACAAGACTCCACCTTGTTCACGGGCAGTGTCGCCGACAATATCCGCTTTGGCCGCGCGGACTTGACAGACCGTCACGTGCAGGTAGCAGCCGAATTCGTTCAGGCTGACGCATTTATTTCACAGTTGCCCCAAACGTACGATCACGCCCTCACTGAGCGCGGCGCGACGTTCTCCAGTGGACAACGACAATTGCTCTCGTTCGCGCGGACAATTGCCGGAGAGCCGAAGGTGTTGATTTTGGATGAGGCGACGGCGAACATCGATACCGAAACGGAAGAGGCCATTCAAGCCTCCTTGGCGCGTATGCGCAAGGGCAGAACGACCATTGCCATCGCCCACCGTCTTTCTACCATCCAAGATGCAGATTTGATTCTGGTCCTGCAACACGGGCATATCGTGGAACGCGGCACACACCAGGAGTTGCTCGCCAAAGGCGGCTTGTATCACAAACTGTATTTGCTGCAACAAGGGCTTAAAACAGAAGCATAGTAAGTAGGGCGGCAGGAAATCATTCTGCCGCCCTACTTTGTACAATAACTGTCTATCAGGATTCAAACGAATTGGCAAATGGAACGGTGGGCTCCAATTCATCCCGCCGCCGCATACGCCTTTTGGCCAACATCATGCGCAAAACACGGGCGATCAATGTCAGCACGATGGCAATGGGAATCGACAATGGCCAATAGTGTCCCTGCGCCTGAAGGCTTGAGGCATTCCAACTAGTCGCAACTTTGACGGGCACTGTAGCAAGCAGATGGCCAGATGTGTCGTAAACAGAGAGTTTCCCCACAGCGCTCCCTTTTGCTAGGTGTGTGGCCGTCAGCGCATAACGCACGTTCTCACTGTATGTGGGCGCATCCTTCCCTTTGGGCACCGTTGCCACAACAGCATCACTGGCCACAACGGGAACCGTTGTCTGGTTGTCCGCAGCCAAGTGCCCAACCACCTGACCAGCTTTGACAACAGTTTTAGTCTGATAATGAGCAAACGCGTAGTTTAACAAAGATGTCGCGTCCTGACGTATTTCCCCGTCTGTCGGCGCATCCATCAAAACCGCCAAAAAAGTATCCCCATGATGTTTAGCCGCCACCACCAACGTTTCATGCGCAACACTTGTAAATCCCGTTTTCAAGCCGATGCAGCCTGGATAATCAAACAACATGCCGTTCAGATTCACGAGTTTTGCCTGCCAAGCGGTTCCTTTCCAATTGTAGTATTTCGTCTGTACAATTTTGCGAAATTCCGGATACTGCATGGCGGCCCGGGCGATGAGCGACATGTCATATGCGGTCGTCGTGTGGTTGGGATTTGGCAATCCGTTCGGATTGACGAAATGCGTATGCGTTGCGCCGAGCGCCGCAGCCTCTTGATTCATCATTTGCGCAAAATGACTGACTGAACCGCCGTAATGCTCGGCAATCTCTACGGCTACGTCATTCGCTGAATCAAGCAGCATTCCATAGAGCAACGGCTGCAATTGCGCCTTTTCACCAGGCACCATATACAGTTTATCTGCGGGTTGGTCGACTGCGTTCTTGCTGGCAGTCAACTCATCCGTCAAGTGACCATATTTGAGCGCGAGCAATGCGGTCATGATCTTTGTAATGCTCGCAGGATAATGTTTCACGTTCGGATTTTTACCATAGACAATGGTGCCTGTATCCATATCCATTACAACAGCCGCTTGCGAAATGATGCTCGGCCACGTATTTGCATGTTCACCTTGAACATATGCGATGCCTTGACGAGGAGACTGATTAATCACACGTTGTTCAGCGTGCAAAGTGGAAAATGGAGAAAGACTGATGAAAAGAATCGGCAGAAAAAGCAGTACCATCCGCAGAGGGGATACATTTTTCAGCCGATTCCGCATGTTGAACTGATACACGCAGAATCAAGCCCCTTGTCGTTTTTTGTCTAAATTTGCTCTCCTTATGATAGAGCCTATCCTATATGTTTGACCAGCATTAATGAAAAAAGTCAATATTATATCAAAAATACGTGCATCACCTTACTGTAACAAACGAGGATTTGAATGTTTTAGATAAAGAATATCTCCCTGAGCCCAGACAAAAAAAGCTGTGCAGACTCAGATACATCTGAGTCCCGCACAGCTTTCTATTTTCACCAATCAATCTGCATTTGGGCTGAGAGCTTTAGCTCTTCGTCCAACTGTTCACAAGCTGTTGATTGGCAGCTACCCATTTTTTTACACCATCGGCCTGGTTATCCGCCTGATTGATGTCATTCTCCAATTGACCCAACTGTTGATCCGTCAATTTAAAGTTCTTGATCCACCCAGCAACTTTCGGATTGGCCTGCGCCCATGTTTTATTGGCTTCCGTTTGAATCCAGCCGGCCTTGCCGAAAGCTTGCTTTGGATCTTTGAGATATTTCAATTTATATGTCGCAAATGCCCAGTGTGGACTCCACAATAACACGGCAATCGGCTTTTTGGCGTCATATGCCTTCTTCAAGGCTGCCAGCATCGCAGGCGTGGAGCTGCTTTGCAGCGTCTCCTTCAGCCCATAATCCTTGATGGCGTTCTGCGCCAAGCTGGTTTCACCCGCGCCTGGCTCAATCCCGACAATCTGTCCGCCCAATTCGCCGGAAATTTTGTTCAGGTCACTGATGCTGTTGACATTCGTCATATAAGTCGGCACAACGATACCTTCTGTCGTTTTACCCTGGTACCATTTTCCCAGACTCTCTAGATTTGCACCATATTTCTGCATATACGCTTTGTGCGTATCTGGCAACCATGTGTCAAAAAACAAATTGACATTGTTTTGGCTCAATCCCGTAAAGAGTGGACCTGCTTGCAGTTGATCCAACTTGACTGTATATCCCTTGCTCTCCAAAATATTTTGCCACAGGTATGACACAGCTACATCTTCATCCCACGTGATATAACCGATGTCCACCGTCTTGCTTGAACTCGAACTACCGCCAGAGCTGTTGTTACCTGTGCCGCAACCAGCCACCAAACCAAGAACCGCCGCAATAGAACCGATGCTTAATCCGATTTTTTTTATCTGCATTTGTTCATCTCCCCCTGAACTACTTTGTAAAAATGAAGTAAGGAAGTGTGTAAACATCCCCTACACGCGCCGTACCTATCATTCCGTCACTTTTCTTTTGCCGACACCAAATTTTTGTGATATCCGATCCAGCACCATTGCCAGGATGACAATCGAGATGCCTGCCTCAAAACCCTGACCGACATTGATGGTCTGCAAGGCGGACATGACGTCAGAACCAAGACCCCCAGCACCAATCATCGAAGCGATGACGACCATCGAAAGGGAAAGCATAATTGTCTGATTGATACCTGCTTTAATGTTGGCCATCGCCAATGGAATCTGTACCTTCCAGAGCAACTGGGAATCCGTCGTGCCAAACGCGCGCGCCGCCTCCACCAGTTCTTCCGGCACGTGCAGAATGCCTAGCCGTGTCAGGCGAATGGTCGGTGGCATGGCGAAAATCAATGTCGCAAAAATGGCGGGCACCAAACCGATATTGAAGAAAATCAATACAGGAACGAGGTAGACAAACGACGGCATCGTCTGCATCAAATCGAGTATCGGTGAAATCACCCGATAAGCCGACGCGCTGCGAGCGCTCCAAATGCCGAGCGGCAAACCAATGATGACGGCAATCAACGCCGATAGAATCACCAGAACAAGTGTGATGATCATGTCGTTCCACAACTGCAAATCCCAAATTAACAGGAAACCGATGATGGTGCCGAGCGTCAACTTCCACTTGCCTGCTCGATACGCCAAGGCGGCAAAGATGATGATCAACAACCAAGGTGGAATCCAATCGAGAAATTTGATTACGTCGTTAACAATCATTTTTACGAAATCTGATATCGCTGATAAAAACGGTCCGATTTCCTTTTCAAGCCAATTGACAATCGCATTGATCCAGTTTTCAAGTGGCAGCTTCGGAAGTGGAAAATTCATTCGCGACACCTCCTTGTGATGCAAGCGCCTCAAGAATGGAAGCCTTTAATACCAAACCGTGCAGCACACCTTCTTCGTCCACCACAGGCAATGGATAGCCTGTCTGAACCACCAGTTGAAACAAATCTTCCACATTCGTCTCTGGAACGACTGTGTCCACCGCTCGAATTTCGCATTGCTCAACGGTCTCTAATTTTTTCCCAATCGCCGCTACCAGCTCATCTGCAGCAATCATCCCTTTGAGCTTTTGTTGCTCACCGACCACAAACCCGGAAGACAAACCTGCCTCGCGCAATTTTCGCAACGCCACCCGGACGCCGTCTTTTACGCGCAACAAGGGTGAAGGTCGTCTCATCACATCCGCTGCCGTCAAAACTTTCGTCAAATCGACGCCACGCACAAAGCGCTCAACGTACTCATTCGCCGGATTGCTGATGATGTCATCTGGTCGACCAGACTGAACCACAACGCCGTCCTTCATGAGCGCAATGCGGTCTCCCAATTTCAATGCTTCGTTCAAATCGTGGGTGATAAAGACGATTGTCTTGTGCAGTTGATGTTGAAGATGGAGCAACTCGTTTTGCATGTCATCGCGAATGAGTGGGTCAAGTGCACTAAATGCTTCATCCATCAAAAGGATATCCGGATCATTCGCCAAGGCACGCGCCAGTCCAACACGCTGTTGCATACCACCGCTCAAGTTATGGGGAAACTGGTCTTCGTAACCTTCCAAGCCGACAGAAGCCAGTTGTTTTTTTGCGACAGAGAGACGCTCTTCTTTGCCTACACCTTGTATTTCCAGTCCAAATGCGACGTTCTCCGCCACAGTTCGGTGTGGCAAAAGCGCAAATTTCTGAAACACCATCGCCATTTTTTTCTGTCTAAACTGCAACAGCTCACCTTTTTTAAGCCTGGTGATATCTGTGCCGTCAATGGTGATGGAACCCGCAGTTGGTTCAATCAAGCGATTCAAACATCGCAACAATGTCGACTTGCCACTACCGGAGAGTCCCATAATGACAAACAACTCACCGCGATCAATATTGAAAGAGGCTCTATCGACACCGACATTCACACCAATCTGCTGCCGGATCTCATCTTTGCCTTTGCCGCTCTTCAACATTTGCAGCGCTTGTTCTGCACGCCCCCCAAAAACTTTGGTCACTTCTTTTACTTCGATAAACAAATCTCCCATGCTACACCTCCAGTTATGGTAAAAATAATGGAAACCTCTCAAGAGGCCCGAGGTTGATCATAACATAAAACGACCACCATTCAAAATATGGGAGAAAATTTGGGAACAGGTTCCTTTTTGTTTTAAATATTTCATAAATATGGATATCGGATGTGGCTGGCAGCTCCATAGAGTTTATTGTTGGTTGTTTGATATATACGAGGAATTTGCTTGCAGGGGATCTGACCTAGTGGTAGGATTCCATGTCTTTTTCAGTGAAATAGAAAAAACCACTTCACCTGAGACAGGGAAGTGGCAAATGACCGAACATGTTTTTTAGAATGCGATTTTCACAAAATTGCTTTGAGACATCGATATTATGTCATGTGCGGCTGCGCTTGTCACGCGCTGAACCCGGCGGCGTTAACTGATCTGTCAGTTCTCTTTTCACGGATGGCAACGTTTGAAATGCGAGAAAACACAGTATCCCAAACAGGCCTGTCACCACAGTCACATGTGAAAGAAACGCAAGTAACGTGACATGACTGGCGACTAAATAAAAACCGCTCAAAGCTTGCAATCCAACAAACACCAGCGCGATGACGCTGCCTCTGAACAAATCCAGCCTTTGCCGACGCATGTTTAACGCCTGCGCAAAAATCGCCAATATCCACAAAACCAGAATCAATGCCGAAGACCGATGCATCCAATCGAGAAAAAACGCGAAATGCGGCGCGTTGATCCGCTCTGTTGGAATCGGAATGCCGCGGAAATCAACGCCGGTGTTTGTGCTCGAGATAAACGCGCCTAAATACATCTCCAGATAAATATACGGAAGCACCAACCAAACGAGCAGGCGAAAGCCGCGTTGCGGCAGTTCGCTGCGCAACGGCAATGCAGCCTGCTCTTCATAGGAGGCCTGCCGGACGCGCTCTGCCCGCCAAATATTGACGGTGAGCAGCAACACACTGCTAAACGCCAGCAGTGACACGCCAAAATGCGTCGCGATGACAGCAGGCGGTTCTTCGAACACCACCGCCATGGCGCCCAAGAACGCTTCAAGCAAAACAAAGAAGAGGCTGATTGCCGCAAGAATGGGAATCTCTATCCATTTGCGATAGCGAATGCCCGCCAATAGCGCCACAGCGAGCAACAACATCGTCAAAATCGGAACCCCAACGCGATGGGAGAATTCGATCAATGTTGTCAATGCCCACGCCGTCGGAATCCATTGGCCATTACAAGTCAGCCACTGATGTCCACACCCGAACGCAGAACCCGTATCTGCATCGATAAATCCCATGGTGTTGACAATCAGCGTCTGAATTGTAGCAAGAATGCCGAGTACAAATGCAACGAGTCCCCATCTACGAGTTCGCGGCATCTACGCCTCCTCCTATCATAAAAGGCACCTACGCAACCAGCGATTTAAAGGCCATAATCCAAACCGAACCCGCAACGACCGTAAATGCGACGAAAATCGCAAAGAGGATTGCAGGGACTTGCCAAGCCCTGTCATCACTTTCTGTAAAGTGCATGAACATAAACAACTGCACCACCAACTGACCCACGCCCAGCACGACGATGATCGTGATGACGACTGCAGGCGGTTGGTTTGTCGCCAACGCGAGCCAGAAAGCAATGGCTGTCAGCACCAAGGAGATGACTAAGCCCCATACGTGTTTCCAAGGAAATCCGGTTTCCGCGTGAAACTTGTGGTTGCTCTCCATCTCACAACACCTTCCCTGTCAGGTATACGACTGTGAAAATGAAAATCCAGACAGCATCGAGAAAGTGCCAATAAATCCCGACAATGAACACTTTTCGCGCAGTGACAGCGGTAATCCCCCGACGAGCGACCTGAATTATCAAGGATGTCATCCACAAAATACCCACGCTCACGTGACAACCGTGCGTGCCAACCAGGGTGTAGAATGCGGATAGGAATCCGCTCGTCTGCATCCGCGCACCGCCTGATGCGTCTTTCACAAACTCCTGCACCTCGAACCCAATAAACACAAGGCCCAGAAGCACAGTGACAATCAGCCAGCTGAGCATGGCTTTTTTGTTGCCTCGCCGCATTTCATACGTGGCCAAACCACACGTAAAACTACTGAACAACAGTGCAATGGTCTCAATCGTAAAACCAGGGATGTCGAACAGTTGGGCGGACGTCGGTCCGCCAGCTGTACGGCCATGCATAACTACATAAGTCGCAAACAAACAAGAGAACAACACCAAGTCAGAACCAAGGAAGACCCAGAAACCGGCAATGCGGAGACTGCTTTCCTCGATTTGATACTCTTTGGGAAGGGACGGGTCCACGACATGGTGCCCATCGTGGGCCGCTGCGTGTGAATCAGACATCCTTACAACCTCCCTGCCGCAGATTCCGTCCGCTCAATCTCTTCGACCGGAATGTAATGGTGATCGTCGTATTCAAACGAACGCAATAGCATACACAACAAGACGCCTAGCAAACCAACGATGGCTAAAATCCACCATTGGAAGATAAACCCGAAGCCAGCAACAAAAAATGCGACACACATGATAATCGGACGACCGGAATCGTTCGGCATGTGAATTGGCTGGAATGGCAGTTCTTTGGGTCCATTGATGGACTCGCCATTCTTCTTCATCAACCACCAAGCGTCACGACCCTTGATTTCCGGGATGCGCGCGAAATTGTAGTGCGGCGCAGGCGATGTCGTCGCCCATTCAAGCGTGCGACCATCCCATGGATCCCCCGTCGTATCGCGTTTGCCGAAGCGCGCGCTCCACACGATGTTCCAGACAAAGATGATGAAAGCAACGCCCATCAGAAACGCGCCAACGGTCTCAATCAAGTTGATGACACCCCAACCGTAGCCAGCTTGGTATGTGTACACGCGGCGTGTCATGCCCATGAAGCCAAGGAAATACATCGGGAAGAAACAGACGTTGAACCCGATGGTCCATGTCCAGAAATGCCAACGGCCCAATTTCTCATCCAGCAAAACACCGAACATCTTTGGCCACCAGTAGTAAATACCGGCGAAGACGCCGAACACTGTACCACCAATCAACACGTAGTGGAAGTGAGACACCAAGAAATAACTGTTGTGATACTGATAGTCAGCAGGCGGAACAGCCAGCATGACACCCGTCAAACCACCGATGAGGAAGTTTGGCACAAAACCGACAGTCCACAACATCGCGGACGTAAATTCGATCCGCCCTTTGTGCATTGTAAACAGCCAGTTGAACACCTTCACACCTGTCGGTATGGCGATGGCCATGGTCGATACACCGAAGAACGAGTTGACCCCTGGTCCGGCGCCCATCGTGAAGAAGTGGTGAACCCATACGACGAAGCTCAAGATGGCGATGGAAACCAAGGATACGACCATTGCCGAATAGCCAAACAGACGTTTGTGCGAGAACGTGCTGAACACTTCGGAGAAGATACCGAAGGCTGGCAAGATGACGATATAAACTTCTGGATGTCCCCAAATCCAGAAGAGGTTGACGTATTGCATCGGCATACCGCCGGCAGTCGTCGTAAAGAAGTGAGCGCCAAAATCCCTGTCTATGAGCAAGAGGCCCAAACAAACCGTCAATACAGGGAAAGCGAAGACAATGATAATAGACGTGATCAATACTGACCATGTAAACATCGGCATACGCATCAGCGTCATGCCAGGCGCACGCATGCGCAAAATGGTGATGAGGAAGTTCACACCAGTTGCAATCGTGCCTATACCCGTGATCTGCAGGGAAACGAGAAAATAATTCTCACCCGGCCCTGGGTCAAACATGTTTTCAACATAAGGTGTATAACTTGTCCAACCACCGTCCGGTGAACCACCGACGACGAACGACAGATTGAACATCATCGCCGCCACGAAGAACAGCCAGAAACTGATGGCGTTCAAATATGGGAAAGCGACGTCGCGGCAACCAATTTGCAACGGAACCGCAACATTGAAAAAGCCAATAATTGCTGGCATCGCCATAAACAAAATCATGATGGTGCCGTGTGTGGTAAAGACCTGATCATAGTGATCGCCAGTCAAGAATTTCAAGTTTGGCCATGCGAGCTGCGTTCGCATGAGCAAGCCATCTGTACCGCCGCGGAACAACATCAGAACCGCCGCAATGAGATACATAATCCCGATTTTTTTGTGGTCCACGGTCTTGAGCCAGTTATCCCATAGATACTTCCACAATTTGAAGTAGCTCAAAACGACGATGATGCCAATGGTCGCGACTGTGATAAGCACATCAGACGTCCAAATCATGGGGCCTTCGTCAAGCATGAAAAATTGCGTGACAAAGTGTTGAAAGTTGCCCACTCTCGGTTCCTCCCTTGCTGCGTAATGAAATCAATATGTCACATGCCCCACTTACTGTGGGTTCATTGACGAAAACTGCATTTTTGAAACTGAACCTGGTTTCGCCAATTGCGCTTGCGCTTGTTTCGTCAGAGGAGGAGCGCTTTGTTTCGTTTGTTGCACCCAGTTCGTAAAGTCGGTTGGCGACTTGGACAGCACTTGGAATGTCATGTTTGTGAATCCGACACCCGAGTACTGAGCGCTGCGACCGTCATACGTCCCTGGCTTGTCTGCCTCCAACCAGAGTTTCAGATCCTTGCCTGGCATGTTAAACTCCATGCCGCCAAGCGCTGGTACCCAAAACGCGTTCATCGGGCCAGTTGATGAAAGTTCAAAGTCAACAGGCTGCCCCGCTGGAATCACGACGTAGTTGACCGTCTCCAAATTTTGCGCCGGATACTTAAACACCCATTTCCAGCGTTCAGAGATGACATCAATCGTGATGGGTTCGGACTTTGTCGTCCCCGCAGATGCCGCATCGACTTTAGGCGGCTTGACCAGGTTGTAAGTCACCGCCACCGTCGGTATCGCAAGTGCGATGACGATAATGATGGGGATGATTGTCCAAATGGACTCCCAGCGGGCGTTCCCTTCAATTTCAGGGGGAACATAATCTTTATTCTCTGGCCGAGCGCGGTACTTATAGAGCATGTAAAAAAAGATGATGAACACGCCCAAGACCACAATCATCATCAAGGCAAACGACCAGATAATAAGGTAATACTCACTTCTCGCGACAGGACCTTGTGGACTTAATACAGGTATATATTTCCCTGTACCGCCACAACCTGTAAGGGCAAACATGGACAGCCCAACTACGAGAAAGAGGCTGCGAAGTCGACGCCCAGTTGGCTTCATCGTCGCTTTCGTCTCCTTTCTGCCTATGAGATATGTAGAACAGCATCGTACTATTTGAGTCAGCATTTTGGACCGAGACTTGGATGAAACCAAGAATAATGACCGAAACTGCGTCAATCCAGTCTCGCCAAGACACGACTGTATATCGATGCTGCCTCAAACGCCATATAGATGATACCAAAGTGATGTCCACTCCGCGCTCTTTGCAAAGAAGAATTTGAAAAAGCTTCACAAGGGTTTCACATTTATGTAATCACTTGTTTGCCTATTCGTCACAAACTCCCCTGATTTCCACTTGCGCTTTGGTCATTTCACTCCACTGCCCATCCCTTATCAGCAACACGCGTTCAGCTATCCATTATCGGATGATTCAACGCAATTTAAACCGTGTTAAGATGATCAGGGGGGTGTATCTTCTCTTGAACGACGCTACGACATTTTACGCCATCATCGACAGCTTGGCAAAAAATTACGAGGTACAAGATATCATCTTACCTACATCGACTTGCATTTTCCTGCTCGAATCGCCGCATCGACAAGAAGTGCGCTACAAGGCGCCAGTCGCTGGCAGTTCAGGCGCGACCATGAGCAAACACATTTTCGGCAGTGAATACGCCAAATTTCCACTTGGTCTCATGGTCAAAAAAAACGCGTTGGAAAAAACGAACCGGCCCCGTTTAAACGGCATTGGCCTGCTGAATGTCTGCAATGTGCCACTACAGCGTTCTGCCTACGAGCATCCTGCGCTGACCGAGCGTTTGCGAGATTGGTTTGACGCCATGGAGTATGTACGGACGAACAATCAAAAAGACACGTTTGCCGATGCGCGGCAACAGGAGGTTCAAACGCTGCTTGTCCAACAATTGAAAGACAAGCTGCAGATGTTCTCCCACCGGTCGATGACGCTGATTCCCTGCGGTCGCTTCGCGCAGAAGTTCTTGCGTTTAACGGGCTTGTCTGACCCGCTGTGGCAGGTGATTGACGATGTGCCGCATCCATCGTACAACTCGTGGGACAGAGCAGGATACCAGCCTCAAGTGCAGGCTGTGTGCAAAGCGGTCGAACAGGCAGCCGTCGAATTGAAGTGAACTTTCGCTTGCAGGTTCTAGCTGGTAAAGGTGACTGATTTCCTGACCTCCACAGACAACTGGCCAACACATCTCTTCAAAAAAGACACCCAAACGGGTGCCTTTTTGTCTGTCATTTACAATTGCGACAAAGTCGCTTAATACCCTGCGCCAGCACCTACAGCCGGTACAAACAAGAAGAAAAGCACGAAAATGATCAAGAATACAACTGCCCATTGCGTATATCCACCAAAAGCTCCGTACATGTCAATTCCCCCTCGTAGCGAAGATGCTGTATCGTACGTCCTCACACGATAAAGAGGGTGGGCAAATGACCCTGCACAACAGCCGGACTTTATTTGCGCCTGCAAGCATACATATGCGATTTTTGTGCCGGATGCGCGTGGAAGCGTGCTCTGCCATATTCTTTGTGGTATATTTCACGAGGCGAAATATACCATTGCGGAGGTGAGCTCATGGCAGCGCCACACGCTTCGAGCCGCTATCCATGGCTCGTGTTATCGGTCACCAGTCTCGGCGTGATTCTGACATTGTTGAATGTCGGCACACTGAACGTGGCCTTACCTGTCATCGCGAAGCATTTTCATGCAACTGCCACCACGGCCAACTGGATTTTGCTCACTTACATGCTGTTTAACACCGTGTTTATTCTCATTTTCGGGCGCCTGGCGGATATGCTCGGCCGGCGCCGCTTGTATATTGTCGGGCTGACGCTCTTTACCCTCGTCAGCTTACTTATCGGCATATCGCCCAACATTTGGGTCCTGCTCGGTCTGCGCGCGTTGCAAGCGGCTGGTGGCGCTTTGGTCATCACCAACACGACGCCGCTGCTCACAGACGCGTTTCCGGAACGCACACTTGCCAAAGGGCTGGGCATCAATGTGCTGGTCAGCTCTGCCGCCCAGTTGGTCGGGCCGGTCATCGGCGGTTTGTTTGCCGCTACCCTCGGCTGGCGCTGGGTGTTTTGGTTTAACGTCCCTTTTGGCATCATCGGCATCGTCTGGGCCGCATTCACCCTGCGCTCCCTGCCGTCGAAAGGATCGAACGAACGGTTCGATCTCGCCGGAAATATCCTGATTTTCATCGCCTTGAGCGGCGCGATTCTCGCGCTCTCCGAAGGAAGCACACTCGGCTGGACAAGCCCGCTTGTGCTGATTGGGGCGCTGGCCTTCATCGTGCTGACTCCTGTGTTTCTGCGCGTGGAATGGACGTCGAAGTCACCGTTGCTCGATTTGCGCTTGTTCGCCAAGCGCCGCTATGCAATGGCTTACGTAGCCGCATTTCTCAACGCGTTCGCGCGGACGGCCGTAGTGTTGCTCTTGTCCCTCTACTATCAAACGGTCAATCACGCAGACGCCTTTACCGCCGGCCTGGCCATTCTGCCTGTCACCGTGGGCATGTTGGTGGCAGCGCCGCTTTCCGGTTCGTTGACGGGACGCTATGATGCGCGGTTGCTGTCGTCATTGGGACTCGGCCTGTCTGGTGTCGGCCTTGTCATCCTCATCTTCCTCATCGGGCCACATTCCGCGTACCTGCCGGCGGCGATTGGCATGTTTCTGGTAGGCGCAGGCAGCGCGCTGTTTTTGACGCCGAACACATCGTCCATTATGACTACCATCGCGCGCGAACGGCGCGGTATCGCAAATGGAGTGCGGTCCATGCTGCAGAATATGGGACAGGTGGTCAGCACCGCTTTGTCTTTGATGATTGTCACAAGCGGTCTGGCGCCACGCTTGCAAGCCAGTATTTACGCTGGAAACGCGGCCAATTTGACAGACCGCGACCTGCAGTTGATCGACAATGGCTTTCGCCTGGCGCTGTTGGCGATGCTTTTGGCGACTTGCATCGGCATATGCGCTTCACTTGTGCGTGGAAAAAAAGAGGCGATGTAAAAGGAGATCTATTGCTGGATCATATCCATCCCTGTGCTTCGGCAATTTTAATCGCTTCCTGGCGCGAGCTTGCGTTCAATTTAGAAAACACTTCGGACAGATAGTTGCGCACGGTCCCTTCTGACAGCGATAATGCGCGCGCCAACTCGCGCGTGGTCTGCCCTGTTGCAGCGAGGCGCAACACCTGAATCTCCCGCTCCGTCAGCGGATTGGCACTTTCCATCGCGGCGACCATCAGCGCCGGGCTCATCACCCGTTCCCCCGCCACAATGCGGCGGATGGCCGCAGCCAATTCTTCGACCTGCGCATCCTTGAGCAAATAACCGCACGCCCCCGCCTTGACCGCGCGCTGCATGTAGCCAGGGCGCGCGAACGTCGTAACGACGATGCACTTGCACGTCGGCACGCGTGTGCGCAACTGCTCGACCACCTCAAGGCCGCTCACTTTCGGCATCTCAATGTCGATGAGGGCGACATCGGGCTGCAGCGTCATGGCCAGTTTCACCGCCTCCGCGCCATCGCCAGCCGCGGCAACCACCTCAAAATCATCCTCAAAATCAAGCAATGTCGCGATGGCGCCGCGAACCAAAGCCTGATCCTCAGCAAGCAAAATCCGAATCATTGGACACGCTCCTGTGCGATGTCTTTTCCTTCATCTTCAGGTGCAACAATATGAACGACGACACTGGGCTGCCAGGGCAACGCGCGCAGTTGGGCAGGCGCAGTCATTGCGCCGCATCCTTTATCCCAGAGGTGCATCTGACCGCCCACAGCAGCCACCCTGGCGCGCATTCCTTTGATGCCATTGCCGCCAGATGTGCTGCCATCCACCGCCGTCACGGACGCGATATGCCGTTGCTCAAAACCACGACCATCATCGGCAATGCACAAGTGGACAAACCCATCCTCATCCACTTCAAGGCCCAACCACGCTTTTCGAGCCGCGCTGTGGCGGACGATATTTGTCACGGCTTCGCGCAGGCACATCGCCATCACTTGATAGACGGCTCCTTCCATGCATGACACATCACCTAGCGCGAAGGTGCAATCGATATTCGCCGCTGTAAGCAAAGTTTGCGCAGCGCTCCATTCATCCTGAAAGTCTGGCTGGCGCATGTCCGCCACATATTCCCGCACCTGTGTCAATGCCTCTCTCGCCGCGCGTTCAATGTCTTGCACCTCCGCCAGCGCCAGCGCTTCGTCGTGTCCCCTCGCCAACAGCTTTGCGGCAACCTGCGCCTTGAGCGTGATCATCGAAAGCTGATGTCCCATGACATCGTGCAAATCGCGACTGATGCGATCCCGCTCGGCCCCTTTCGTCAACCGCTCAATCTGGGCATTGGCGCGCGCGAGCTTTTCGTTCGCTGTGCCGAGCTTGCGAAAGGAGCGAATCATAAAGCTCATTGAGAGTATTCCGAAGCAAATGGAAGCAGCCACAGGCGCGTACATCAGCAAATCAGCGTGATAATCGCCGCGCAACAACCAGCCCAATTCCACAGCGCTGCCTGCGGCAAGAATCCCGAAACCCCAAACCATGGACCGGCGAGACATAAAGGACAAAGTGGCCACTGGATAATAGAGAATGGCAAAATAGCCAGGGCTCAACCACCAGGCCAACATCCAGATGATTACAATTTGGCCCATGACGAACCAGAATCGTTTTACCCCGGTGGCAAAATAGCCAAAGCTGTAACAAACGCCAAACACGATGAGCAGTGCGGCGCCCAATAGCGCACGGGCGCCGCTGGGCGCGTAGATGAGATAAACTGCGGAGAAGAGCAGTTGGGCCAAATAGAAATAAAAGACGCGCCGACTGTTCTTTTTTGTCCACTGCATCTGTTGAACTCCCTACTCCTCACATCAGCATTTTGCAAAACCGTCACATATTTGCCTGCATCATACCATGAATTTCCCGTAGAAATCCCACAGGTCTCCGAGATGCCCAATCAGACGGCTCTGCTTTCCGTCCGCGTTCCAGTCACCCAGATGGCGAGCAAGGAAAAAAGCGCGAAATAGCCGACCAAAATGGCCACATCCCCGACCGTCGGCAGATGACTGCCCGCCAATTGCCAAGCGAGATGGGCAAGATGATACGTCGGAATGCCCTCGGCAACATGTTTGAGAAAAGCGGGCAGGATGGTGACAGGAAACCACAAGCCGCCAAAGATGGAGAGCGCGAAATAGACAGCGGAAGCGACAATGTTTGCCGCATCCATCCCTATCAGTTGACCAATCAACATCCCCAGCACAATGAAGACTAGACCGCCCACCGCGATGAACAATGCGCTGATGATCCAAATGCCGACTGTCAAGTGAACGGGTTCAAAAATGCTAGCCAGCGCAAACAAAATGAAAACCTGTATCAAATTCATCAACAGACTCGCGACAATCTTGGTCGTCACATAATTGAACGGACGCAGTGGTGTCGTCTGGACCAAGCGCAACCACCCTTGCGTGCGTTCAAAGGCAATTTTGCTAGCCATTCCGTTCAACCCACCCCCGACTACACTGAAGGTCGCCATGGAAATCATGTAGTAGGACGCCCAATTGGTGCCGTTTATCCGCATGTTTGGACCATCCAGGTTGACGAACAGAAAATAGAAGCCCACAGGTAACAACACGCTGAAAAAAGCAAAACGACGATTGCGCAAATTGCGTAAAATCTCATACTTACACTGTGTTAGCCAATTCACTTCTGCAACCCCCATCACCTTGTCCGTCTGCTTGCGTCAATGAGACAAACGCATCTTCTAAATGCCCCTGTGAAATTTCGAACTGGGAGACATCCAGGCGGCTGAACACCAAGGTGCGAATCACGTCGTCTGGCTGCCTGGTCAACATGCGCACACGCCGACCATGCCACGCTACATGTTCCACACCTGGGAGTTGATTGATGTCGTCAGCGCTCACCCCTGGTCCAACGACGCAGGCGACATAGCTGTTACCTGCCAGTCGTTTGATCTCTTCCAACGTTCCATCCACCGTCACACGCCCGTTTTGCATGACGAGAATCCGGTCGGCGATGGCCTCCGCTTCCTCCAGGTGGTGCGTGGTCAAAAGAATCGTTCTGCCCTCTTGCCGAGCAAACGCGCGCAAATGTTCCCAAAACGCGCGACGTGCTGTGACATCCATGCCCGTGGTCGGCTCGTCGAGAAAGACGATGCGCGGGTCACCGGCCATCGCCAAGGCAAACTGCAAACGGCGTTGCTGGCCGCCACTCAACGTTGGCGCCTGTTTTTTCGCCTGCGCTTCCAGATCTGCCATATTCAGCAGCACAGAAGTATCGAGCGGATGCTCGTAGTAACTGCGAAACAAATCAATCAGTTCCCTGACAGCGAGTTTGTCCGGCAAGCTCACCTGTTGCAACATCACACCATAGTGTGCGCGCGTCGCCGCTCTGCGCGGATTTTTCCCGAACACGCTGATTTGTCCCGCCGTCGGCCGGACAAGACCAAGCATCATCGAAATGGTCGTCGTTTTCCCAGCGCCGTTCGGCCCTAACAAAGCGACAATTGTCCCCGGCTCAATCTGAAAACTCACCTCGGCGACAGCCGTTTTGTCGCCATATCTCTTACTGACCTGCGAAAGCGTGATGGCTGATTCCAAATCCGGGTGACCCCCCTTGCGTTTTCTATTTTTATCGTACGGCTTGCGCAGGACTCGCCACAGTGAAGGGTGTCAGCAAACAGAGGTGACATTTGTCATATCTTTCGGAGTGTCCATCCACCAACCACACTGCCGTTCACGGCAGCATGGTCGGTTGACCGACTTGTTCTTGGGCAAAGAGGCGGCGAAGTTGTTGGATGTGGCGCGCGTCCGAGAGAATCAGCAGATGATCCCCACTGCGCAGTTTTGTCGCGCCGCGCGGGACGACGACGTGATCGCCCCGAACGATGCCGTAACACAAGGTGTTTTCCGGAAATTTGATATCGACCATGCGCTTTTCCACGAGTCGCGAAGTGAGACTGATTTCCACCGGCAAGATGACGGCACTTTCGCGCGCAATGGAAATGAGTTCGAGAATATCCTCCGTCGGCGTCGGATCGACCAGATTCAGGCGCTCGGCAAACCAGTTGACCGTCAACCCCTGCACCAATGTCGAAGCGATCACGATGAAAAACACGACTTCGATCATCTCGATGTGCCCGGTTACCTGCGCCTCCACTGCGGAGAGGATGAGGACGATGGGGGCTGCGCCGCGCAAGCCCGCCCAGGAGATAAACGCGCGCTCCTTATTCGTCAATCCCGCACCGAGTGTCGACACCCAGACGGCAATCGGCCTGGCCACAAACAACGTCCCGAGCGCCAGGACGATGCCTGGCGCCACGATGTAGGCAAAATCGCGCGGCACGAGAAAGAATCCGAGGACCACAAACATCAGGATATGCATCGTCCAGGCCAGTCCCTCGTGGAAGCGAATGATGCTGTAACGGTGTTCCATATGGCCATGCGAGAGCACAACCGCTGTCACGAACACAGACAAAAAGCCGCTACCTTCCAGGGACTGGGCCAAAGCGAACGAAAGCAGGGCAAACCCAAGCGAGAGCGCTGGATACAGACCGCCTGTGTCCAGGCGAATCCTGCGATTGATATAAGCGCCAAACAGCCCAATGAGGACGCCGATGATGAGCCCCAAGCCCATTTCCAGCACGAACAGACCAAGCACATGCCATGTCGCCTGTCTGATTGGACCGAGATCGTGCTGTGACCACTCGATGAGGATGGTCGTGAGGAAGAACGCCATCGGATCATTCGTGCCCGACTCCACTTCCAGCACATCGACCAATCGACGCCGCAAGGCAGTGCCACCCAACACGCTGAATACGGACGCCGCATCGGTTGAGCTTGCGGCGACGCCGAGCAAAGCTGCCGAAATCAACGGCAAGCCAAGCAAAGCCTGCGCAAGCAAAGTCATGATGGCCGCTGAAACCAAGACACCCACTGTCGCCAAGGACAGCGACGGCGCCCAAGCGCGCCGAATTCGCTTTAAAGAGGTATGTAGCCCGCCTTCAAACAGAATGAAGGCGAGCGCGAGATAACTTAAGTTTTTCGCCACGGTGGGCGTGACACTTTCCAACACACTTGGATCTACTGTGGCAAAGACGGCGCCAATTGCCACAAAGCCAATCAGGACAGGAAAGCCAAACTGCTTATTGACACGCGCGAGGAGGACACCCGCCAACAAAACAATTGCGACAACAAGAATAACAGTATTCACACATCTCCTCCTCTAGCGCTGTCATCAAATAAATGCGAATTCTTCAGCCGTTCGCATCGATGTGATAAACGCGATGAGCAAATCGGCTGTGCGTTGCAGGTCGCGTTCATCAATCACTTCCACAGGCGAGTGGGCATACCGCGAGGGAATGGAAAGGACGCCTGTCGGCACACCCGCGCCAGCCAAGCTCAACTCTCCCGCGTCTGTCCCGATGCCAGCGAACACTTCCAGTTGATGGGGTATGCCAGCTTCTGTCGCCAATGAGATCAGCTTATCCCGAACAGGCACACTTGCAATCAAACTGAAGTCCATCACTTTGATGCCTGGTCCCGCGCCAAGGGCCAACGTGTTATCCATCATTTCCTCCGGCGTGTCGCTGACCGCCGTGGTATCGATGGCAATGGCGACATCTGGCTGTAGTTGCCGTCCAGCCACGCGCGCACCGCGCAAGCCAACTTCCTCCTGCACCGAGAACACCGCGTGGACAGTGCCATAGAGCGTGTCCGGCTGCAATTGTTCCAACGCCTGAATCAGCACTGCGCAACCAGCCCTGTCATCAAACGATTTGCCGACCAAACGGTGTTGGCCAAGCCGTTCGACAGACGTCGCCCAACTAATCGGACAGCCGACGGTAATGCCCATGTCAGCGACCTCTTTCGGCCCACTCGCGCCAACGTCGATGTAAAGCTGGTTGTAGCGACGCACCCGACTGACGTCGTCCGCCTTTTGCATGTGCGCGGAAATCGTGCCGATGACCCCTGGCACGCTGCCATGCGGCGTCCGGATGCGCACTCGCTGCGCCAACAAAATCCGATCATCGTGCCCCCCGAGTTTTTCAAACCGCAACAATCCATTTTGCTCAATTTTCTTCACAATGAACCCAACTTCGTCCATATGCGTGGAAATCGCCAACACGGGTCCAGCGTGCGCCCCCTTGACGGAGACAATCACGTTGCCGACGCCATCCACACGCACCGCGCCCTTGTGCTGCAAACGGTCACGGATATAGCGCGCCACATCGTGTTCAAACCCGCAAGGGCCAACCAACTGTGTCAATTCGCGCAAAAGCTGTTCCATATACAAGTCACCTCAAGTTCGCCAAATGCCGATGATCCCTATCCTACCACGGACGCCAGTGGATGCTAAAACGGGATGTGCTGCTCACAGGACAGCGCGCGGGCAAATTTAGAAATTGCGCTCGATCCGCCTCCGGCCAATCTCCAACCCGTTCCTCAAATCATTCAGAGAGATATGAAGAAGCTAATGTCAGCATTGAATGGCAAGACGACATCAATGACTAACATGAGGAACGAGTTCACCTTAAATGTGGTACTGTTGCAACAAGCAAAAAAGTATACGCACCAAGCGCATATCAATCTGCGCTGAGTATTGGAAAATTAAGGGATAAATTCTCGGAGCAATATAGACTACAGCATCCTAACGCAAGGGGGCGTTATATGATGGAGATCAATGAAAACGAGAAGTACTACAACCCCTATGAAGATAAGTCCCTACATCAATTACAAGCTGAAGAGGAAATTGTAGATGAGCTTGAACCTTTTAATGATGCCGTAAAATATAACAACCTGATATTTGGCCACAGACAAAATCGGCCGCTATCTGATTATCCAAAACGTGCACGCCGTAAAGTAAAAATTTGGTCTATTGTCATATTAGCGTGGGTTATCGCTGGAGTGCTCTTGCGTCTCTATGTTCTCTTTTTTGAGACGTAAAAGGGATCAAATGGATCTAGTAGATGAGGTCGATAAAGCACTAGTGTGTTTTGTTCAGACACTGAGAACCAAATATCGTGTAGCGGCGCTTTCAAATGCAGGGGCTGATCTCGAACGTAGACTGACACACTTTGAATTCTTTGATTCATTTTGAAGTGGTTGTCAACTCCCATCGCGTACATATGGCAAAACCAGATGAAGAGATATACCTGTTCACTGCGGATCAATTAGGGGTCAATCCGAGGACAAATTAGAAATTTGATACACACCCATTGACGAAGTACAGCACCGTCTCTTTCCGCAACTTTTATCCGATCACGTTCATTCTCGACGACACCTGCGCCTACTGGATTATTTTCCAATGAGCGAATCCTCCGTGATTACATGCTGGCGGCTACGCTCTACCTGACCGGCATCGGACATGGAGTTCGTTACACGAATTTGAGTTCATATCCCGGATAATACATATTCAGAATGCTTTCAAAAGTGAGCTTCGCTATACTCGCCCAATATTGGGTCCCCCACTGAGACATGATATACGTCCCATCGTACCAACTATTGTCTGAATCCTGAGCCCCCATCCGATAGTCTAACTCTTTAATTGTACCGTCGGACGGGACATACACCATGTTCCATGTCTGTCGAACAGCTTGGTCCGTTTCAGGACGCCCACTAAGGTATTTAAATTCTTGAAAATTAGTCGTATTGTCTACATCATATGTAAAACCACTTTCTGTTGTAGGATGTAAGGTCTTATACCACGCGAACATCTTCACCGCAATGGCACCGGCTTTTAAGGCTTCTGTGTTCCAACTGGACATCCATTCGTTTGGTAAAACATCTTCACAATACTCTTCGAACCCCAGTGTTTGAACGTAAAGAATGGGCCCAACTGGATTATTGTACGCTCTGACGGCGACACGAATAGTGGATGGATACGCTGTATTGTAAATCGTTTGTGTTTGCGCGCTCGCATCGGTGGGAAATAACAGAACGAGAAACAGCATGGTGCAAACTTTGAATAAATAGGAACATAAACGTTTTGTCAAAAGCTCCCCTCCTACTGCTGTTCCGGGCTCCACGGTGCATATCCCGGATCTCCCGGTATTGGAGGCTGTTTTTTGAGTTTTAATTCTTTTGCATAATAGTCAACATACATTTTCAGATCGTGACGAAAAAAATCTCCAAGTGATTGAGAGGGTTCATTACGACTGTTCGGAACAATTGGTTGTAAGACCACAGTTTGTACGGTATTTTGGCTGTTCGGAACAACAAAAACAGCTTGTTCATTGTAGCCGTTCGCAAGGACAACAGCATTCACTACGCCTTTGGCATCAAATCCCTGATTCCACTTCATTTCGTGAAAAGGGACAGAGGCATTCCAAACGCCACGTGCATTCGTCAGCCCAGAATCCACAATTTTCCCTTCGTGACTAATCACAATTACACGAGCACCAGCAATCGTCGTTGACTTCGGAGAACCAACGCGAAATTCAATATGCCCTTTTTGTTGATTTGTTGATACAGCAGCAAACACAGGTGAAACACTACTGACAAAACTGCATAGGACAAGACTTGAGATCAATTTCGTAGACGTTCTCATAATACGCTCCCCTATAAATCTTCATCTTCAAAAGGAAGGATTCCACTGAAAACGTCATTTATGTATCTGGCATATAATATAGGTTGTTTTATCGGGATGAACATGACACCCCCAGTGCGCCATCTGCCAAGATGCGCCCTGGGGGGTGAAAATACGCTGCCAATCCTACCAAACCGTGTTCCCCAATGAATCCTGCGCTGCCACGTTTGTCACCTGTTTGCCGTCTGATGAAATGGTAAACGAAAGTTCATGCGCATACTGCATCACACCGTCTTGGTCATTGTGCAACATACCGCCAACGGTGTGCACTTTGTAGCCGTTCGCCGTCTGATCAACCAAAATCGTCGGCGCAGCCATCGGATTCAACAGGCCGCTCGTGTACTTGCTGACCTCGGCCTGAATCGCCGCTTTCAGCGCAGGCGACAGCGCGTAATACGTCTTTTGTTCCTGTAGCGCCTGCTCTGCAGCTTGCTCAATGGTCTGTAACTGCCCGTTCGGCGGATACGCATTTGCGCCCTGCTGCAAACCGCGTTGCGCCTGTTCGAGCGCCTGTTGATAAAATCCGGCTGCCAGATTGCCGCCAGCCAGACCATAGTCAAGCATTTTAGGTGGAACAGCGTCTTCGCCCTTTTGCTTGGCGAGCGCCTGATAATAAGGAATCACGTTGTTGGCAAAGTAGGTTGGATAGTCCGCGTTGTTCGCTTTCGCATAGGCCTGTTTCTGCGCATCCCAAGCGTACATTTGGATATTTTCCAACGGCCCGGTATCGTGTTGCCACGTTGCGATCTCCATGCCGCCTTGCCCGTCAAAATCGCCGATGTCAGCCAGTGCCGCCGTGTCAAAAATCGGCTGTAACTTGCCGTTCAGCCATTTGAGAATCACCGTTTCATTCGCGCCGTCCCCCACATAGGCTTGCAGCGCCAACGCGGTCGATCCGTCCCCGGTCACATCCCCTGCGTTCAGTTCCGCAAGTGATACGCCAAGGCCATTTTTTTGCCACAGCGGTTGCCACTTTCCATCCTGTTCGCCAACAACGACGGCGCCAATGATCGATTTGACCTTGTATGCAGCCGCGTAGGCCATTTCACCATCACCATTGAAATCGACCGCCAGATATGGCGTATCCACACCAGGTCGGTTCACAAGTTTGGCGCCGACAGGCAACGCCGCCTGAATGGCGGCTTTGGCGTCAGCCCCCGGCGTATTTTGCGCTGGCTGTGCAGATGAAACGCTGATCTTCATACCGTTCAGCGCGCCGCTTGGTATCGTCTGATTCGCGGTAAATGACGTTCCACCCCAACCAAATTCAACGGTCACCGGCGCAAGTGATGGAGATGAGAGCGGATCTGTCTCTGCATAGTTGGCATATGTGATCTCAAACGACATGCCCGCTGCCGCCGGTTTCACCGAGCGAATGTCTGTTTTCTCGGTATCCGAATCCACACCGACAAACGTCTGGTTGTGAAAGAAAAACACCACTTGGCCGTAACCATCTGCAGAAGGACTTCTCGTCCCGACGACAGCGGTCACCGAATCCCCATTGTCCGCCGTGATGGTGACGGGCTTGCCGCTGATGGCAAAGTGCTCTCCCGACGTCCCCACCTCACTGGTGGCCGCCATCACCTGATCTATCTGTGCGACGGACGGCGGACCGCTCTTGTCGTTGGTCAATGTCAAAGTATGATTGCCGCCGTTCCAACTGGCCAGATAGCCTGTATCTGCCTGACTGATTGCTTTGTTGACGTACCAGATTGGCACGTATGTCTGCGACTGCCCAGATACACTCGACTGAACGACTGGCACGTTGCGCATCAATTGTGATCCAGCCGCGATGTCGATTTTGCCTTGCGGAGGTGTGGACAGTGTTGCGCTTTGCAATGCCAGGTTATCAATGAGCAGTTGCTGGCCGTTATACGATACGTTGAGCCCCATCTGCGAAATCGCCTGTTGGAGCGTGCTCACAGGCAACCACACAGTGTGATTTTGCACCACGGCCATCGCAGGCATCGATTGCCCATTGACCACAATTTCACTTTGCTCCTGTATCTGCTTTGTACTGGTGTGATGTGTCGCCGCAAAAACGGTCAAATTAGGCAACGAGCCAAGCACAATGGCTGTTGCGGCGAAAGCGGATCCGATGTTCTTTCGCATGAATCTATCTCCTCACGCCAAAATAGGGAAGCTTCGAACGCCTTTACGCGCCTATGCCTCTTACGCCTATAAGACGGAACAGAGATATATCATGTGACAAGCGCAATCACAAAATTCACGACAACTGTGGTATGTCGGACAAAGCATTGGGATCGTCACACATGCACATCTACAATCTTTAAACCAAGTGCGCATTTACGCCGATTTCGCGCAATTTATCAAAAAACATCGGACAGGTCTTCGAAACACAGCCTGGATCATCGATAGACAAATTGGCCACGCGCAGACCCATGATCGCTTGCGCCATTGCCACACGGTGATCATCGTAAGAGGATAGGCGCACGCCTTGTGGTTGTCCTGGATAAACGGTCACGCCGTCGGCGCGTTCCTCGACGCGAATGCCCATTTTGCGCAGCGTTTCGCAGATGGCCGCCAATCTATCCGACTCGTGATGGCGAATATGTTCGACTTCGATGATGTCGATAGGCGCGTCTGCGAACGGCGCGAGAAAGGCCAATGTCAGGGTCTGATCCGACATTTCCTTCATGCTCACCGTGAAACCGCCCTGCAACTGCTTTGGACCGCGCACTTCTATGCCATGTCCATCCTTGTCCACGACGCAGCCCATGCGCGCCAACACATCGACAAAGCGCACGTCTGGCTGGCGCGTCTGATAGGAGAGATTCTGCACGCGCACACGCCCCCCTGTCAGCGCCGCTGCCGCCCAAAAGTAACAAGCGGTAGAAGCGTCTGCCTCAATTTCGTATTCGCGCCCCTTGTAGCCAGTAGCTGCCACGCGCATCGCCGAAAGGGATTCATCCGCTTCGATGACCGCCCCAAACTCGCGCATCATATCCAAAGTGATGTGCACATACGCACGCTGGACAATATGATCTACGATCTCGATGGCCACCGGCGCTTTGGCGTATGGCGCGGCAATCAGCACCCCACTGATAAATTGGCTGGACACCGCGCCGGACATCTGCACACGCCCGCCATGGAGTCCGGTGGTTTTGAGCCTGATGGGCAATGTATCTGGCCGCTCGGACTGCGGTGTGATGTCAGCGCCAAGCGCCTGCAACGCGGTCAATAGCACGCCCATCGGCCGTTCGTTCATCCGTTTGCTGCCTTCGACAAACCAGTCCCCGGCGCCCGCCGCGAGCGCGCTGGTCAAAAACCGAGCCGTGGTGCCACCTGCCCCTGTATACACGCGCCCCTGTGTGTTGGGCCAAATTCCGTCCACACCTTGTATCGTGACAAATTCGCCGTCGACATCTACAGAGAGCCCCAAAGCGCGCAATGCTTCAATGCACCAATACGCGTCGTCACTGCGCAAAAGGCCGGACAGTCGCGAAGTGCCCTGCGCCAGAGCCGCGACAATCAACGCCCGATTTGTGAAACTCTTACTGCCTGGAATCAAGACATCCGCTTCGATAGGTCCATCTGGCGGTTCTATCGTCGCGGTTTTGACATCGTGTAAGGCCCAGGGAGATCTCGCTTGTAAATCTGCTTCGTGTTCTGACATATGCTCACCTCGTGAATGTAAATGACTCGTTTGGCCGATTCAGGTTCCCAATACACAATATCGATGAAATCGATTAAACTGAAGAAAACGTGTGTTCGTATACAAGGGAGCAATTGCTGTGGATGACAATCAGCTTGTACAACCATTTCTCAAATGGGCCGGGGGCAAACGCCAACTCATCGGCGAAATACGAACACACGCGCCAAAGCGTTTTAACACCTATTATGAACCTTTTCTTGGCGGCGGGGCCGTTCTGTTTGACTTGCAGCCGAAAAAGGCAATCGTCAATGATATCAACAACGAACTGGTAAACACGTATGAAGTGATAAGAAATCACATCGGGCTTCTGATTGAAGATCTCAAAAAACACAAAAACGAGCGGGCATACTTCTATACACTGCGCAAACTCGATAGACAGCCAGAATACCAAGCGCTATCACCCGTCGCCCGCGCCTCGCGCATGATCTATCTCAACAAAACATGTTACAACGGTCTTTTTCGAGTAAACGGACAAGGTCAATTCAACGTCCCATACGGGGATTACAAAAATCCGAATTTTTTAGATGAATCCACGTTGCAGGCAGTTCATCATTTCCTCGTATCGAATCAGATTGAAATCCTGAATACCGACTTCGCCCAAGCCGTTGCCACTGCGCAAAAAGGCGATTTTGTCTACATCGATCCACCATATGATCCAGTTTCGCACACCGCCTCATTCACTGGCTACAGTTTGGACGGTTTTGGCCAAAAAGAACAAATCCGCCTCAAAGAAATCGTCGATGATCTCACCCGGCGTGGGTGTTATGTGCTCTTGAGCAACTCGGCAACGAACTTTATCAAAGATTTGTACAGTGGTTACAGAATCGTGATCGTCGAAGCCAAGCGGGCCATCAATTCGAATGTTTCACGACGTGGTAAAGTGGATGAAGTCCTGGTGAAAAACTATGGCGAGGACGAGTAACCCGCGCAAAAAAGCTGCCCCCCAGTGACTTTCGCCACTTTGGGTGCAGCTTTCCTACCTGTGTCATTTGGCATAGACGCCTTAGAGAATATCAGCCACCAGCCAGCCGATGGTGTGATTATGGCAGATACCTTGTTTTCTCCGCCATCGGAGTGCGAGTCTTCGGCGCAGGCACATCTGTCGGATGACCGACACCAATGACGCCCACGACGACATCGCCCTCAGATACGCCCAGAATTTCACGGTTTTCTGCTTTGCCACCGACGGAGGTCCAACGCACACCAACGCCTGCCTCGTATGCGACAAGCGAAAAGTTTTGGACAAACGAAGCCGCAGCAGTCAGGTTTTCTTCCCTGTCCATTTCTGTGCCAGCACCATGCGCCACAATGGCCAAGACGACAGGCGCGTCGCCAAAGTTTGCTTTGTGATTCAACTTCTCCCGGGTCTCCGGCCCAATGACCAGCACATCCCAAGGTTGCGCCATCCGGTGATTGGGCGCATAGCTCGCAGCATCCAGCCACTCCATCAACTGCTCATTCGGTATCGGATCCGGTTTGAATTGCTTGATATTTCGACGCCCAATAACGGCTTCCTTTACATTCACGCGACATCATCTCCTTTACCAACTCTCATAAATTGTAGCCCAAACAAAAAGCGGATACATCCGCCTATCCCTAGCACTTCTATTCGAAGATATGAACGTTTTGCGAAAAACATCATCTCTACGCGTTGATGTTCACTTTGACATGCTAGGAGACTTGTGGAAATCTATCAGCATGAATGGCTAGAATATTTTCCCACAAGCCCTAGATCACTGCATCACTTTTGAGAAAAGATGTAATTGCATCATTCAGTCGGTTCATGCCCACAGTCATTCTCTGTGCATTCGTATGCGAGAAGTTTAGGCGCAATGTATTTCTGCGTGGATTTCCAGCATAAAATTCCGTCCCCGGCACAAAGGCGACCCCCGCTTTGACCGCCGACTGCAACAGTACATCTGCATCAATTTCAGCAGGCAACTCCAGCCACAAAAACATGCCGCCCTTCGGTTCCACAAAATGAACTTGATGCGAAGGGAGCGCCGCCAATAGGCGCATCATGTGCTGCATGCGACGCCGATACTCCGCTGCGATGTTTTGAATGTGTCCATCGAGATCGAAATGGTTGATCAGGCTGTGTAGCGCTTGTTGATCGATGGAGCTGGAATGGAGATCTGTCGCCTGCTTGGCGCGGGTCATGGCCTGCACGATCTGTCGATGCCCACAAACCCAGCCGATGCGCAGTGCAGGCACGACAGTCTTCGAAAATGTGCTCGTGTAGATGACCCCGTGAAACCCTGCCTGTTTGCCGAGTGTGAAAAGGGACGGATAGGTCTCGTCCTGATGGAATTTGATGTCACCGTACGGATCATCCTCAAGGATGAGCACATCGTGATGCGCACAGGCGTCAAGCAAAGCCAGACGTCGCTCTTCACTCCAGACGATGCCCGTCGGATTGGCAAAAGTAGGCGTGACATAAGCGAGTTTCGGCTGATACTGTTTGATTTTGGCCAGCAGATCTTCAGGGATCATCCCCTGGCTGTCGCTTTCCACCGCGACAATGTTGACCGAATAATATTTAAAAGCCTGCAGCGCTGCTAAATAAGTTGGGTTTTCTGTCAAAACCACGTCACCGGGTTCCAAATAGACCTTGGCCAGCAAATCAATCGCCTGCTGCGAACCAGTGGTCAAAAGCACATCTTCCACATTCACATTGATGTCCTTTTTGATCAGCCGTTGCCGTATATCATCCCGCAGCGGCGGATGTCCTTCGGTCAGCCCGTATTGCAACACTTTATTGCCTTGCTGAAATACGCGTTCAAAGGCTTTTTGCAAATCCCCGGCTGGAAAAAACTCTTCGGCCGGCAGGCCACCAGCGAATGAGATCACATCATCATGCTGTGTCAGTTTAAGAATTTCCCGAACGGCGGACGCTTTGATCTCGCTTGCCGTCTTCGCAAGTTTCAATTGCATAAACAATCACCACAATTCGTTATTTTCAGATTTTTGGTATACTAGAAATGCTGTCAGTCTGCTGCGCAGCCCACTGGAAACATTGTATAGCAGGGAAGCAATTTTGCAAGGATTGAGCCAACTCGCCGCACTTTTATGTACGCATTTGTCACAGAAAATCGCCTTATTTGGAGGCGGTTGATTTCATTACCACGGCGAAGATTGGAAATTTATTAGCTGAGATTGCTACTCCATCTTTTATATTTGTCCGTTTTCATCTCATGTGCACATGGCTAATGTTTAATTGAGGGTCATGGTTTTTAGTTTCTGAAGGAATTCCAACCCACAATGCGCTAAGGAAACACTGTGGGCTGTTGTGTTTATCGTAGACTGTTTGATGTGCACCTTAAACGGACTGTCGTCCTTCGGCACCGTGTCACAGTCTGACCGCGGAAATAAAGATGAATATATTGCCCCTCATTACGGAGTTACACGGATTTACACAAGATTCCGTAATCCTCATCCGATAGTTGAATTCCTGCTGCTGCGATGTTTTGCTCTAGGTGAGCGACAGAAGAAGTTCCGGGAATAGGTAGAATGATTGGAGAGCGTTTTAAGAGCCACGCGAGCGCAATCTGAGACGACGTTGCATCTAGACGTTTCGCCACGTCATGTAATACTCCATCCGACTTGACTAACCTACCTGCAGCTATCGGCCCATAAGGAATAAATACGATACCATATTGTTCGCAATACTCTAAGACAGTTTCCGTTTCACGCATGGAAAAATTGTATAAATTTTGCACAGATGCGACTTCTATATACTGTCTTGCATCTTCTAACTGCTCGACTGTCACGCCACTAAGACCTAGGTGCCGTACCTTCCCTTCCTGTTGCATGAGAACCAGTTCTCCCAGTTGTTCCGACAACTCCACAGTTGGGTCAATACGATGCAATTGTAGAAGGTCGATGCATTCCAATCCAAGATGGCGTAGGCTTAGCTCGACCTGCTGTCGCAAGTATTCAGGGCGACCGAGGGGAGCGAAACTTGCTGGACCCGAACGAACGAGACCAACTTTGGTGGCAATTACAAGATTATCTTGATAAGGATGTAACGCTTTCTTAATCAGCATATCCGATACAAACGGTCCATACATATCTGCCGTGTCGATAAAATTCACGCCAAGTTCGACAACACGACGAAGAACGCTAACTGCTTCCTCTGGATTCGCAGGCTCACCCCAAACTCCGGGACCGGTCAGTCGCATAGCGCCATACCCTAATCGGTTCACTTGGCGTTCTCCGCCGATAACGATTGTGCCTGCGTTGGCTGATGACAAAGTCTTCAACATACATTCCTCCTGAATGAACGGTGAAACCTGTGCAGTACATTCAAATATCCGGTGCGAGGGAGGATCGAAGTCATCCATCATATGAAGTGCTCACAGCCAAATCCTCGGTCGCAAACATGCTCTCTACACGAGCCCACTACACCGTTCGGAATGTAGTAACCCTATCACTTTAAGTTCACTTTAAGTCAAATGCATCCGTCCCTTTAGACAAAACGACTGCATCGTAATATGCGATCTTTCGAATAATTTTTTCGAGATACACTTGATATTGAGTAATTTCAAATTCTATTTTCGTCTTATGCCTCTGCAAAATGTTTCTTCTTTGGTGTTCAGTCCCCTCTCCGATACGCATGAGTCTGACGTATTCCTTGATTTCTTCAATCGCCATTCCTGTCTGCTTCAATGCCACAATCCAGTCCAACCAATCCCGATCCGTTTTCGTGTAAGTTCTTCTTCCACCAGAGTCACGACTGATAGGTGGAAACAAACCTTCCTTTTCATAGTAACGTAGTGTCGATGCTGGAATTCCTGCAATCTTTGCAAGATCACCGATCGAGTACATCATGCAATTGTACCTCCATGTTTCAATTAAAGTTAACTTCAAGTCAGATCAGTGATTATTCAATCAGCTCAACACCTAAATTCATGTTCAAAATCCCCAGCAAAGATACCTCAAATACATACACAAGTACCATTGTCCGCTCTTGTCCGTTTCATTGCAACTTCAGATGGAATTTCTTATTTAGAGAAAACCCATGCGTCATTAGGAGGGTAAAATGATGCGGTATAAGAAAATAAATAACGTCACTGTTAATAGACTACGAAAACGACAAAACGATTGGTCGTCTGGAAATTGGTCTGGTTACGCTCGTTCGGCAAACTCTGGTCGGTATATCAGTGTGTCGGGGAGATGGCGCGTCCCTGCTGTTTGTCCTAGTCCAACAAACACGTATTCCTCCACATGGATCGGCATAGACGGTTTTAATAATCGTAATTTGATCCAAACGGGTACAGAATCAGACTACGTTAATGGAGCAGCTAGATATCACGCCTGGTGGGAAATATTACCCAACAGCGAAAGAATCATCACTTCTCTACCAGTAAATCCAGGAGATCTTATGCAAGCCTGTATTCGAAAATTACCCAGTGGTCGATGGAGAATTAAGATTGCAAATGTAACTCAAGGAAAAAACTTTGCTACGGTTAAAGCCTATAACGGGCCACAGTCGAGTGTAGAGTTCATTCAAGAAGCGCCGACGGTTAATGGCAGTATAGCTACATTAGCTAATTACGGAAAAGTCATATTCAACCATTGTCTTATCAATGGCCGTAATCCAAGATTTAAAACATCTGAGGCCGGAGTGATGGTTCAAAATGGCACCCAAGTATCTACCCCATCTATACCGGATAGCGATAAAGACGGATTTGCAGTTGTTTATGGATCAATACCCCCGAATCCACCAGCATCGCTTGTCAAAAAACGGGTGAAAACTCCAAAACAGAGGAGAGGAAACCTAAAAGGCGGCAGAAATGTGATCGCAAATGGTCGCCGTAATTCCATCCGTAAAATCCGTAAACGGTAGACACCTATGATGTCATTATAGTTTTTATTTCAATATTTGGCAGCGCAGAAACATCTTTTAATTCCTTGCAGTACACCGGTTTGAACAACATGCAATAGCCCTGTTGACAAATTAAAAGCATCGCTCCGTTTGGTATCGCGCAAGTACGAACAAACACTACCATTCCGGAGAGGTGCTTTCCTACATGATAGAGCATGTTGTAGAAAATAATGAAATGTTCGTTATTGAATTGAATATAGTTGATCCCGATCCTGCAAAGGCATTGCTTTGTAAATTTTATCAATTGCATCAGGTAATCGGTTTTTTACTAATATGGCTTTGCCAGGATTCCAGCATGAATCAAGTGGTGTTAGGTTAAAAGTGTGGACACAACGAATCGAGAATGTGAAAATAAGTAAATTGATTCGAGGTGTCTACGATGACAAAACAATACGATGCAGATTTCA
>NZ_JBHUCX010000028.1:0-183397 GCF_042678105.1 Alicyclobacillus fodiniaquatilis
CGCTTACACGATAATAATACCCTTTATGATCCAAGAACTGTAACACTGATGCTGTAGAAAAAGGCTGTTGAAATCCAACCGGGTTTCTCAACAGCCTGACAATAGCTTTGTGTTTCTTTAGCAGGCTGTACTAAAAAAGGTGAATATATTATGTTGCACAAAAGTGGTGCGAACCTTTTGTATCTTTAATGCGCCTTATAGCTAGGGGGGATTATATATATGGGTATTCGAGTCGAGGGGGAACCACCATATCCGACAACTCAAGAAGAACTGGATAAATACTGCAACCGTTTCATCCAAGCCTTACAAAAGTATCTAAGGGATCGTTTGATTAGTATTCATTTGTGTGGTAGTTGGGCACGCGGAGAAGCTAACCCACCAGAGAGTGATGTAGACTTAATGGTTATCATCGACAAAATCGATGAACAAACTTCTAACGCATTACAAAAGGTTTGGCAAGAGACAAACATGGGGTGTGCTAATGTTGTCGATTTATGCGAAATCGCATCCGCACCAACAGAATTAATGGCAATGATGTCTGATCATCACACTGTACTCTTTGGTACAAACCCGTTTCCTAAGCCAACAAAGGAGAGATATGCTCAAAACCTAGCGGACGTCGCAAGTACAATGGGGCTGTATGCACGGTCTCGGGAATATTACCATTGGGAATCGAGTGAGAGAAGGATAAGCCTCCTAAAGCAGTTGAACGCCAAATATATGCTTAAGTGGGCTTTGAGAAATCTAGTGGCGATTCGAACGGGTGCCATTCCAGCAACGTACAACGACCTAAAACAACAGCTGAAGGGTACAGATGAGGGGGAACTACTGAACTGGGCTGAGAATGTAACGGATACGGATTATTCGACCGTTATAAAGCAGTTAGAAATCTCTAGGCGCTTTAGCCTATACACCCAAAAATGGCTTGAAGAAAGTTCTTCAGTACGAAAAAACGGATTAAACGAGCGTACCTAAAATGGCTCATCTTCGTAGATAATTCCGATAGCAGACGTGGCACTAGAGGAGACTCAAAAAGGGGACGAAACACCGGTTATTGGCCTAATTAAAAGCATCGAAAGACAAACAAAGACCGAGGAGATTTCTCCTGGGTCTTTTGCTCTATCTTAGGAAACACAATATAGTTGTGTTTCTTTCATGTTCTGTTCCTAGTAAGAAAATGCGTCTGTAGTCTGATGTAATCGCCTTCTTAAAGCACTATCCTTAAAGGAAGTGAATTCCAACTATCAAAGGTTTAACTTTGGCTATAAAAGTGAAATTCGCTGAATATACGAAGAGCATGGGAGGACGGTTGATTCGTACATTCATAATCCAACCAATCAAAGGATCTTGAGAGTCAACAAAAGAATGGGGTTTGGTTGCTTTAAGAGGAGGTTACAAGGATACGTATGGACGCTATGCCTGCTGTAATGGTACTCGGAGTATTCCATTTTAGATATCTTGAAGATGTAATGCACCCTCGTCGTCAGAAGGAAATTGAAGAATTGGTAGAGCACATCAAAAAATTTCAGCCTACCAAGGTAGTTGTAGAGGTAGTTGCTGAGCAAAATGAAGATCTCAATCGAGAATACCAGAAGTTTGTTGGTAATGGGTGGACAGGTGATGATAAGTGTCTTTTAGATTCCCCTGGTAACGAAGTATACCAACTAGGCTTTCGTGTAGCTCGTGACCTCGGTCATAAGAGTATCTATGCCATCGATTGGATGACAGTCGAACAGGATGATAAGGAATTCATGGAACAAGGATTTGCACGAGCTGAGAAAATTCAAGCAGAAATCCTAGAAGAACAAAAAAAATGGGTTCAACAGGCAAGCGAAATATTGTCTGATGGAACAGTAACGGATGCAATACGTAGTCATAATAACGAAGAATACGAATTTCTAACTCACCAAACCAATATTCGCCATACAGCGCTCCTTGGGGAGCATCCGGCATATGTGGGAACTCATTGGCTGCGGTGGTGGTATCAAAGAAATCTAATTGTGTATTCAAACGTGGTGCGTTTGGCAACGGAAAACACGGATAGGGTTCTGGTCATTTTCGGATCAGCTCATAATTACCTTCTAAAGCAGTTCTTTCGTGATAGTGGACTGTTCGAAGTGGAACTGGTGCAAAAATATCTTTAGGTAAAAGTCATGTAAAGACCGAAGGGCCTATCCTCGGTCTTTACTCTATTTTAGGAAACACAATACCATTGTGTTTCTTTAGGTTCTGTCGTTAAAAAGTCTCCTATAGTTTAATAACGATGTTGTCAGTGTTCATGGATTTAATGGGGTCAACTGCACATCAACCTTGTCAGCAACTAGCGTATAAAACTCAGGGAATGTGGGGTCTTGAGCGTTTCGTATTTCCTCGAATGTCCGTATGAACAGCCCTTGAGATGCAATGGAAGTAATGATATCCCCTATAGTCCAACTTCGTGTTGCAGTCGGACTTAAGCCAGAGCGTTCCCCTTCCGGGAGCAATTGAGCAAACGCAACTGGACCTTCATGAATGCTATCGTCGAAGTAGTTGCCAGTCGGGTGTTTGAGAAGGTTGGTGACTTTCCATGCTTTGGCAAAGGGGTGGAAATCGGTGAGGAGATAACGACCGTTTGTACCCAATCTACGATTAACTACAGAAAAAATAGGATTGAGGTCTGTGAAATAGTGAAGGATACCAAACTCCATTAACACGATATCGAAATGCCCCAATGTGTCCTCGTTGGGTATATTTAAGGCATCAGAACAAATGTAATTCAACTGTACATCTGCGGCTTCTGCTACCTGTGTAGCGTATGCTCGATTTTCCTCGGATATATCAACTACAGTTACATCAGCGCCCATCAGGGCTAAAGAAATAGCTTTACGGCCGTGGGAGCCAAGGAGATTCAGCACTCGTTTGCCTGTTGGATCACCAATGTACTTCAGCCAGTAACGTAGAGTATGTGTAAGTTTTTGCTTGAGTTCCTCGGCTAGCTGACTTGGTGTCCCAAATTCATGAATCCAAGCCTGATACGCCTTTGTTTCCCATGCAGTCTTGTTTGTATGGGACAGTTGCTCTTGCATACACAGACCTCCCAGAGAAAAATTGGTACTACGGATTATGATAAACTATCATACGACGTTAAATTGTCAATCATTTTTTGAATATTACGATCCATTTTAGTTCAAGAAGTCGACGTAACACCCGATATTGGACATTCTCTAGTACTAAGAACAGGAGATAAATGAGGATGACGTTAGTACCTGACAACTTTAAAACAAGAGTACGAGAGTTATACGGACAAGCAGGTGAAGACTGGTTGCAAGCGTTGCCTCAAGTTCTGGACCAATGCCAGCGCCGGTTTGGTATCCGCTTCGAGGGTCCATTTGAGAATCTTTCCTGGAATCTCATTCTGAAGGCAAAGTTGAACGATGAAACGCCTGTCGTGTTTAAGCTTGCAGTGCTGAAGGAAGAAGTGTCTAAGGAACTGCGTGTGCTCCGTGCACACGCAGCGCATGGAGCGATCCGCGTCATCGAAGCGGATGAAAATCTAGGGGCGCTTGTGCTAGAACGCGCGGAGCCGGGCACACCGCTATCCACCATCGAAAACGACGACTTGGCAACGGAGATTTTCACGGACGTCTTTCGGCGCCTTCATGGCGCGCCAGTCAATCATGATTTATATCCGTCCATCAAGGAGCACTTTAAGGCCATCAAAAGATATTATGATCGATCCGGCGCTTTGCAAGGCCCTCTTCCGACGTATTGGGTGAAGCGCGCGATGCAAACGTTACAACATCTCAACTCGACAACCAAGGAACCCGTGCTTCTTCACGGAGATCTGCACCATGACAACATCTTGCGACAAGGGATAGGGAACTGGGTCGTTATCGACCCGAAGGGAATCGTAGGCGATCCGCACTTTGACGCAATTCAATTTTTGCTTAATTATGAGGACCGTGGCAGCGATGTCGATACGCTACTATATCGCCGAATAGTCATCATCTCCAAACATTTGGATTTAGACCCGCATCGCATCGCCATGTGGGGTGTCGCACGCGGTATCCTTGAGGCATGTTGGATCCTGGAGAATGGGGGCTCAAACTGGTCCGAGGGCATCCGTATTACAGAACGATTCGCGAAATGTTTGGACGCATTGGGCGGCCCTTAATTTTTCTCTGCATGTTGTGTGGTCCTAATCTCAAAATCACCGTATTCTTGAACGAATATCCCTTGTTTCACTCAAGATACCCTCCTTGAACCAGCCTCTATGGACGAGATGCTGGTTTGGAATCTGCAATAGCTAACGGCGAGCGCCTTATATCCCCATAGCTAAAGCAAGGGGGTTTACGGCTCTTCTGATAAAATACACAGGTTAGCCTCTGATCTCGTCCTCCCTTTACTTGACGGGGCTCTGCCCGTTTCGCCCCTCACCAATCACGCCAAAATATTCTTGGGTGGTTCAATGCGCGTTGCCATGGTCGTCACCATCATTCTCGGTATCTCCCGATTATTGGGTACACCCGTATGGAAGCAGTCTGAATTCATGATGAAGGCGTCTCCAGCAGACCCATGCAGTTCCACAACGCGAAGGTCCACGCCGTCGATGACCTCGCCCTCCTTCATATACCGTCTTACCCGATCAGACTCATCAGATTCGGGATGCTTACCCAGCAATCCCGCCAGCCACGGATAAGTGGAAGCAAGCGTTGACTTTATCGCCCGTGGATGTGGCGCCAGACCAGTGCTAGCCACGTACTGGTTAACGAGGTGGTGAGAGCCGGTAAGGACGAGCGTACCTCCGCCCTGGTGGTCTAGGTCGTCCAACAGGACAAAGAGTTGAACCGCCCTTGGGTGCGATGAACCGACATCAATGTGCCAGCCAGCGGTCGGAATGATCCAGGGAATATCCGGCTGCGGAAATGTGACCAAGACTCGGCCACGTTCCCTTCGCCATAAACGTCTTCCGAGTAAATCGTCGATCACATCGGATACAACCGCATTGCCAATCCCGTCAAAGACCCCGGAGCGAACAAGCGGTTGAAAACCGCTGAGTGGCGTTGTTGTGACCGGCCAGGTTCCTTTACGCTCGCGCTCGATGCCTTGGTGGTCTTTCAGATACGTCCAGATCCCATCGCGCATCGTTCCGGCCTCGGATGCGGCTACAGCACCCGGTAACCTTAGAAGACCGGAGTGATCGAACTCATCTAGTTGGTCTTGTGATAACATCCCTTATCCTCTCCTTTTGAGCGGGGCATCTGAGGCATCCACAAAAAAATGCGCCCGGAACGAAGACCATTACACAGGGAAATCTCTAAGATCATCGCCATAGATGCGAATCGTTCTATCGTTGATTCGCTCGACTGTAGGTCCCTTGGCGCCTTCACCCTCTTGTAACGGATTCAAATACCCGATTTCCAAGACAAAAGGTGAAGCAATTTGTGAGAAAGGTGGAATTTCTGAAATTCTCTTAACAGCGCGAGTAGCGCCTTCACGAATGACAGAACATGCTTTATCCGAACTTAAATGGCTAGCTGATTCTATGCCAAGCCCATGCTTGACGATCGCGGTTTCAATTTCTGGAATGAACATACGCGCCTCCAACGCCGCTTTATCATCACCTGATAAAAAAATGGTCGGTACGTTTTGTAAACCTGCCAAGAGCGCTCTTGCTCCAAATTCTCCAATGAATATGCCGTTTAACTTATAATAGGCGATTGTTCTGGAAGAATAGGTATGGCACAAAGGGGCATTAATGGTGCCTGCCATCGCATGTTGCCCGACAAACAAGAGTGCATCATATCCCTTCAGTTCTTTGTACGGATGACCTTCTCTAAGGTAATTGCCACCGACCAAATTTTCACGGTTCAAGCCACCTGGTCCGTGACCATCCCATACGTCAATGCGGCAATCTGGATAAACGTAGCGTATTCCCTGGATACAGGCATTTACCTCTCTGGCCAGCCGCTCTTTTGCATTCTGTATCTGTTCAGGCGTACCATCTCCCGGTCGCGTCTGTTTGAAGCTGTCTACTTCCGCTGGTCCTTCAAGATCCGTTATGATAAAGAAACTTCGCATCAAAAGTGCACCTCCAATTTAGGCGAATACATACGCTACTATATGTGGTATTGCTGCCGAATAGCTGAATAATCAGAACTGATATATTAAAAGCTCTACGTGCGTTATCACAAGCTACAGTTTAACCACTCGTACTTAGAAATTCCGGAAGGTCAACAATGGAGCTAATCTGCTCCATCCCGTTCAAATCAGTAGGCGATGAAGAAACAATCATGACTCGCGCACCCAGATTTCTCGCCCAAATGCCTGCCTTTGCCCTATCTTCAACGACTAGCGCATCTGCAGGGTCTACACCTGCACGGGCAAACAATCGCTCATAATACGTACCGCTCAACTTTAATGCTCCGACTAAGTCAATACCATACAACGTTCCAAAACAATGCCGTATACCCATGGACTGTAAATAATCTTCTAGATCTCGTGAAGCTTCTCCCGATGCCGTATGCATCGTGAAACCTTGCTCATATACCATTTTAACAGCCTCTGCAGCACCTTCGATAGTCGCTTGAATTCGTGGGCAGACAAACCTACTAGCGTCTGAAGCAATTTCGACACACCGCTCGAACGTGGGCGTAGATATCCCCACAATTTCGCACATTGATTTCATCCAAAAATATCTTTCCTTAGCTATAAAACATTCGTAATTACCGCCAGCCTGGATCCACAATTCCATTAAGAATTCATCGGTATACCGGCCAAATACACTTTTGTTTGCCGTCGACCACTGCTCAGTCGTTCCATCTAATACAGTTGGAATATAGGCCGCTAACACGTCTTCCCATTGCGGTTCACGGACTCGGTTATCACTTAATACGCCGCCATCGTCAATAAATAAAACAGGAGTCTTCAACCCCATTCACCTCCATCTGATTACGCCACTAACCTACTACTGGTAATAAATCTCTAAAACTTAAAAGAGGTCAATCAATCCGCTACCGAATTGGTTGACCTCATAATACGAATGCCTACGAAACTTGAGCAATTAATCTTCAGTGTCGTTGTCATTATACAAAGACAAATCAAATTTCCCTAATCCACTCTCTTCAATTGATAGCTGCATCTTTTTACGGATATCGTCTATTTCTTCGGCATGCTGTCTGATTTCATTAAATAGTGCAGATTTTCCTTTTATGCCTTCGATAATAAGAATGGAAGCTGCTTCAGAACGGCTTTGGGCTATATTGGCGGATACGAGGTCGTCAAGGTATTTAACCACTTCGTCGCTTAATCGAGCCGTTATGACATTGGACCTACGTGTATGCATCGCATCTCGAATTTTCTGAGCTTTGTTTAACCCTTCAATGGCTTTTTGGAATTGCTGATCATTGATTTCACCGATTTCATGCAATCTCTGTAGTTCTTCCTTTTGTTCCTCGATTTGACCTTCCATCATCCACATACATCGTCACCTCTTGGGCATGGTTTATAATTACATGTATACACCTAATCAATCTAAATGTATACATGTAATCACGAAACTTTTCCACTGACTATCCATCAAGCATGCGATATATGTGGAATTAATTAAAAAAAGAGGAGGGGAATTCCCTCAAATGCAAACGAACAGGCTTAGAATGCTTTGTTTTGCACATGATAAGCTTGGGAGGGATCACGTTGGCTGATAAATTTGAACAAATATATGCGGATTACCTGAACCAAAACAAACCGACACAGATGGCGGATGACGGGAAAGAAAAAATCGTCGCTGTGCGCAAAAATGACGATGGCGACATCATCGCCATTCGCACAGACAAAGGCCGTGATTTGGATTATGTGACTGCGCTGAACGAAGCGAAAGCAGGCAACTTATCTCATGTCGATGTCTTTCACAAGTACGGGCGTGATATTTTACGAAGCGAACCGGACGGAATCAAGGAAAACAATTTGGACAACCTGCCGCAGTTTTGAATGATTGACGGCAACCCAACCACCCTTGCACTTGCTTGATTTTTCAATCCATCGCCTGTACCATGGACAGCATAAAAGCGTTTTCGTATGTCAACGAATCTGCAATATGGAAAAGAGGTCTCCACATGACAATGGCAGTGTTCCTGAAGGTGAAGTTCATTCCCGCGAACTGAATCATGCAATCGCCAAGCCATCGGATGAATTCGGTAAACACCCCTACTTATTTGATTTAGGCAAAAGGCGATTGGCACTTGGAACATGGTCATCTCTTTGACCCAAATATGATGTATCGGCGCTGTGCAAAGGCCGGAATATTCGGGTCACCATCAGCAGATTCGATGTGGAGAGAGCTGCAAATGACATGTTCATTTGCAGCTCTTTTTGTCGTTGCAGCGGATTATTGGAGGAATCAAATTGCCAACATCTATTCATGAACAGACGCTCTTGGCGACCGTTTTGCCAGGGCTTGAATCGGTGGCCATCGACGAAATCACAACAAAATTGCCGAAAGCATCCATCGTCGGCGTCTATCGTGGGAGAATTTTGTTTAATACTCAACCACCGTTTGACCATACGACCCAACTGAGAAGTGTCGATAACATCTACATGCTGATAGAGCGCTTTAAAGTCGGGCCGCATAAAGCAGATTTGGCGCAATTGTGCAGCACCGTTGCCAAAATCGACTTACTGCCATTTGCAAAATGGGTATCTTCCTCGCTTGACAGCCCTACTTTTGTGGTCAACGCAAGCAAGAAAGGAAAGATGACATACAGTCGATTCGACGCCGCAGATTCTGCTGCCGAAGGCATTTTGCGTCGTCATCCGAGGTGGGTAAAAGGGCAGCTTGATGAGCATCAACTGGAGTTTCGTTTGGACATTGACCAACAAGATGCCCTCTTCTCTCTGCGCATGACGGCGGCTGATTTTCGCTTTCGCGGCAAACAGCGCTTGTTTACAAAAGCGGCCTTACGCCCGACTGTAGCCCACGCCCTCGTGTGGTGTTCAACCCCTGAACCGACCGATTCCTTTCTCGATCCCTTTTGCGGATCGGGCACCCTCGTCTGCGAACGGATGCATTATCCCGCTGCGCGTATATGTGGCAGCGATATTTCCGAAGAGGCGATTTCAGCCGCCAGAGAAAACGTTCCTCTCCCGCACACCCAAGCGGCATTTCAACGATGGGATGCACGGAACCTGCCAGTGGATGCCAAATCCATCACCAAAATCGTCACGAATCTGCCTTTCGGCCGCCAAATTCTCCCGCATGACGACTTGTCTGGTTTATATGCGGATGTGCTGCAAGAGTTCAAGCGGATTTTGGCTGATGACGGTGCTGTGTATGCCATCACGGATCAAACCGATACACTTGCGCGCGCCATCGCGACAACTGGGTTTCAACATGAGGCGCTGGCGACCCTCAGTCTAAAAGGGACACTGCCGCAATTGTTCTGTTTGCGCCATGGATAAATGATGAGGCGTCTACACTTTACCAGCAACCGAATGTAACGATAGACACAAAAGCAACCCACCAAGCCGGATAAAACAGCTTGGCGGGTTGCTGGCGTTTACTTGTAATGCAACTGTTTACTCAAGATCAGACAAACTTCGGCAGCCAATCGCCATGCGCTGCGATGAGATCATCACAGAGCGAGACGATTTCATCCAAGGTCAGTTCCGCGGACGTGTGCGGATCTAAGAACGCGGCGTGGTAGATGTGCTCTTTCTTGCCAGTGAAGGCGGCCTCCAACGTCAACAATTGCGTATTGATATTGGTGCGATCCAACGCGGCCAACTGCGGCGGCAACGCGCCGACGTGACATGGCGTAATGCCGGATCTGTCCACCAGACACGGCACTTCGACGCAAGCCTCGTTCGGTAGATTGGTGATCAATTGCGTATTCATCACATTGCCAGCGATTTTAAAGGGGACATTCGTCTCCATTGCATCGATGATATAGGACGCGTATTCGTGTGTGCGCTCGTGCGTGATGTTGACATTGTTCACGACCTCGTCGCGCATTTTTTCCCAGCCTTCAATCTGGTTGACACAGCGGCGTGGGTATTCGTCCAGCGGGATGTTCAACTGGTCAATCAATTCAGGATGGGTCGATTTGATAAAGTATGGCATATATTCTGCGTTGTGCTCCGAGGATTCGGTCACATAGTAGCCGAAGCGGTTCATAATCTCAAAGCGGACCATGTCGTGATGCTTTGTCTTTTGCTTCTCTTTTGCCCGTTTTTTGATTTCTGGATAGAGATCTTGCCCGTCACGCGTGACTTCGAGCAACCAAGCCATGTGGTTGATGCCCGCAATTTTCCACTGCACACCCGTATCATCCATGTCCAAACTCTTGAACAGGTGCGGCACACAAGCTTGCACACTGTGACAAAGGCCGACCGTTTTGATGCCTTCGCGGTTCATAGTGGAGGTCAGAACAGCCATTGGGTTGGTGTAATTGAGAAACCAAGCATCCGGGCAAACTTCGCGAATCGCCGCCGCAAACTCGCGCATCACCGGAATCGTGCGCAGCGCGCGGAAAATGCCGCCAATGCCAATGGTGTCGGCAATCGTCTGGCGCAGCCCGTATTTTTTGGGGATTTCAAAATCGGTGATGGTGCAGGGATCATATCCACCGACCTGAATGGCGTTGACAACGTATTTTGCGCCGGAGAGCGCCTCTTTGAGATCTTGATACGCACGAATGGTCACGGTGCTCTTCAGACTGGTTTTAAGATTGGAAAGCATGCTGTGCGACTCCTGCAGCCGCTGTTCATTGATATCGTACAAAGCAAACTCGAACGATTGCAGACTCGGCACGGTCATACAATCACCGAGCACATTTCGCGCAAAAACGGTGCTGCCTGCACCCAAAAACGTAATTTTCAACTGTATTCACTCCCACTAAACTATCATATAAATTCACTTATACCGTGACATTAACCCGTGACACGGATGCGGTTCAAGGGTAAAAAGGCGTTCATCATAGGTAAAAAATTGACCGGCTTGTCCACTTGGATTTCTTGATTTTATCTATGATTCGCTGTATGTCATGGTAAAATTGTGACATATCTTGCTGTGACGCACAGGAGAGGAACCTGCATGGAAAGCACAAAAGGCAATCATATGGTGGTTGGCTATCACACGATGATGGAAGGCGCACAGGGGCTGCCCACCATACTGACAGTGGGGCACGAACTGCGGACGGTCACGGACAACTACGACTGGCCGTGTGAAACGCGTGAAGATGCCCACTGCATATTGCAATATACCGTCTCGGGGATGGGCGAGATCGAAATTGAAGGTGTGTGGCATTCGGTGCCGGCGGGACGGGCATTCCTGATTGAGGTGCCTGGTCCGTTTCACTACCGCTTACCCGCGAACAGCGACCACTGGGAACTGCGTTTTGTCTCCCTATCTAGGGAATGCCTGCCGTGGTGGTCCCACATCGTCACTGGCCTGGGCCGACTCGTCCACTTTGATGCAAACCATCCTGTTGTCCGCAAAATAGAAGCGCTTTGCAAACAAGCGCTGACGAACAACACCAGTGACGCCTTTCACAATTCAGCGAAGGCGTATGAGCTGTTGATGGAATTGTACCGTGTACTCTACGAGCTGCCTGGTGACGAACACTTGCCGTACACGGTGCGCCGCGCACTGCAATTTATCGAGCAGGAACTGTCTGCCCCCATCGGGTTGCCGGAAATCGCCAACACAGCCGGGGTTTCCAAGTTTCACATCATTCGGCTGTTTCGCGAACATGTCGGTGAATCACCGACCCAGTATCTCATCAAACGGCGCATCCGCAGCGCGGCCAAACTGCTGGTTGAAACCAAGCTGACCATCGATGAAATCGCCCGCCAGACCGGGTTTCAAAATGGCAACTACTTTGCCAAAGCATTTCGCAAATGGGTACACGCCTCCCCATCTGCCTTTCGCCGCAACGCGCACCGCCAGGGGATCGAGCAAATCCGCATCACATGATGACGCAAGCTGTGAAAATGAACAAGGGTCGATCCGCTGCCGGATCGACCCTTGTTTCAAACGATTCCGCTAGTTGCTAAGTGCATGCCCGCGTGGTCACTGCCCATCCGCAGCGGGTGCCTGCACCTCGATGCCGTTGGTCACACCTGCGGCCAAAGCTGCAGAAGGCGACATCTGCTGACCATTCCAAGTATATGTCACAGACTGCGGCGGCAAACTCGGCGCGACCATCGGATCATCTTTGGCGTAGTTGGCATAGGTCACCACAAAACCATGCTTGGCGTTCGGTTTTACCGAATTGATCTGCGCCGCTTCCGTGGTGGCGTTCAAACCAATGAATTGATTGTTGTGGAAGAAAAAGACCAACTGTCCATAGCCGTCAGCCGTCGGATTGCGCGTGCCGACGACCGCCGTCAGATAACCGCCGTTTCCGTCAGAGACAACGACCTGCTTGGACGGCATGGCGAAATTTTCCTGACTGTCCCCAACTTCTGTCGTCGCTTGCATCACCTGATTGACAACACTGCTTGGCGTCAACACGCTTTGCTCGTTGAGCGTCCAATTCTGCCCGTCCCAATTCCCTTGCACAGCGAAGTGGTTTTGCAAAAATTGATTGATGTAGTAAACGGGCACATAGGTGGTCTGCACGCCGGACGCCGGATCTTTTCTGACCAACTTAGGCGCAACTTGATACTGTGTGCCATTCACGATAAAAGCCATCTCATTGGCCTTCAATTGGCGCGTTTGCGGCGCCTCTCCCGTCGGCACCTGCCAACTGGACGGCGCAATCAACGTCAGATCCTGACCGTTCCACTGCGTTGTCACGCCGACAGATTTGAGCGCTTGCGTCAAATAATACAACGGCACATAGCTTGTCTCCACACCGCTCGATGGATCCACCGCCGTCACGTGCGCTGGATTGGACACATTGGTCCCATCCATATACACATGAGTGACCAAAGCTTTTTGCGCCGTCGCTGCCATCACTGGCGTCGCCAACAGTCCCTGTGCAAGCAGCAAACCACTCATCACCATGCCTGCCGCCAAACTTTTTTTCAATCTCATCACCCAAATTCACCTTCCACTTGTCCGTCGTCATCTATCAGTTCATATCATCACCTATAAGACGAAACGTGGAGATACAATGTGACAAAAATGATGGATATATCGGCATATTTTATCATTTGCGATGCCTTAGACAGCCATGCGTGACATTTACAGCGGAAACATGAAGGTAATATTCTATCAAGGCATCATAGATGGCGCGCCAAAAGTGTGGATTTCAGAACGCAATTGCTGTATGTACTCGTGCATAAACGTGGTTCTCTCCACCGCCATTTCTCGAGCTGTCTCTGTGTGCATGCCGGATGCGAGCTTGAATAACTTGGTATAAAAGTGATCGACGCCATAAGCGTGATCGTTCAAGTCCCTGTGCTCACTAAAGGGATCAGCCACATCGTAAAAAGGGCGATTCATGCCTGCACAGGTGGCAAACAAGCGGGCGATCCCGATGGCGCCGATTGCGTCTAAGCGGTCGGCGTCTTGGACAATCTTTCCCTCCAGATGCTCAGGAGTCACGCCGCGGGAAAAAGCGTGGAATCGAATGCAATCCAACACCATGTCGCGTTTCGACAGGGGATAGTCAAGTTTATCAAGCACCACGCGAGCTTCCTCGGCGCAAACGTCGCCTGAGTGACGAGATTCTGGATGGTCTTTTGGATAGTTGAAGAGTTCATGCAAAAGAATCGCCGGAATGACGACTTCAGCATCCGCCTTCTCCTTTTGCATCATGCGTTGCGCATTTTTCACCACGCGCGCAACGTGCGCAAAGTCATGCGCGGGATCCTGCGATGACCGCTCTCTTGCGATCTCGATAAATGGCGTGTAGTCCATAACAGCGCTCCCCTTTCATGCATTCGCCTCTACAAATGTCACGGTGAGTGAGTTGCCAACAATCACGATTTAATATCACATTCCATATCGGTAACAAATCGGCGGCGGCCAACGTCTGTATTCCTGAGGTGATTGAATTTGAAACCCTTGCGACTCACTGTGACGGTTCTCTCGTCGTTACTCGCGACAGCCTGCGGTTCACCGCAGAGCATCATTCACACTGTGACAGAGAAGACGACATTTCATGCGCCAACTTCGATTCAAGCGCCAATGATTGCAGGTGATTCACCAGCGCAAATCTGGACTTTTCCGAAAGATCCAGCCAGCGTCATTCAATATCTCGCGAAACGGTTATCCACCGCATCCATAACCAGCGCTCGCCCGCCAAAGACCAATCAAAACGTTCAATTTGCGGACTACATCGGTCCAGCACAACTGTATTTCTATGATGAATCCGGCCATCGCATCCTGGTTGAACCTGCGTATTCCATTGCACACAAGCGCACTGGGTACGAAGTTGCCCTACTCAAAAATATCGTAGAATATCACGATGGCAACCACGTGACATACTTAAAAGCGCCGCAACTCTTCCACTGGCTGAGTGCGGATAAGTACTGGGGAGCCCAATTTCGCGAGGAATCGTCTACCACATCTGAACAAAAGGCAATCACGGACGCGAAAGAATCAAAGTGGGGCGGTCATCCTACAAGTATCTTTCCTGCCCTTCCAGGGATCAATCGACGCGAAATCAAACGTTCGGCATCCGTGCAGTCTAAGCAGGGCAAGGCCATTCCCGTCACTGTTGAAAGTATAGCGGATCCGTCCGGCGCCAATATAAAAATCACTTTTATCGAGGTTTGGCAGAACGGCAAGCGCCAACACAAATGGATATATACGGTCTCCGCAAAAGGGAAGGTGACCAGTCATACACAGTCCGGGGATGCTGTGCCGACATGATGCTGTCCTCATCAAGCAAGACAAGGACGATATCGCGAGAAAGACAACTCATCCATACAGTTAGAGCATGCGCAACCCTGCGATGACGATGACGCCCGCCATCATGGTCCACAGCGGATTTTTAGTCAGCCAGGCGGTGACAAGCGCTACGACGCTCGCGCCGTAAAATGCGTAATCCAAATGCCCGTGCACAGCCCCATGCAACAAAATAGAAGGTGCGACCAATGCGGCAAACACACCAATTGGAATGTAGCGTAGCCCCCGTTCAATCCGTGGCGAAAGCGAGAGAGAACGCCCCAACAGCAGTGATGGAAAACGCGTCAGATAAGTCGCCAACGCGGCAAGAAGGATGGCGACGAAGTAAGCAATCCCATTCATTTTGCATACACCCCCACGAAAAATGCTGCAACTGCTCCGGCAAGCACCGCACCAGATGTACCGAAGAAATGGTAAACGATTGTTGCGACCAGTGCAGCGATGAGCGCCGCGACAACTTGGCGCCGATGTTTCAACTGTGAGATCAAGAGACCGAGAAATGCGCCGATATAAGCAAAATCGAGGCCAAATCGAGCGGGATCGCCAATCAGGCCACCAAGTCCAAATCCGACTGCAGAACTGATCAGCCACGGGCCAAATATCGCGGTACCAGCCCCTGCGAAATAGGCGACGCGCACTTGGCGCTTTCCCGCCTCAACCATGGTCACGCTATAGCTTTCATCTGTCATCCCGTGCGCCAGCCAAGCAAGGTGCCAACTGCGCATGTGTTTTAGCGATTGCCCTAGTGTCAGGCCATATAAGATTTGTCTTGCATTGATGAGAAACACGCTACCGACAATCACCCACAAGAGCGCGTTCTGGTGAAGCAAGGACAAAATCGAGAATTGGGAGGCCCCAGCAAACACAAAGGCTGACATGGCGATGGTCTGTATGAAAGAAAGATGGTTGGTGCTATGCGCCAACGCGCCATAAGCCGTCCCATAAGCAAAGACGCTCAAGGAAAGTGGAAAGGCATCCATCAGCGCGCGGCCGAATCCCTTTTGCCCGGATACATCTTGTGATACGCTGACGGGAGAATAGCCTGAAACATGCATTGGAGCGCCTCCTGTATGTTAAAATATATCGGATGTATGATATAACATCCGAACCGGAGGTTCAAGATGGAGAAAGAAATGTTGTCTGCACAGATTGGCCACCGTCTGCGCCACTATCGGCAGCAGCGTCAGCTATCCCTGGATGCGCTCGCCGAGGTGACAGGCGTCAGTAAGCCAATGCTGGGGCAAATCGAGCGCGGCGTATCCAATCCAACGGTTGCCACCCTTTGGAAGATTGCGTCTGGACTTCAAATCCCATTTACAGCGCTGATCGTCGAAAATCCAACACTCGAGCTGTTGCGCGCAGACGAACAGACCCGAGTGGTGGAGGACAATGAGCGTTTTGAAGTCTACAGCACATACTGTGCGCAAGGAATTCCGTTCGAGATGTTTCGTGTTCGGCTGCACCCCGGTTGCCGACGTGATGCGGAGTCACATGGATTCGGCGTCCTAGAGAACATCACGGTTTTTCACGGATGTTTGACCATCGAGATCGGCAGTGACACCTACACATTGCACCCTGGGGATGCGCTGTCCTTTGCCGCGAACATCACGCATGTATATCGAAATTTGGGCGAGTCCATGTGTGAAATCAGCATGGTGATTTCCTATCAGGCAGGGTGGCAGAAGCCGGTGTGATGGATGTGACATGTTGTCTTTTTTTCATCTACGGAGGAATGACATGTGAGCTTTTCCATTTTGGATGAGAACCCAATGCAGCGATACGTACCCACTGAAGATGAGCTGAACAGTATGTGTGCTGAATATCAGATTGGCCATGTGCTGGCTGTGCCCGGAGAACTGGGCGGTCTGTTCAATGTGAACGTGCAGGTCACCACCACAACAGGTGATTATGTCTTCCGAGTTCATTCGGGTCTCAGTCGAAAGAATCATATGGATGCCCAAGCGCTTTTGCTGGCAAAGCTTTTGCAAAACAACGTTCCTGCGCTCACACCTTTACGGACAAAGCGAGGCGAAACTTTTCTCACCCTGCACAACCGTTTTGTCCAAGTCACCCGCTTTATCACGGGAAGTCCATTTCAATACACGCAACAACAAGCAGATGCACTTGGAAAAATGTTGCGGCGGTTTCATGACGCTTTATCAGATGAGGAAGCCGTTCCAATCCCCTATTGGTCAAACTACCCGTCCAATGCCATCTTGCTAGAAGAGATGGACATTCTGCGCGAACAGCAACAGGATGGGTTACACGACCCACGCCTTGTGAGAGAAGTCGAAGCGCTACATCAATTAGTGATGGAACAATGGGAAGCAAAAGCGAATGAATGCGTAAAGACCGTGATTCATGCCGATTGGCATGCGTGGAACGTGATATTCAACGCGCACAATCAAGTCGAGCATATCCTTGATTTTGATGGCCTCCAACGAGGAGAGCGCATCCACGATATCGCCTACTTCATATGGTCGCTTCGAAACAGATCAGATTGCGCGGAGATTGGCAGGGATTTCATGCGTGGCTATGGCGCAATCTCCCCTGTTGAAAAGCATCTGTTGCCATTCGCCGTTGCGAGGGCCTGTGTATTTTTTCTATGCACGGCTTCCTTTACGGCGAATCCAACGCAAGAGTTAACAGAACAGATGAAGGTTCAGAAGCCATATATAGAATGGTTGTTGTCTCATGATGGGCAGCAAACCATTCGGAAGCAAGTGAGTTGTTAGGGCGTGATCGCACTCGTGTTCACGAACCGATTTCTCTTTACCCTTTTTGTGCTCCCTTTCGATGCATGACCACCTGTCTGGTACCTTTAAAACCCCGGCTTTGATATAAAGGCACCAGTTCTGCTCCACAAAACAACGTGATTGTTTCGATATGTGAAAGTTCATCTGCCAGTTTAGATGACATTTTTGATGCAATCCCACGATGGCGAAAGTCCTCATGAACCACGACATCCTCAATGAAAGCACGAAACTTGCCGTCTGACACCACGCGCGCAAATCCCACAAGTCGTCCATCTGCCCAAACGCCGATTGCAGCATCTCCTGAATTCAGAACCACGTTGATGTCGGCTAACGTTCGTTGTGGCCACCATCCGACGTGATCGTATAAATTGCGAACCGATTGTGCGTCTATTTTGCGCTCACAGTGGAGCAACATCTCAACCTTGTTCACTAGACTTCCCCCGTTCTATTCAGACATCTTCTTTTCGATCACGCTCGAACATCCATCACACAACAGACTTCTCGAATATGAAGATGACCTCTAGCGCATCGTACTTTTGGCGCAGCGCCTGTTGCAATATTTTCCCGTCTGTAAAATTGTCGATTTGAACCCTAGCTAACTCCACGTATCCACGACCTTTTGCGACCAATTCACGGGGTTTGAATCCGTTTTTCAGGTAGAAATGCTCTACTTTCGGATCATCAGCAGCCCCAACACCAATTTTGCTATACCCTTTTCTTTTGACAGCACCCTCAAAGACTTGCATCATGTTGGAGCCAATGCCCACTCTGGCATAACGTTTGGTCACATCGAGATTCACGGCGATCCCCTGCAAGTTGATGGTCGACTGCCCTTTCTTAGATGGATGTCCATAACATACGCCGACCAGTTCGTCACCGTCGCTGGCAACAAAGTACAAATCGGGATTTGCTTCAACCCGATGTACAAAGTCGCGAAAATCCTCTGCGTCCAAATACTCGCACTGAAATGCGTGCGCCTTTTTGTAATCCGCTGGTTTGATTGTTCTGATATCGATATTCATTCGCACCCTCCACTCCATCTAGGTTCGGAGCATTCGCCTCAACGCAGGACTCTGCGAATGCCGAACCCTGGGGCTGGTCTGGTTCGATAGAACTCATAGCGCGGCAGTTCGTTCAAGACATCCCAAAACTCATCACGCAGAACTTCAGGATAAACTCGCGGCAAAGATAAAACCTCGTCATGGGTAAAGAACGCGGCATCCAGCAACACCTGTTCATCCGCCGGCAACTCTGGATCTGAGCCAACTTTGAGCATACCTCCGACTGCTCTGCCCAGAAAATAGTGCGCATAATTCATCGCGCCATCTGGCATCTTTTCCTCGACCACCCACAGCAAATGTGTGATCACAGTCTGAATTCCGGTTTCCTCTTTGACCTCTCGTATTCCGGCGTCGATGGAAAACTCGCCAAACTCAATGCCCCCTCCAGGCGCAACCCAAAATTCATCGCACACTGGACGTTTTTCATAGTTGCTTTTTACAAGCAACACCCGCTGTAAGTCATCCATGACGAAAACCCGTACGCCTGGCATGTCACGCTTACCCCCTCACGCGTGCAACGACTGTCCAATACCCCACAACAACTCCGTCAGCAACTCCGCCGCCTCTAGCCTTTCCTGCAAAGTTTCGCGTTGATGATAACCAAAAAAGCGAAGAATTTGTTGCCTCGCCTCCCAATTCTCTTCACGTTCCGGCGCCCAAATGGCGCCACAAAGCAGTGGAAATGCCGCTTGCTCTACTTCCCCATTCTCCACCATGGCGAGGATGCCCGCCCGATTGCGCGCCTTGATCACGCCCGCAATTTCCGCTAACCCGCACAAGTCATTTCCTGTCACCCCCGCCGAACCGAGTGCGCGCTGCGCAAGCACGATGACATCTGGACGGTTCCAGGTTTCTGCTGCATGCCATATGTGCACAAAGCCCCGTCTCATCGTTGGACATCTGCACTCGATGGCGCAGGCGAGGCCAATGGCATTCCACAAACCGACAGTGATGCCAAACTGCGCAGCGGATATTCCGTCGTTCTTCTCCAATGCCGCTCGGGCATCGGCATAACTCGTGGATGCCGCTTTGTAGCAATGTTCGGCCCGCCGCAAAAGGTATGTTTTCTGGCATAACTGCGGTCGGATTTGCTCGCGAATATGCTGAATGCTATGGTCGGGATCGAACACGATGATGCCCTGACAGAGATTGAACGGCAATGCGGGTGATGACAAAATGGACTCCTCATCCGCCAATTGCGGTAACCCGAGAGGATAAATCTCGACGATGTGCCCTGCAACATCCCGTTCTTCAAACCACGCTGGGTCTGGCGCCTGCGGCGTGATGATGGATAAATCAATATCACTGCCTGGTGCGCAAGTTCCTCGTTGGGCGACTGATCCGTGGATGAACGCGCCAACGATTGGCCGCCGCATCATTTTCCACGAGGAGAGCACGGCTTCAACTGTCTCCAAGAAATGCGCCACACGCCACGACCTTTCTTATATCAATCTCAATTTACAGGATCTTCACTCAAGATATCCAAAAACTTTCCACCAACCTTCATCGGATGGTGTAGAAATACTTTGAAGCCATCATCACGGCGTACACAATTGTTCACCTTTATCCGAGCAATTCGTGTTCTTCAATCCATCTCTTCAAGAAGGAGATATGCTCGTCAAAATAGTCGTCGTGAAGCCAGTCACTTCCCCACGTCCGTGAACCATGGGTGTGATAGCCCATAAGCCAAATTTGTCTGACCACAACGAAAAGTGGAATCGCCTTGAGGTCAATGTCGCGAAGCGGCTTGACTGTTTGATACCCGGTGATAAAAGTACGCCAGGGTTGAATGCTTTTTTCATCGCCGCCGTCGTTAGCCAATATGCTTAGATACACGGCCAGGTCGTACGCTCTCCAACTAGGCCCGCCGCAATCAAAGTCGAAGAATACCAGTTCGCCGCCGTCGCTGTGCATATTACCAGGGTGGAGATCCCCATGGCACATCCCCCATTCAAGTCCCGCATGTTCCGGAGATGCCAGTCTATCTCGAAATTCCTGCGCAATCCGCTGCAACCACTGCCAGTCATCCGGCCGCTCAGTCAAAAATGGACGTATGTAATGCAACGGTTCAACAAGCAAATGCTCGGCGTCGAGCGGAAAGCGCGAATGTGCACTCGAAAAATCCGCACTCGCTAGATGAAGTTTTGCACACGTTGCGCCAAAATCAGCAAATTCATCCCCTTTCAGAGGCAAACCGGACGCATATGAAAACATGACGGCCTGACGCGTACCTTCGGGAAATTGCAAATGAAGGAGCCGTTCCCCGCAAAGGGTGGGAAGCGGCAATGCAACCTTTAATCCTTTGGCATGCAAGTGGAGAATATATTCGATTTCGTTGCGGACATCATGCTCCGTCCTCCACTGATGACGATAGATGCGAAAAATAAACTTCGTCGCATCGTTATACAACAAAAAGGTATCATTTGATCCATGCTTGATGAGACGACAATTTAAATCAAGTTGTTCGAGTCCATACAGTGGCAGAATTTCTCGAAGAATGCCACTAGCAGACGGAATGGAATGTTCTACTGCCAACATCATTGCAACATACACACTTTCTCACACCTATTTTAACAACCAAACAATACCTTTTAACGACATACGCTGAACACTTCTCCACAGCTTAGAACGCGTTGTTACTTAGGCAACCGCTTTCTCAATATCCGAATTTGCCCTCGATGATTGATTTCATCTTCAAAGACATGAAACCAGATGAAATAATTGTTCGAAGGGTTACCGGACCATGAACGTTCAATCATCAGCCATTCATCCTGGCGTTCTCTAAGCTCCGCCAAGGTTCTGTTCCGCACGGCAGTGATGTTTTATCGATGTAAAATTCCAACGGGTGGCCCCTGATCTCCTTACGCGCTTTATCTCCGAGTTCATATGCGGCGCCCCACTCCGCAGATTCTCGCTCATTTGGTTTGCGCTCATCAAAAATCTCAATTTGAAAACCCACCTCGCCATGCTGCCGTACTATCCAGTTTATGTATTCGCAAACCTTGCTGCATTTACCTGTCTGGGTTCGCGAAAGTAGCGCCATTATTCAAGATATTCGCTATCCAACGCTGGACTCAAATATCTGGCCATCGCTGTCTTTACCTTCTTAAAGCCAACCCCGCGATAAAAATGCTCGTTCCCCGTGGTCGCTATCAGGTGGACGCACGAAATGTCACGCAAACGATGGAGTAAATCCTCTACGATGCGTTTGCCGATGCCATGGCGTTGGTAATCCGGATGGACGACGACATCATAAATCGCCGCATTGAAAACCCCATCAGAAATGGCCCGGCCAAACCCTACCATCCGCTGGCCGTCCATCGCGATGGTCACATGCGTGCTGGCTGCTAAGATTTTGCGGATGATTCCTATGTCACGTCGCTTCCAACCCACGGATAGATAAATTTGCTGCAATTCATCCAAGTTTGCCAGTGAGAAGTCATGGTGTAGTTGAATGTCCATTTGATTTTCCCTTTCCGCTAAAAGTGACCTATATAGACGGCGATAAAAGTCATAAAAGGAATCAGCATTATATCACGGAACTTTCTGTGATTTTAATATTACCATAGAAAGCGTTGAATACGATGAATCCGAGAGTCGACCCAGAGACTTTGGAAACCAGACTATTCAAGGCGAAGGCAGCCCAACATCCCAAGGAGAAAATGGTCATGGTCCTGAACAATGCTCGGATTAGCGCAGGGAATATAGCTGCCAGTTTTCAAGGAGATTCAGCGCGTTAGGCTGGTTCTCCTTGCTGATGTCATTGCATATCAGAAACAGACGTTTGGAGGATGAATGATGTTTTACTGGTTGCGTGAGCGAGCTCCATAAAGCCCTTGTAGAATTCATTCATGTGGTGTAGTATTGTCACACGCTTACATGAAGGGGAGTGAGGAAGTATGAAAAATGAGAATCGTGGTTGCGACGTATTCATGTTGTTGTCCTCGCTCGTCTTATCGGGAGATTGATTCACTTAGTTTTTAGTGAGTTCTGATTGGACAGCCCTGGGCAACGGATACAAGCCTGGGGCTTTTTCGTGCCTGAATTCAGCCACGCGACAGCCTCTGTCTCGTGGCTTATTTTGATTCATAAGGGGAGTAGAGTACGGGAGAGTCACAACACAGTACTCAGTTAGCCGATTCCAAATCATACACATTTTCAGGAAGGGTTCAAATCAAGGTAGCGGTAACTACCTAATAATATCGACAGTCACACGTAATCGTGCAGGGTTGTGACAACGAATATGGAGGTTTTTTATGCTTTCCAATTATGAACTCATGGAAACTCATGCTGGTGTCAGATTCAAACAGGATGAAGCTGGTCGATTGATAACCGGTCCTCGGATCTTTATCGGAACCACAAGACAAGGCATCGTCGAAAGATATCATCAAAACCTCAATGAGGATATTGCAAATGAGTTAAAGCATGTTGTCCAGAAATCCCCGTGGTTAGATACTCCAAATAAGGTAAACATGGTTGAAATCATTCAGGTTTTAAATAAGGAAAGACCAGTTGAGCGAGTTTATGCAGGACCTACGTACGTGTTCCACGACGTACGGGGTAAACATACCGAGGCAGTCCGAATCACTCATGAAAATATCGAACTTTTGAAACAATATTTTTCGGACTGGTTCGAAGACGTCGATGTTGGGCCTGTCTTCGCAGTCGTTCGTGATCGAGTTGCAGTGTCACTTTGTTGCAGTTCAGTACAGACTTTTGGTGCTGAAGCGAGCCTAAAAACCGCCAAGGATTTTCGAGGAAAATCGTACGCGTTAGACGTCACAACGGCATGGGCAGCTGAGATACAAAATCAGGGGCGTACTGCTCTATATAGCACTGCATGGAATAATCTCTCGTCCCAAGCTGTTGCAAGAAAACTTGAACTAAAACAGTACGGTGTAGAATTGGAATTTTGGTGATAAATGAAGCTATAGACCCGATATGCAATGGGAGGGGTCAACACCCCCGTAAGGAAATCTTTATCTTGCACTGAACCATCAAGCCACAACCTCTCGAAACTTTTATTGGCATTCGGTCATGGACAGGTTCGACGAGTGCATTTCATCCAAGTTTGCCAACAGAGAAGTCAATGAGCCGCTAAAGCCTACCCATGTCAAAATAGTAGACTGGTGGCAACCACCAGTCTACCAAGCTTATCTATATACTTCACTGCAACCCTTGATTACCCCTGTGTGGCCCCTTTAAAACGCTACAGCCTTCCCTGTCTCTGCCGAAGTATAGATGGCCTCCAGAATCTGTGTCACCACAAACGCCTGCTCGGGTTTGACGAGCGGTTCCGTGTCATTCACGATACTTTCCAACCACTGTCTAGCTTCCTGAAGACCCGAATCCTCCCCCCTGCGGCCCATGACCTGTGGCTTCATCTCCATCAGTTTGTCGAACTTGACCGTGTTGAAGACGAGGTCAGGTTGCCAATTCGCGCCCTGTTTCATTTCGACACCGCCATTTGTCCCAAACAAGGAAGACTTCGCTTCGCGCACATCCGTCGTGTTGAGCGCCCAGGCGCACTCCAGGAAGATGGTCGCTCCATTTTCCATCTTGATGAGCCCAAAAGCGGAGTCTTCGACCGTGAATGTCGCCGGATCCCAACGCCCCATGGTATTGCCTTCCGGTTTGTCCTTCAGTTTGTAGAAAACGGACCCTGTCACAGACTTCGGCTTGTAGTTGTCCATAAACCAGAGTGTCAAATCGAGCGCGTGCGTGCCAATGTCGATGAGCGCGCCGCCGCCTTGCTGCTCCTTGTCCGTGAAAACGCCCCAGGTCGGTACACCGCGGCGCCGAACCGCGTGCGCCTTCGCCATGTAGATGTCGCCGAGTTCCCCTTCTCGACATGCTTTGTAAACAACCTGCGAGTCGTTGTTCCAGCGATTTTGGTAGCCGATGGTCAACTTCTTCCCCGTCCGCTTAGCCGCATCGATCATTTTCCTCGCCTCGGCAGAGTTGATGGCCATCGGCTTCTCACACATGACATGCTTGCCAGCTTCCAAGGCGTCCACAGAGATAAAGGAGTGATACAAGTTTGGCGTCAGCACGTGCACCACGTCAATCGACGCGTCCCGCAACAGTTCCTTGTAATCCGTGTACACTTTGGCAGATTCCGTCCCATATTCCGCCTTTGCTTTGACAGCTCTTTCTTCGATCACGTCGCAAAAAGCCACCATCTCGCCCAAATGGCCGAGTTTGGCCAAGGCAGGCATATGTTTCTGATTGGCGATGCCACCGCAACCGACAATGCCAATTTTCAGCTTCTCACTGGACATATCGCAGCACCCCTCATACGTATTGTTGGATAAATTTCAAATCACGCGCAATGCACCCAATCTTGTCTTCCTGATGGCTCTCGTTTTCCACAATCGCATAGCGCACATAGCCCATCTCTTTCAACTTGGCGTAGAGTGCGGCAAAATCCACGATGCCTTCGCCAAAATCCACGAAATCTCCGGGCTTGAAGTACTTCCGATAAGCCTGGAAGATGGGCATATCCTCTTCTCCGGGCTGCAAAGCATCGAAGATACTCACCGGTTGCGCATCGCGGCTCAAATCCTTCTGATGGATGATGTCGCAGCGGGGACCCAGTTTTTCGAGCAAGGCCAACGGGTCTACTCCACCGCGCATGACCCAGACGAGATCGAGCTCCGCTTTTAGATTTTCAGGATCCGTGTTTTCCAAGAGCAGTTCGAGCAGTGTGGTGTCACCTACGCTTTTCAACTCGTGCGCATGGTTGTGAAAGTAGAACTGCAGACCGTTTTCTCTGCACCTTTTCCCAATCGCGTTGAGTTCCTCGGCGGTCCGAAGCGCGCTTTCCCGGTCCTGAATCCAGGCGGAAGGCAAAACGACCGCTTCGCAGCCAAGTTCGTAGTTGTAGCGGATGATTTCATCCCAATTCAGTTCAGAGATGGATTTGCCTGGCGCTGCACCCTCGTGCGCCGCGATGGGTTTCAGCCCCAGTTCCTCAAATTTGCGCTGCACCACCTGCAACGGAAACGCCTCACTGAATCGGACACCGGTCCGGAAATTCGCCGCCAGCAGTTCGACGTATTCGTAGCCGATCTCGACGACCCGCTCCAATGTGCCCAGGTAATCCTCGTTCACTTCTTTCAGTACACTAAACAGGTTCACACCGACTTTGATGCTCAAAGTATTTGCCCCTTTCTCCTCGATAGAAGCCCTTTCATCAGCAGGCGATTCCGGTGGACTCAGAGGTGCTCCAAGTCGAATAATGGCGGATCCACACCTTGGCGTAACCCCGTCCTCACGCAAATGAAAGCGCTTTACAAAATTGCAGATGTGGGATATGGTTATAGCATATGAATGAATCCTGGTGAAAACCATACTCGATATGACTACATACATCTCCTATTTTGCTGTCATGGGAGTGATGATATTTGGAAGCGGAACTCTTGGCCTGCGGGTATTCCTTTCATTCCAAACCATTTGCTATGGGATTTATCGAAAAATTGCCGAGTTTTCTCTTTCGCTTACAGACGGATGGCCATTGCAAAGCCTTGGTCAAAGGGAAAATGAGAACAGTGGAGCCTGGTGATCTACTGCTGTTTCAACAAGGTGACCCTTACGAACTTCGGGTTGACACCGCTGAACCAGACGGCAGTTCCGTCAGCGGCGACTATTTTCTCTTTTGCCAAGGGCAGTGGATACGCGACTGGTGGAACCGTTCCGAAAAACCCACCTGCACTCGTATCGATCTCGACGAGCGAATCCTGTCACTCTGGCGTCAACTCCATTTGGAGAAACACAAGGTGGCGGCCGTCGAGCCAGAGTTGCTCACATATCTCCTATGCGCATTGTGCATTTCACTGGAGCGCGCCGTCATCGGCACCGCTTCCCTGCAAGGCCGGTCAAATCTGACCGTGAAGTTTACCAGCGACCGAATGAAGCGATACATTGAAGACCACGCCAAAGAGGATTTCAAAGTGCAAGACGTCGCCGATCACGTCGGACTCAGCGTCTCGCGCGCCGTCCACCTTTTTAAAGAGAGCTTCGATTTCACGATGGTGCAGTACGCTTTGGAGATCAAATTGTCAAATGCCGTAGAACGTATGAATTACACGCACATGAGTCTGGAACAAATTGCCGAGAGCTGTGGATTCGGAAGCTATGCGTATTTCCACAAGGTGTTCAAACGAAAGTATGGCGTTTCACCGACTCAATTCCGAATGAAAGCAACATTTGGCAGACAGCGCAATGGACTGCAGCTTCACCAACCATCTGAATGAGCAACCACAACATAGAACCTCACACAAATCAGCCATCACCAAGCCAACCACATCACAAAACCGATCATCCTTTTGTTGAAAGGCAAGTCTTATCTTTAGAAAAGAAAGAGTGAAGTCATGGAGATGGATTTATTCGCGTCCAAAGAGCAGTTCATAGAAGCAATCAAAGACAATGACCTTCACACCGTGACGTCCATCATCACAGCGCACCCGGCGTTGTTGAATGAGCCTTTGCCTCGCGTCGATGGAGGCGCGGCACTCTGTTTGGCAGCGCAATGCAACCACTTAGAAATGGTCAAATTCCTCGCCGAATTAGGCCCCAGAGACTTGCAACAGGCGTTGTCCCGCGCGGCGATGCGCGCGCATCGCGAAGTGTCGGAATACCTCATCCAAAAGGGCGCAGATCCAAACGGCCTATATTCCGATACGGCAACACACTATGGCCCTGTCATCTTGGCCGCTTGTGAGGCGATGAATCCAGATGCCATCCGTTTAATGATCGATCTCGGCGCAGACCCCACCGTCAAGTATCGAACGAACGATGGGAGCATCCACTCTCCGTTAGGCTTCATTTTGAGCGCCTACGTCCGAAAACCGCAACAGAAACATGAATGCCTCGAAGTCCTTTTTGACGCGGGTATCCCCTGTGAGGATACACCACTGATGGCCTTTCATCGCGGACGGATCGACCTGCTGGAAAAACATTGGCGCAAAAACCCCAATCTCGTTCACCAACGATTTCAAGCGTCTGACATCTATCGTCCCGAGATGGGATTTTCCCACGCTATGATGCTGACGTCCATTGAAGGAACGACATTGCTTCACTTAGCGATGGAATATGACGAGTTTGAGATGGCCAAGTGGCTTATCGACCATGGGGCAGATGTCAACGCACGGGCGGATATGGACGCCGATGGCTGCGGTGGGCACACGCCCTTGTTCCACGCGGTTGTCGCCAACCAGTCGCCGACAGACAAACGCACGAAATTTCTGTTGGCTCACGGCGCGGACCCTACCATCCGAGCAACCATCCGTCACCCACAAGGTGGATGGGATGAAATCGAAAACCAGGTTTTCGAACAGGTCACCGCCTTGGAGTACGCCTTGAACTTCCAGAATGGGCCAAGCTGGTGCAATCGCGACGCCATTTCCGTGCTGGCCAACTTGCGTTAGACTGCGATGGGACATGGATTCGCGCCGTGGAATCATGATTGCAAGGACGGCGCGGATGCAAGGCGCCAGGGTTCACAGTGGAGGGATGAACATGCAGGGGCTCGAACTTTGTCGCCGTTTTTTCTTTGAAGTCGGGTTACCGGAAATACAAAAACAACTGCCAGAACTATTGCCGCATCTCGCCGCAGGATTAAGTGGAGGATCACAATGCCACGGCAACGACGACGAACAATCGCGCGATCACGACTGGGGACCAGGTTTCATCGTCTGGCTTGATGACGTAGCGTTTCATCGATTCAACCAACCACTGCACGCCATGTTGGACACCCTTCCACAGGAATACCTTGGCTACGGATGGCAAAAGGTCACAGCGGCGCAAAAATCATGCACCATCGCTGAAATTAAAGCATTTATGAGAGCAAAGATCGGCGTGGTGCGCAGACCCGACGACGATGCGACATGGCTGACGATTCCCGAGGAGCAACTATTCGAACTCTCACATACCGCAATTTTCTACGACGCACCCGCTGAAATCACCAATCGCATCCAATCATTTGCCAATTATCCGGAGGAGATTTGGAAGAATAGAATGGTGAAAGCCTTACGGGAACTCTGGCAATGGAAAGTGCGTCACATCGAGCGGGCCATGAAACGAAAAGACGTCATCACCGCACAATTGCTATGGGGGAAATTTTGCGAACACGCGATGAAAGCTGGTTTTCTGCTGAATCACGAGTACGCCCCATACGACAAGTGGCGATACGTCCAATTCCTCAAGCTCCCCGAATTCGGCCAGGAAGTCGGCACATGGATTAGCTCAGGGTTGAATGATGCAAACCAGATGGTCGATGCGGCGCAGAAGATTCAATCGCTATACACACAGAAACTCTATGCGATGGGATTTACGCCCGCCGAAATGCCTGACAGCGGGTATGAAGATATGGAACTGCAAGCTTACGCCGTAGCCATATATACAACCATTCAAAACAGCGAGATTCGCGCAGACCTCGCCTTATCGCCGTTCGGACGACGTAGCATTCCCGCAAACTGACTGAACGGGAACGCAAGCGGTTTCTGCCATACACAAAAATAGGCCGCAGCAGCAAAGCTGGCTGCTGCGGCCTATTTCATTGCCCTTTTTGTTCATCAGCTTTTTACATACACGCTCCCCGGATGCGCTTTGCGCACCAATCCGTGTGGATCCAGCACAAATTTACGCGCAACGCCCTTGTCAAAATCACTGTACCCCACTGGCGCGTCGCTTAAGTCCACCACAGTCGCATTGACCGCTTTGGCAATCTGCGCCCGCCCACTCAAAATGGCGTTCATCAGTTGGCGATGGTAGTGCATCACCGGCGTCTGGCCCGTGACAAAATGATGCGCTTTGGCCCAGCCCAAGCCGATGCGGATGCGCAGTGAGCCCACCTTCGCATCTTCATCCTTGGCGCCCGGATCCCCCGTCACATACAGACCAGGAATGCCCAGTCGCCCCCCAGCACGCGTGATCTCCATGATGGAATTGAGCACCGTCGCAGGCGCTTCCGTATGCTGTTTGCCATGTCCATGTGCCTCAAAGCCCACGCAGTCGATGGCGCAATCCACTTCGGGCACGCCCAGTATCTGCTCAATCATCTCTCCCAAATCATCGTGTTCACTCAAGTTGACGGTTTCACAACCAAAACTGCGGGCCTGTTCCAGACGGACAGGGTTCAAATCACCGACAATGACCACAGAGGCGCCCAATAGTTGCGCCGAATGCGCCGCCGCCAACCCCACTGGTCCCGCCCCCGCCACATACACGGTCGATCCTGTGGTGACCCCTGCACTGACAGCCCCATGATACCCCGTCGGAAAAATGTCAGAGAGCATCGTCAAATCAAGGATTTTCTCCAAAGCCTGATCCTTGTCTGGAAACTTCAACAGCTGAAAATCCGCATAGGGCACCATCACATACTCGGATTGGCCGCCGACCCATCCGCCCATGTCCACGTACCCATACGCAGATCCCGGGCGGTCTGGATTGACGTTCAGGCAGATGTGCGTGTCCCCTTCTTTGCAACTGCGGCACCTGCCGCAAGCGATGTTAAAGGGAACCGAAACCAAGTCGCCCTGTTTGATAAACTCCACATCCCGGCCGACCTCAATCACTTCGCCTGTAATCTCATGTCCCAAAACAAGCCCCTCGGGCGCAGTTGTTCTGCCGCGCACCATGTGTTGATCACTGCCGCAGATATTGGTAGACACGACTTTTAAAATGACGCCGTGTTCACATTTTCGCCCGACATTCAGCGGATTGACGCCAGGGCCGTCATGTAATACCAAATCTGGATACGCTATCGATTCCACCGCCACGCGACCTGCTCCTTTGTACACCACCGCACGATTTCCAGCCATCCTTCAGCCTCCATTCATGTATGCGTTTTCAACAACGTCAAACCGATCCCTTTCAGTTCGACCTGCATTACTCGCGCACGTAACACTATGTCGTCATCGGTCTTTATACCAGCTATTCCATAAAAAATGTTACCATAGGTATCCACAAATGTGCCATGTGACAATACAATCTAGCTGATTATTTTTATGGCCATTCGGCTTGGATTGACCGGATGCTGCGCATGGTGAGAGAAGACCGCCTAGATACCCCATTCTTGCCGCGCTTTCTCGACGGTTTTCAGCGGTGTTTTCCCCCAGGCGTAATGTCCTTTTGGTCGCGCGCCTATCCACCGTTCATCCACTGGCTCTGATGCAAGTTGGTACCTTGTGTCAGAACTGAATCGATATCGATCCGTCGTATTGATGAGAGACGCATGCATCATGAACATACCAAAAATAATGACATCTCCCGCTGCAAACTCGGTGCTTGCCCACTGTCCGCCGAATTTCTCACTGATTTCATACGGATCTTCCGACAGCCAACCAGTGGCGACATTGTCGCGATCCACATCCATTTGCCCGTACGTCTGTCTGACGATGTCAAAGTGCTGTGATCCCAAACACAAAGCCAATGTGCCGCGCTCCAGGGGAATATCGTCTAAAGGCGTCCACATCGTATACACATTTTTCGATCCTCTCCCCATGTACACGATGTCATAATGCACGCCCGTGTTTCCCCCGTTGCCGACGACGCGCGGCCATTTATAATCGTAGGTCAAAGTCGGGCCATCTAGCAGTTCATCAAAGAAATGCATGACCTTTGGCGAATTCACGACCTGTAAAAAGGCTGGAAAGTCAGCTTGTAATTGATTTGTGCCCCCGCCCCACATGGCCGACTTATTGTCAGCGCCAATGACGCCCTCGGCAGCCGGAAAATCAGGATGTAACCGCCCAAGGAATTGAAGTTTATGAATAAACTCCATCCTCGCCTGCAACACCGTATCCCTGTCGTGAAACCCCCGCAACAACAAATAGCCATCTTCCTGCAACCGCGCCCTCAATTGCTGGACGTCGTGCAGCAATTCGTTAGAACTCCGCAGTTCCGACAGATCCGCTGTCCCCAGTTTCACTGTGCGATTGCCAAACTGTGCAGGCATAGAAAACCATCCTCCTCATGCTCGTATGTCAGATCAGACCCAATCCCGTTACAGGCCATAGCTCCACATAGAAATAAGCCCTTTAACGACTTCACTTTACCGCCAACAGCCGTATAATTTGAATGGATACACGTGCGATGACATGTATGAGCGTACATTTTCCTATCGTCCCAACGGAAATGGGGATCTGAAAAATGCCTGTAAATTACTACAACATTCCCTATGAGCTGCCTGAACCGCACACATTTCCGTTCACGCGCTTTTTGTCCATCTGGGAAGTTGAAGCGAACGAGGATTATCAGTGTCACTTTACAGCGGGATTGCCTGCGCCCGGCATTTTTATCACATTGGAAGGGACCGGGCAACTTTGGCTGCTGGATGATCCACAAACCATCCATCCCCTCACGCCGGGCAGCTTTTTCATCGTGGACCAAGACAAGCCTTGTCATTATGGATGTGTCGAGGGCAGTGAATGGCGGTTTTACTTCCTTCATTTCACCGACCTGGCGATGCCCAATTACTTGAACATCCCCGTCCACCAAGTATGCGCGACAGCGCAAATCGACTATTTGGCCAGCGTGTGCAAAATGTTGATTCGCACCGTGATTGACCATCAAGTGGGGCACATGTACGCAGTGACGCATCTATTTCACAGCGTCCTAGTCTGTCTCGCGCAAGAATGCAGTCCAGCAACAATCGAAACCGCTTCAAGTATCCACAAGGCCATACACTGGATGCACCAACATCTTAATGAACCAATGGATATTGCCTTTCTCGTCGATCTCTGTAATATATCGCGCACCCAATTCTTTCGCATGTTCAAACAAAACACTGGGGATACACCGGTTCGTTATTTCTACCGGCTGAAATTGAAATCAGCCTGTATCGCACTGAAATCCACTGACATGACCATCAAACAGATTGCCTTGTCGCTGAACTACTACGACGAGTTTCACTTTACCAAATCATTTGTGCGGGAATACGGCGTGACCCCCAGCCTCTACCGACAACAGGGGACAGCGAAAAAATAGCGGCGATCATCGCCGCCGATTACTCTGCCTGAAGGCAAAGAGCAAGCGAAACTATGGATTATGGACAGACAAAATATCGGTTGAGCGGGTACAGTGTGTCATAGGCCTCAATCGGCGCCAGATGTTGCACGCGCGGATCACTAAAATCCTCTCGGTATTGCCTGGCTGTGATCCCCTTTTCGCGAACGAACGTGCGGGAAAAGTAATGCTCGTCTTGAAAGCCGACCCGGTGCGCAATCTCTTTGATGGTGCAGGATTCCTGCATAAGCAATTGGCAGGCGCGGTCAATGCGGCGACTCAGAATAAAAGCACGCGGCGATGCGCCCGTATGTTGGCTGAACACGCGGGTGAAATGCGCATGCGTCCAGCCACAAAGGTCAGCAATTTGCTGAACCGACAGCGCTTCGTGCAGATGTTGCTCAATGTATCGAATCGCTTGCGCAATCTGCGACGGCATGGTCTCATTGGTCACTGCATCGGGTTCACTTGACGACTGTGCGGCGCCCTCCAACTCACCGAGCGCAGCAAACAGCAGCTTACTACATCGCTGCATCCATAACGCCGGTTTGACATTGGCCAAGTACAAAATATGCTGCAACAAAGTCGGCAACAACGACAGCTTGGTTCCCGGCGAAAATGTAGGAATGCTCATATTGGCTCCGCCTTGCGCCGTGGCGGTTCCAGGAGATGACCATGTGAAATGGACGAAGAGATGTCTCGTTGCGCGCGCCGGATCGAAAATATAATTGTGCGGTTCACCGGGGCGCGTGAAGATAAAGCACGGTTGATTCAAGGTGTACACCACACCGTTCACGCAACAAATCGTCTGGGAGGTGTTGGGAAAGTACACCAATTCGTACTCTTGGAGTTTTCTCGGCCCCAAGGACCACCCGTTTTTCACGACGAATTCCCCCGCCATCATCAACCGGGGCAGATGTGCATTTTCATCCATTGGCGCGTCCGTTAAAGGTGTCATAAACTGTTCTTCGCGACGGCCAAATCCATTCCTGCTCTCCTCCGCTGAAACCACAAAAATTTCTCCAGGATATCAAATGGCTCCACAAAAAACATGTTCAGGTCTATTCACACCTGTGCGCACTCGTTTGATAATTGAAACAAGGAGGGATTTCACATGACCAAGGGCGCTTTGAGCAAACAGCAATTGGAACAGTTCGAGCAGGATGGATTCCTGGTTTTGGAAAGCGTGTTCAACGAACAAGAAGTGAACCGCATGAAAGAAGAATCTGACTACATTTTGGAACTCATCATCAATTCCTCACTGGCGCATGGCCGACGAAGCGGGCGCATCGATTTAAACCAGTTGCCAGACGGCACGCAACATGTGCGCAAGATTCAGCCAATCAATGATCTCTCGCTATATTTAAGCCAAGTTTCCGCAGATGACAGGCTACTTGAGCCGATGCGCCAAATTATGCAATGCGAGCCCATTCTCATGGAGGAAAAACTGAACTACAAACAACCACTGCCACTACCCGTCGAAGGGCTGGAATTCAGCCAACGGGATGATCGCTTCCCCATCCACAATGACTGGGCGTATTTCTCGGCGCAGGACTATCCCCAGGACATCATGTCCTCGGCCATCTCGATTGATCCTTGCACGGTCGACAACGGCCCGCTGCACATTTGGCCAGGCACACACCGGACTCACTTGGAGCACGAGCCCTGCGAAATTGGCCTACAGGTGAAACCCGGTTTGGTGGATCCGCAAGGCGGCGTCGATGTGATTGTGCCACCGGGATCGGTCATGCTTTTTCACACGTTGCTGGTGCACAATTCACGTCCCAACACCACGGATCTCCCACGGCGCCTGATGATTTACAGCCACTACCCATCACGCATCGACAAGGGACACGATGTCCGCAATGGCCCGACGCGATTGCGGGAATCTCCTTGGGAGGAAGCGTACCATCGCATGAAGGAAAGCGGAAAGTACGTGGATACATTTCACGCGCCGGTGTATGAAAAAAGTGTTTGAACGCCACACACAACAGACAGATGACAGCAGTTGCAAAGGGAATTCGGGCCACCATTGCGGTGGCCCTTCACAAAGACTTTTCAGGTCTACATTTCTGCTGAATTTGATGATATCTAACGTAGTCGTAGCCGCTTAAACCACGCGTAGGCCCCCAAGGTCGGACTGAGCAACAACGCAGCCGCAACCAAAGCCGTACGGATGGTGTAGCGACTGCCAATCATCCCAATGACAGGCCCGCCACAAGACTGGCCCAATGCGTCCATTTGCCCGAGCATAGACATGACGGTTGCGCGCACAGGGCTAGGAATGTTTTGCATTTTCCACACTTCAAACAAAGTTTGGAACAGCGTTGCCGTCACCGTGATCGCCAAGTAGGCGACAATGGCGACTGAAAACCGGCTGGCAAACGCAAATAGGCCAATCAGGCCGATGCGCAACAGGGTGATGAGCGCCAAAATCCGCGTCATGCGATCAGGTGCCTCCGTGTCGAGATACCTGCTGCTCATACCAGCAGCAATGGCGCCTGCAGCATTCGCCAGCACCGCCAGGATGCCAAACCAGACAACCGTATGCCAGTGTCCAAACGCAGGAAAGCCAATATCGGTGATGAAATGCGTGCCCCAGAGTCTATCAATGCCTTCAGAGGCCACGCCGACAAACAGACTGACCAACAAAAGCCCCCACAACACGGGGATGCGCCGAATGGTCCGTATGCCCTGCAGCAACGTGTTGGCGACTTGCCCCACACCGCCATCCACGCCCTGAGCCTCCGGTTGAAATCCGGTCTCTCTGACAGAGAAAAGCAAAAATAGGCCGAGACAAAGATACATCACACCGCCACACACATATCCCAAATTCAGGTGAAAGCTAGTCACAAACACACTCAACAGAATGCCCACAATACTTGCCGCGCGCTCCATCGAGGCGGTTCGAAGCAATAGTTGTCCCAATTCTTTTTGTTCCACCTCATCCGCTATCCATGCCTGCATGGCGCCGCTGAAAAAAGCCTCGCCAATCGCCCGAACTCCCTCCGCGAGCAAGAGCCCCACAAACAGCGCCGCGATGGAAAATACCACAGGCAGCAACCCTTCAAAGATGTACGAACAGCCGAGAATCATGGCGCCAATGACGATGGATCGCTTGCGCCCAAACGTATCCGCCCATGCGCCCGTTGGGCCTTCCGCAAAAAAGTAAACCAATTCGAGCACCGTGCCGACCATGAGCAACTGAAATGGATTCAGGTGAAGACCCGTTACATAGTAGACAACATAGGTCGTAAACATGGTGGCATTCGCCATCTGCACCAGCATGGAAGCAATGAGGTATACAGAAGACTGTGACGATTTTAGCAATCAATACCGTCCTTTCCGGACGGTAGGTTGATGTGATTTCGAAGTTAACCTATCCGTCCACCAACTGATTTTTGCATGGATGATAGATTGCAGACTGCCATGATAAAGCACCTCCAGAAGGTATGTACGTTCAGAATAGAGCGCCATGCGTGGTATGTCTAGCACCCAAAGGCCACGCACCCGCACGGCGCACTCAACCTGAAACTAGCGTGGTACCCCGTGCTTGCTGAGCACGTTCTGTACAGCCTCGCTGCCTGACGCGGATTCGGGCAGTTCCACGCCCGCCTGAATGAGACGCTCTGCCACAGCCGCATAATCCCCCTGTGGATCCCGAAAATGAATTGAACCCCAGATGCATCCGCCAAGCGGCGTCCCACCAAACTCGTTTCGGATTTCCACAGACGCGCCATGCGCGAGCAACAGCGCGACTATGTCACTGTCGCCGCGAATGACCGCACGATGGAGCGCCGTCGATGATTCGGCATTCGGGCGCGCGTCCACATCGAATCCAGCCTCCAGCATCGTGCGCACAGCGTCCACCTGATGATTCCATGCCGCGTCCGTGATCAAAGCCCGATCTTCTTGGCTCAAGGCATGAACGATTTTCGGCGCATCAGCCAGGATGGCCTGCACCGTCGCCGCATCTGCTCGCAGACAGGCGATGAGAAATTTCTGCTCCAGTGTGCTATGGCTCACCAGCAAATCGATGATCTCAGGCTGATTCAACCGTGCCGCCAGCGTTAGCGGCCGGGCAGCAACGCCAATCTGATACGTGTAGATATGCCCTCCATCCGATTCATCGGATGTGAATTCGCCTTCGCCAACTTGCGCTTGAAGGCAATCCGGATCCGCCGTCAAAGCAGCGCGAACGAGTTCCACATCACCGAGCATGAGCGCCATGAAAATATCCACTTTGGCCCCACGTTCAATCAAATACCTGCATTTTTCCGGGTCGTTCACCGCCCATTGAGCCGGGGTGCCACCGTGATCGACATCGCGCATTTCGATATCCGCGCCGTGATCGAGCAAAAAGTCGATGATTTCCTTGGATTTTGCGAAGTGCAGCGGACCTTGTCCATCCGGGCCGCGCTGATTGATCACGGTGGGATCCGCCTCAACCATCGCCTGCAGCGTCTCCAGCATTCCCAATGCAGCGGCGGCGTGCGCATCGACACGTGCCCCGCGCGTTATGAGGTAATGCGCCATCTCGTCGTTATCCTGGTGCAAAACGCCAAAACCGCCTGCCCACCAACTGCTTTTCGCGTTGATGTCGGCGCCATGCTTGAGGAGTACATCGACCAGTTCGCGATGGGGCGCGGCGACGACAATCGCCGGCGCGTCAAAGGAAAAGTAAGGTTCATTGATATCCTCACGAAGAAATGCGTATTGACTGAGCAATGCATCTACGGTCGCCGCATCGCGATTTTGAACCGCTTGCTTAAACTGTTTGATGAGCCGCTTGTTTTTGTGATCTTCCATAGAAATTGGCGTCCTCCATTCCGCTAGAAAATCTACGCCGGACAAGATACGTTTGTTGGTTCACATTGATGGTTGACAAAAATCCGCGCATAGTTTGGCAACTTGTTTCAGAATGTCGATAGATTCAGTATAGTCTTTCGCTTCCAAGCTGTGATCCGCGCCTGGGAGCACATTTATTTTCACGTTGGGTAAATCGGTAATTTGGACGATATCCGCCGCCGTGAACGCGCCGTCGTTGTCACCTACAACCACTAGCGAATTTTCCGATGCGCAGATGGCGGAAATGATACCTTAACGGCGTGAGAAAGATATGGTTGCGCACGAAACAATGCACTTTTGAAGATACCTCTGTCTGCACAATGGTCCCCAAGCTCTTCCCGATAAAAACCACATTTGCGTACGATCTCGTCACGATGCGATTCAACGCATCCGCCACTTCGCCAATCATACTGTCAAGCTCATCCATGTCTAGTTGGGATCGATTGGCTTGATAACCGTATTCCACACCAATGACGTCACAGCCCGCGTGCAAAGCAGCCTGCTCCGCATACCACATCAGTGGCGCGTCTAACGTGTACCCCCCTAACACCGCAAGATGATTTGCGATTGTTGAGTGGAACGAGTAGATTCAGTGATTCTGCGTGAACCTCGCCTAAAATCAATAAAGAAATATCATCATCTTTGTTGTAGCATATTTTGTAATTATCAAAATGCGCTAATACACTTCTCACGATAGGCATATTGGATATGCCGCCAACTGGTATTACACACGACTTCAGTTAAGCCTATTCCCCTCATCAATCCCATCCATCATCACAGCATCACGCGACATATTCACAGTGCGCAAACGGCGATTCGACAACCGTAAATCATTGCTCCTGATGGATACATCCGCACACGCTTCCAGACTCAGTTTTGTGATCACAACAGAAGTTGCAATCACCTTCAGTGCATTACATGTCCTCCATTTGTTTTCCGACATCCGCAACTCTTCTCGATACTTCAGTGGAGATATTTAACAAAGTAGCAAGTACATTTTGTGGAGATTCAGCGATGTCCCGATGCAGTTGAGTTTTATCCAAAATCCATTCGATCGCTTTAGTTTGCGACAACCCAGCTGATTGCCCAAGCAGTTCAGTGTAATTGCGGGGATAGTTCCCCGTCATGATGTATCGTTCCGCGCGCAAGGCGACGCATAAGGGTTTCAAGACCCAACGTTTTAGTCGTCCATCCATCAAGCTTTCCATCGACTCTAAAGATGTCATGTAGTGGCGGATGCTCATAATTGTTTCTGAGATAACGCTTTCGAAGAATGATATAAAATCCTCACGTGATGGTCTAATTCTGAAATCTTCTCCGTAGATCACCCTGGATTCAAAGTAACTGATTGGCGATACGAATGCTCTCGCGAATCCTTGGTGTAAATATTCATCAACCGTCAGGCATTGTGTGTTTAATTCAAATTTGGCATATAACGAAGGCAGTTTTTGTATAATCCCTCCGACGGCAAACAGATCTTCTGCCGTTAAGCATTCAAAAAGACAGTAGACGTCCATATCTGAATCTTCCGTGTTGTCTCCTCGCACATAACTTCCGCACAAGGTAATCGACTTGAGGTTTTGCTCAAATGTTTCCTTCATTTCGTGCACAAATTGTTCAATGAATGCTTCAGCTTCCCTGACCATAAGCCTCCCCCTCGCCTTTCGCAAACGATTTTCTGATTGACTTATAAAGCTCAATCAGGTTGCCATCCGGATCACAAAAATGAGCTATCCGAGAACCCCATTCCGGCATATCGAGCGGCGGAACAACGAATTCTATGCCCTTCTCTAACAACTTCCGATACGCTTCATCCACGCTATCGACTTCGAATTGGAGCACAAAATGCGGCGGGGCGGAAGGACCAGTCACGTGGCTGACAGACTCCGGCATTCTCTCGCGTCCAAACAGCGCCAACTGCTTTTCTTCAAAATATGCATACTCCATTTCATCGTTATGCCAGCCGTTAAACGATAGAATATCTCTGTAAAACTCAAGACTCTTTTGGAAATCACCGACCAAAAGCCGCGTAGCGTGAAATTCCAACTTCGTCACTCCTCGCATCGTTTTCTAAAATAACGGGATTTTCAACTGATAAAACATAACGATAGACACCATAATAGATTTGCAATCACTTTCTCACCCAAGAATCTTTTGTATCACACTGTAACCATGAAATCTCGTCTGAGCAAAGCACAAACCGCTGCATCGACAAATTTGCCCTTTTCCCAAAAACATTCCCTCATAACACCCTCATGTCTAAACCCGGCCTTTTCTAGCGCCCTCTTCGACGCGATGTTTTCTGGATCATAGAATGCCTCAATACGGTGAAGATTGAGTTCCACAAAACCGTGTTGAATGACATCCTTTAGAACCTCAGTGATTACACCTTGCCTCCAATACTTTGGTGACACTTCATATCCGATTTCAGCCTTGTGATGTTCCTTTGACCAATTGTGAAAACCGCAAGAACCAATCAATTTGTTATCTTTCCTTGTCGCAATTCCCCAACGAATTCCGTCATTTTCTTGAAAGCGCGCTTCCCAACGTTCAATTAGATCTAAGGCCTGTTGGATAGTTGTAAATGTATTTAGGTCGTAGTACTTGGTGACTTCGTCTTTAGAAAAATAATCATACAAATCCTTCGCATCACTTGTTGAAATTCTACGAAGAATGAATCGTTCGGTTTTCATCTGCGGAAAAATAGGAGTCATTATACATACTTCCTTTAAATCAAATGCCTATCTTTTGATTATGGTCCAGCGCCCTCAAACTGTGCTCTATCATTGCTTGGCATTACTGCGTAAATCTGCTGAATCGCCAATTTCAACTTTGGCACCGATACCTCGTCGTTCACAATACAATTTCTAAAATACATAGCAGAGGAAGTAACGAACGCCTTCATGCTTTTCACTTCAGATGCTTTAAAGTTTTGTGGTTCGGACAGAACACCTTGCACTTTTTGTAGTTCCAGCGTGATTCCAGTCAATTGGCTTACACCATAATGAGTGAGTGGCTGCCGAATGACCAAAAGTCCTCCTACTGCCCAGGACAAAAAGGCAATTGCATCCTGACCTTTATTCTTTGCAATGTCATCCGAAGCGTCATTCAAATCAATAAAAATCCCATCACTGCTATCGAGCAAATCTTTACCTAAAACTTGTTTATTCTGATATTGCATCACATTGAAGCCGACAGAGCAAAACAGAACAATTGAAAACAGGATAATCAGCACTCTCCTTATGTTCAACATGAGCCCTCCAACCCTGAATCCTAATATGTACAGGTTCATCAGCAAATGAAACAATAGGCGACACGCTTGCATGTTCTAGCGACATGGTATCCCCCCGTTTGCCAATTCATTTCCGTTGATGCGCTCTGATCAAACACATACCTACACCGGATACCCAAGCGCCCCATCCCTTAAGCGCACTTTCGCATAAATACAGTCATCGCGAATCTGCTTAAACGGATCAACAGCGCTCTTCACCAGCACTGCCTCAAGATGATAGCCACATCGTTCGGCAACCCTGCGGCTGGCTGTGTTGTGCGGATCACAGTGAATTTCCACTCGATTGGCGCCAAAATGTTGTGCCGCATAATCCGTCAGACCATTTACCGCTTCCGTCATATACCCGGCCCCTGCGGCGGATGTGCGAATCCAATAACCAATTTCAAATTTCAGAGCCGTCCAGTCCACTTTGACAAAACTACAAGTGCCGATGAAACGATTGGTTATTGGCTCCATCATGTAAAACATAAAACGTTCCCGCAGCATGAACTTTGCTCGATTGAAACGAACGCTCTCCTCTGTTTCCTCTATTTCAGGCAGATTCACCGCCCAATTCATCCACTGACTCAGCGCATCGAATGACTCCCGGATGGCTTCATTCACCATAGCGCCATCCCCCACTTCCGGCGCCCGCAATATCAGGCGATCCGTTTTGAATTGCTCCGGAATATCGAGGCGAATTGGCTGCATAAAAATCCTCCCTCACCATATCTGTATGACGATCTCTACACAGGCATCGGACCAACTTCGACGGTCCGAATGGTCGAAACTGTATCTCTGTATGCTCTGGCAATACCTTGTTCCTCTATGGCATGCTTACTGACAATTTTCGTCGGAACGGAGACTTCGAATTTTTGCGCAAAGGGAAATTGCGTGAGCCCAACGTATTTTTCATCCAACCAATGCGCGACGATCCCCCCGCCATTCGCGTGCAAAAACGCTTCTGTGCCATCAAACCCATCGCGATACCAAGCAAATTCACGCGCCTTTGACACGCCTGGTTCATTGATACAAATGTAAATCGACAACTTATCAAGGAACTTCAATATCGCAAAATGCACACGGCTTTCCTCATCTGACACATCCCCGATTTCAACACGCAACCGATGCTGACGTTCCAACTCAAATCGATGGTACGCTTGCTCATCATCTTCCTTGGCTCCGTTAAAAAAGGCTGCATAGTGCATGCTGCAAAGCAACGCAGCATATTTGTTTTGACACTCCACCCAATCCACGCCTTGTTGATAATGCGGAAGTTTCAGAAGTGAGGGCAAATCGATAAACGAATACGGCGCATCTTGTCCATCATTCCAGAGCGGCGTCGCATCAAGTGTTATCCATGCCCTATCATGATATTCGATGGCGAAAAGCACATCAGATTTGCGTTGTTTCCCGACAAGATATGCTTCACTCCAATTGCTGAATAGCGCCCCAGATAAAATCGCGTGTTTGTTCTGTTCCACCATGACAAAGTCGCGCTCACGTTCATAAATCAGCATCTCATAGCCCCCTTCGAACCCATTCATTTATCCATAAAGATACTTGCCCTCGGTGCGTTCAACAATCATTCTTTGGTCGTATAAACTTCCCTGAGTTCTCGTGCTTCTCTTTGAAATAACAGGAGGAACACTGCACTAGATAACGACCGACCGTTGCGCTGACGTGATCGACAAGGTTCATGATTCATGCGCCTTGTTCATTCTCTTGTCGCCCAGTACATACCGTTTCAGTACAGCGCCGTAAAAAGAGGCCAATGTTTGCTGAAAGAGCATGACCAATATCACGGGCAAAGCGACAGGAGAAGGAAAGTACGTAATCGCCATCACCGCGCCCGCACTGTTGTTGCGCATCCCCCCATTAAATGTCAAGGACACAATTGTCCCTTTTTCCCATCCGCATAATCTGCCAATCATCAGGCCCAGCGGGTACCCCAACGCTGACAATACAAACACCACGCCTATCAGTTCTACCAACTGCATATCAAAATGCCTGAGATAAGGCGCGACCACCGCGCCATTGATGGCAACTACGACGCCAATACAAATTTTAGATATGGGCGAGATTTTATCTCCCAAAGTTGTTTTGATCCGCCCGCCCGTTTTTTGATTGAGGAACATGCCAACAATCGATGGCAGGACGATCATCCACAGTAGCCCTTTCATCATCGCCCAAGCATCTATGCTGACTTTGGCGCCAGCAAGGACATGGATACTCAAAGGAACGATAAATGGCGACAAAAACGAATCGATGAGAATCACAGACAGCGTCAATCCGATGTTCCCGCTGTAAATGGAGACCCAAATGAAACTGGTGATGCCCGCAGGAATCACCAAGCTTAAGATCAAGCCGGTAATGACGTAGGGATCATCTTGAAAAAACAGATGTCCGACCAACAAAGCAACCAAAGGCATTGCGATGTGTAGTATGAATAAAGTCGCAATGAGCGGGATCGGACGTGTGAAGACACGTTTTAGATCCGAAAATTTCGAATTCAGACTGCCTGCAAATGTCATAAAGGCAAAAATCACAGGTGACAAGTCGGCATACCTTGCCAACCACCCACCAAGCAAAGCGCCGATGATGATACTGGAGGGCGTGATAAAAGGCAAAATTCTTTCAAGTAGCTGATTCAGTTTTTTGAGCATTGGTCATAACCTTTCCGGTTGTTGTATCCATACGATGCGTTCGCTAAAAAATAGAAACGTTACGACGGTTCATCTCTTGCAATGCCTGTCGGAAACTCCCTTCAAATTTCTCGCCATCTGCATCAAGAGCAAATTCACACCTGGAGATATACGCCATGCAATACGTGATGGCTGCTGATATTTTTTCGAATGCCTGCTTTGTGAAAGGTCTGCCGCGATAAAACTCGTAATCCTTCACAAACGCGTAACACTCCTCTACCGAGGGTGTAATTTTCGTTTTGATATCCCACGTCGTCGTAAACGTTGCGGCAGCGATGCCCAATAAATTCAGTTCATCTTCCAATTTAAGACTATCCCAGTCATAAATCATCACAATTTTGCTGTCTTTAAACCGAAAGTGCTTTAACGACCAATCTGTATGGCCTAAGACCATTTCTCCTTTCGTATCTTGAATGCTCATCTTTGCTTTCCGCGCAATCTCATCTATCCATGCAGCGCCTTTTGCCGTTCCATCGAAGTCAAATAACACATTGTGGGGTACAGGATAGAGTGTGCTACTGCTAAAAAGGCGCCCACAAGGTAACCCTGGCATAGACCGATAAGCCTGCGTTCTTTGGATGAGATCCGCCAACGTTCGGGCGATCTCGCCTCTAATGATCGAATTGTGCGCATCTTTTTGCTCACCTATATTTTCAAAGGCATCCACTGTCGCAACGCCGTAACGAGTCTGAATGGGTTCATGTATCACGCTGGGGCAAGGGAATCCACTTGCAGCTAAATCACGCTGTATTTTTGAAATTATCGTTAAGGAAGCCAATGTTATAGCTGCTGGTCTATCGTCTTCATTGGTTTTGTGGATTTTTAAAAATATCTTTCGGCCATCTTGCAGCGCCAGGCCAAAAGAGGCGCCGACACTAAACTCCACATTCAGACAGTGCGCTATCGGACTTCCGAGCTCGCACGCGCACAACTGATTGATATCCTCTGCAATTTTATCCACATCAGTAGAGCCTAGAATAGACTTCGCAAGAATCTGATTCTCTTCATCCTCAAAGATATGCGTTAAGCTGCCATTTAAGCTTTGAATATGCATCATTGCCTCCTTCTGCACTCGATTGGATGCCCTAAGCACTGATAACGGCTCTTTGTGCCCAAAGCGAAATATTCAGTGATATCATTAGATATGATAAGTGATTCATAATAACTTCTGACGAAAATTATCTCTACCCACCTGATTCAAAAATTCAATCTTTCTTCTTTCATAGAAATCTTGTACATCTCCTCTTTCGAAATACCAAACACAATCGATCAATATGCTCAACTTGTATACATCAAACAAATGCGCTTCTTCCACACTGTTTAATGTTCGCCATCTTGTATATTCCGCCAGCACTTTCTTGGCCGCACTAAAATCAAGCACCTCATCTTCACCATAACGCCACGCCCAAGATTCGATCAATCCAACGAGATCGAACAAGAGAAATGTATAGTTGGCATCATCAAAATCTAACAAGGCGCCAAAATCATCCTGTTGAAAAAGAACGTTGGAAAAGTGAAAGTCAGCATGGCATATGCCTTTCGGTAACGATGCTGGCAATTCCAGTGTCAGCAGCTCATTTTCCAGCCATGCGCACTTTTCTTTTGCATTTGTAGTATCAATACGTTCTGATGCCTGGCGCGCCAATGCGCGGCAAAATTCAATATCATAATTCCATCGATCCGCTTGATATACCGATGTATATTCTTGTGATATGTTATGCAATTCTGCAGCCTTTTGAATCAGTTGCTGCTTCTGCCGCTCATTCGGCACTTCGACGTGTTGACCATCCATATATTCAAAAAAGACATACGGCTTTAGATGGAACATCCCGACAAAACATCCATCTCGATTTCTATATGGGGCAGCACAAGGATAATGTTTGCCCTTCAAATAACTGAGTAATTCCGTTTCGAATAGCACTTGGTTCTTCGTTCGATTTTCGTAAAACCTAAATGCATACCTCCCCTTCGTCGTTTGAAGCTGAATATTTGTTTGTACGGTTCCGCCGTTAAATGGTCCAGAGTCTATATATGCGCCCAAGTCGTAATTTTCTAATATCCTGGTGAATTCATCTGCTGAGAACGCTGTTTTAACAGCCATGACTTAGGTTCTCCCCTAGATTTTCAAGTTGCTCTGGTATTCTCTCTTCAACAAAGACATGATGACAAGCGATTCAAATTCTCCGTCGACGGATTTCAAAAACGCTCTTAGCATCCCTTCAAAAAATCTAAATCATTGGCTGTGGTTCTACGGAGCAAGATTTCATGGGATCGAATAATCACATCCATATCTCACACCTGCGCTTTATGACTGAATTCTCATTTCGCAACTGCTTCTGCAGCCTAACTACGAACCACCATTGTCACCTGTGCTGTCGTCATAAAGCACCACCCCTTTCACGCGCTCTGTTTAGCCTAACATATACCGCGTTGAAAAAATTATCTAAAAAGTCACAGTAGTCGATATTCTGAATTGCCCTGATCACAAAAAGGCTTTCAAACACACGTTAAACGGCGTAGAATCATGCCAAGATGATGTTTTCTGAGGTGATGTGTGTCGTGATCGTCGTTGCTTTTTGCCTGTAACCAACATAGGTTCCTCTATCGTTGACGGTCTTGCCCGAGGGAGAAGTCCGTCATTTTGAGGAAAACGGGTAGAACCGACTTTCACACACGCTCATAGCATTCCATTTGCCGTTTCCTGCGCAAGTGGAATTGTTCGACGATGCTCTCCCATCCTATGAGGCCGTATGTGAATGCTGTTCACATACGGCTTTTTGCGTTTTCAGGGAGGTGGGCGCCATGATTTTTTGAATGGGATTTCTACTAGTTACGCCCACGATCCGACGACAGTGTGCACTTTGAGAGGAGTTTCCTAATGAACAATTCAATTTGGTCAGCCACAGACATTCGTCTTGATGCAGACTTTACATTAACAAAGGCTGACACACACAAATTCGCAGTGCATTTCGCCACTTATCGCGAAAATATATGGTTTAGACAAACATGGGATGAACGCCTAGCCGCCATCGGCGATGACGCTCCTTGCTATTGGATACGCCAAAACAACCAGCGAGTTGGCGGTGTATGTCTAAAACCAAATGCGCTTTGGGCATTTTTTGTAGAACCGCCTTTTGTGGATGTCTATTTGATTCTGAAACGACTCAAAGCGTTTCTGCTGAGTGTGTCTGATTCATCTAAGCCCATAGAGGCATATGGAATCTTGCCGTATCAATCTGAACACTTTCTTCGCTTGGGTTTTCGACCGACGGAAACAAGGCGAGTGATGATCAGGCCGACGGAAGCTTTCTCAAGCGCAACCTTGCGCGGTTTCTCGGTCGAACGTCCAGCTCCCCACATGTGTGAGGAGATCGCTGAATTGCTACACCACGCTTATTCAGGTCTAGATGGCATTGGCGCTGCGAGTGTAAATACAATTGAAGAAAAACGAAAGGATGTTGCCTATTATTTCGCCAACAACCTGTCTGATACCCTACTAAATGCTGCCAGTGTCGTATATGACAGTACGCGAAGAAAAATGATCAGCGCATGTCTAATCTCGCTGTGGGAGGGGCTTCCATTAGTTTATGAAATCGTCGTACTTCCCGAATATAGAAGAAAGCAGATGGCAACTACACTGCTTAAAAAGGCGCTGACTTCCCTAGAGCGCCATTACGATGTCATGCGACTGTTTGTCACACAAGGAAACGCGGCAGAGTCGGTATATTATCATCTGGGTTTTCTACCTGGGACGGAACAAACGACGTTTGCCTTGCACACTACGCTGAATGAACCATGAGATATTGTCACCACATGGATAAACGAATGAGAAACAACCCGAGAACTTTCAGAGTGGCGCGCTGTATATTGCTCTGATAACCGCCTAGCCGCAAATTGCACCTAATCAGGTGATTTGCGGCTAAGGCTGCACAAGCGGCGACATCCTACAAGAAAACCCGCGCTTCATCTGCCCTCGTAATCGCCGAATCTCCCAAAAGAAATTCACATCACACAGGCGATCCGTTCGTCCTAGCTCCCATCAGTCCAATTGAATGCAAATCTCCATTTCTTCTGCTTCTCGCGCACACCTGACATGCAGCATGTTCGCCTCTGCATGCCAGTGCCATTGGTGGCTGCCGTCTTCGAACCCTTTCAAGACAACGTCACGCGGGGCCTTTGTCAAATGAAAAAGCGCTACAACTGGCGCGTCTGAAAGCGAGTTGATGCGATAGCGAACAGAAGATGTGGATGACTGATTTCCATCCATCCGCTCCATTGGCATGGTGGCGGCAATCACTTGGTTGTCGTCGACAGTTTGATTCAAATCGTAAAACACAAACACCTCTTCCGCGGCCAACTGCGGGTCTGTGACGACAGGCAGACTCCCTTGTGTCAGGTCGACGTACAAGCCCTGTAATACATGGTTTTTCTGATCTAGATTCATCCCCGCGACGTAAGGTCCCCGGTGAACAATCCAAGGCGACGGTTGGATACGTTTTACACCAAGCGCATGTTTGACTTTTCCTATCCACTCATCTGCTAAGTTTCCATCCTCGGCCAACGCCGCCGGATCGACAGCCCATTCGGAGAATGTTCCATTGCCAACTTTCAGGTCGCTTGTATCAGATTCATCTTGAAGTTCAATGCCCAGTTGCAATTTGAGATCTTGTAAAGCGGTGCGTGAAGATTTACCTTCATCATTCCACCATTCGCGCACATGTTGAAAAGCATCCATGCCATCCCCTACGTACAGCAAGTTTCCACCGTTTTTGACCCAGTTGGCTATGACTTCGTGATAAGCGGGATCGAGCGGCTTCATAAATTGATAGCTCAGCGCAATGACGCCGTACTTCTGCAGCAAATTTGGATGTAGCAGCGCGGCTTTCAGTGGAATCGGTGTCACCACAATGCCTTGCTCCATCAATGGTAAAGCAAGACCGAAAAACTCATTCCAGCACACGATCCGCTGGATTTCCGCATCAAAATCACTATCGGGTCGGGTGCCATCGTACTTTACGGCGTGAAGTCCGGCGGTTGGTCGCTGGAATAATGCGCTGTCATCTACAAACAGACCAACTTCCACAACTTCTGTCGCCCACTCGGCTTGATACTGGCCCATTCGCCGCAGCGCGTCAAATAAAGTCAAGAGCACAACATGGTAATCCTCTGGAATCATTTCACCGGCATAGGCGCGAGAGAAAATGCGCCATGGCCAAGGGCATATCTCAAACCGGGCAATCTCAGGGCGCAGCAGTGATGCGACAACTGTCCTCAAATAGTGATACTGGTACTCTGGCCACGCATACTCCGGGTTATCTTCAATCGGATCATGCAAAGCCCACAAGGCGCGTTTTCCATCTGCAAGTAACGCAGCAAAATAACCATACTCTAGGAACGACGTGAAAAATGTGCGCGTCTCACGCTTTCCGCGCAAAACGTTCGGCGTGCGCGAGGTCCCCGTCCACACTTGTCCAATCATGCCGTCACAATAATTGGAGCGAAGGAAGCCAGACTCTGGGCTGACGAGACGCCACTGCGCGTAATTGATAAGGCTGTGTGTGGCGATGAAACAGCTGATCTCGCGGTTCTTTCTCGCTCCATATTCCTTCAAAGCTTTCGCTGTTTGTTCAAATAATTCCAAATACAATTCAGACTTCAACTTCGCTGCCATCCAATGTGCCTCCGGCCCCGCGTGTTGCCCTTGCCACGGCGTCGAGTACTTCTGTTCCCATGCTGCTTTGAAAGCTGGCGAATAACCGGCATCTACCCAAAACTCTGGTTCTTCGAAAAAGAATTCATCAATGCCGTGATCCACGACAGGCAAGAGTTTCTCAATAAAATACGATTGAAATGAAGGTGTCGGCACCAAGTACGCAATATTTTTAGAATCACCGTGTAAAATGGGATGTCCGTCACCAGCCAATTGCACTTCTAGCGCGCGATGCTGAATGCCATCCCGGTCTCCGTCAAGATAGTCGTCATACGCCCCCCAAGCCAACCCTGTCATCAAGGCTACCTTGTAGCCACGTTGACGCCAGCCATCGATGCGTTCTGGCAATGTGGCGTTTAACCCATATACCATCACCCTGTCCACACCAATATGAATGGCTGGATGGTATGGATGCCCCTCTTGAAATAAAGTGCAAGCATACTGTTCCTTCATTAAAAGTCACCCCCCACGGTTTATTTCAATCCGGTCAACGAAATCCCTCTGATAAAGTAACGCTGTAAACACAAAAACACGATGACAATCGGCGCCGCCGCGATAATATCAGCCGTTTGTTGCAAGGTTCCCTCAAAGCTCGTCCCTGAAAATTGTGTGACCATGTCAGCCACATGCAACTGGACAGTATAGAGGCTGGCATTGTTGAGATAAATCAATGGACCCATGTAGTCATTCCACAATCCACTGAACGTGAGAATGCTGAGCGTCGCGATCGCCGGTTTACAAAGTGGTAAAATCACATTCCAATAGGAACGGAATGATCCACAACCATCGATTTTAGAAGCATCCAGCAGTTCGTCCGGAATATCCTGTATGAATTGCCGCATCAAGAAAATGCCAAAAACGTTGATGATCCCGCCCGGAAACACAAGTGGGCCAATTGTATTGATCCACCCCAAATAACGATACAAAATAAAATTGGGAATCATCGTGATTTCGCCAGGGATCATCATGGATGCCAGCAACAAAATGAAGATGGTATTCTTACCCCAGAATCTTTTCTTCGCAAATACGTAACCGAGCAGCGTCGAAAAAAATAGATTCGGGATGATATTGAGAACGGTCAGCATAATCGTTACAAGATAGCCTCGACCTAAGCCGCCTTGTTTCCACGCATCTATAATATTCCCGAAAGACCATTGTTTTGGCCAAAAGTGAATTGCGTTGGATGGAATATACGAATTCGGTTGAAACGCTGCGACGATGCTCACCCACAGAGGAATCAACACAATCAGCATGATGACGCCTATCGCAAAATACCAACTCGCATTTGCGACAATTCTCCTGGTTGAAAAAGTCATATCTTTCCCCCCCTTGTATGGGTTCAATTCATTTGGTTTCGCCATGAAATCCTAAACTGCACAATACTGACCACTAAGATGATGATGAATAGACATACACCCATCGCAGATGCAAGCCCCATCTTATAATCGATGAACCCATTATTATACAGATATAACACCACAGACATTGTGTGGTTGTCCGGCCCACCGTTGGTCATAATCTGCATCTGGGTGAATGCTTGAAAACCTGCAATATACCCAAGAATGATAAGCATCATGGTGACCGGTCGCAGTAAAGGAAGCGTGATCCGGTAAAACACTTGCCAAGCGTTCGCGCCGTCAAGTTTGGCTGCTTCGTACAAATGAGACGGTATGCCCTGCAATGCGGCCAGATAAAAAATCATGGTCGTTCCCATTCCCTGGTACAGTTGCATGCCCATCAACGACGGCAGAGACTCACGGGGATTGTTCAACCAATTCTGTTGACTCACGCCAAAGAAGTGGACGATCCAGTTCATCAAGCTGGTATTGCTTGGACCAAAAACCATGATGGCAATTTCGGACATGACAACGACCGATAAGACAGCAGGGATATAGATGATGGCCCGAGCTAGCACGGTTCCTCTTTTCCTTCGATTCAACAGCATGGCTAATCCTAAACCGATGATAATTGTTCCGAAATTGGTGACGATCATATATTCGACGGTGTTTTTGAGCGCAGCCCAAAACACCGGATCATGAAACAGTTGCACATAATTTTGCAATCCAATAAATTTTCCGGACAAAGTCAGCAAAGAATAATTCGTTAAACTGAGGTACACTGCCTCAAATGCTGGAAGAAGCCTAAAGATGATGTATAAAAAAAGCGGAACAGCTAATATCAACCACGAAAATCCATTGTCGCTAAATCTGTTCCGGACTTTCTTTTGGGGTTGAATCCCCGCCGCTTTCATCTCTAGATTTTTGGACATGAAGTCACCTCCGCGATTTTGATCATACGTCATACCCATTTTCTGAGCCTTTTGCAGAATTTGATTTTCAAATTGACCTGTTCCTATTCCATTCATCTTCTACCTTTAAATAAAGTTGACGCCTTTGCGTGCACCATCCGCGATGTCTAGATTGACTGTCATTTTCATGATGCTGTTGGTACGGGACGCATCACGCACGGTGATCTATCGCAACAATGAAGCATTTGTTCCCCTGCCTTAGTGCAATTCTGCAAAAGGCTCATATCGTTTATTGAGCCTGCGAAGCCAGCGCTTGATTATCTTCGGAGACTGCCTCATTCAAGGCCTGTTGTGGTGTTTTTGTGCCAGCAATTGCCGACTGCAACGCATTCCCCATATCTGTGGCAATCTGTGGCCAGGCTGCTACGGTCGGGCGCGTTTGTGAATGCTTCAGCGCATTGACAAAAATGGGCCAAGGCGCTTTTTGGTAGAAAGGATTGTTCAGTCCAGCTTTTAAGCTGGGCATCAGTGCCGCCTGCTCCTCATATTGCAGTTGGTACTTTTCTGATGTCGTCAAATATTTAATAAATTCATAGGCCTGTTTGGGATTCTTGGACGCCTTCGGTATCGAAATATTGTAGAGGCCCAAGTCATAAACATCTTTCTCCCCCGGCTTTAATGCAGGCATTGGCGCAAATGCGACAAAATTCTTTTCGCCCCCCGTATTCTTTTCCCAATTCACCAATTGCCAGGAGCCGTCGTCTATCATGCCGTACTTGCCATCAAAGAAGCCGCCCTCGTCATACAGATTCTTCGGAACTGCCCCGACCTTTGCCAAGTTGAGAATTTTGGTCAGCGCATCCACGCCAGCAGCATCATTGTAGATGGCCTTGGTATTCGAGGCGTTTAACACTTGTCCACCATCACGCCAGAGCCAAGTTAAAAACAGATATTGCATCCAGCCCGATTGTTGTGGAGAATTGGGTACCTCATACCCCCATTTTCCCGTGACCTGTTTGATTTTCTGAGCATCGGAAACCAGTTCATTATAAGTTTTGGGCGGCCCAGAGAGCCCTGCCTGTTTAAACAACTTTTTGTTGTACATGAAAGTGACTGTATTTGCATCAAATGGTAGACCATAAATTTCATTCCCCGTTTGAACAGTTTTCCATGTAATCGGAATGAACTTCGACGATAAAGTTTTTGCCCCAAATTGAGCAAGATTTAAAAACTGACCTCCTTTTCCGTACGGAATCGTGTATACGCTGTCCAGGTGCACGATATCCGGTGAATCTCCGCCCGCGGTTTCAACTTGGAATTTCTGCTGCGCGTTGCTGACGAATTGAAAATCAAACTTCACATTCGGATGCGTTTTCTGAAAACTAGCAGCAGCATCCTTGATCGCCTGATTTTGACCGGCATTCCACAATATCGTTAATGTCACGGTTTTGTTTGATCCGCCACCGCCTGAACTTGAATTGCCACATCCGGCCAACAATCCCGTCACACCTGCTATGCAAAAAACTGAGTTCAGTATTTTATGTCTTCTTTTCACTTTTTCTGGACACCCCTCTGGTTTTATTCATCCACGAACCGAATACGCTTACATTGGTTATCTCGAAAAAGATCATTCTTCGGACTAGAGGTCTATGATTACCTCTATAAAACAAATTTAAGAAATCCTTACTTCCAGTGACAAACTACCTTCTCATGCCAGAATGTGACTGGCACTTCAATGAAATTCTTTGTTATAGGATGTTGAGATTCGCCTGCATATCAAATTTGCGTCCGATAATGATTCAAATATTCAAAGCGATTAAACTGCAGTGATCGCCAAGCATTCCCTCCCTTCAGAAACGCAACGCCAAGATAGCGCCACATGACATGACACATGTCGAGACACACATCCATAAATCATAAATGATTTATGATCAAGATATACTTGTCGCGCTACATCTGTCAAGCACGTGGTAGTACCTAGTAGGTATACGTTTTCTCTTGACGTGATTGTAAAGTGATAAATCGACAATATACGAGACACTTTTCAGCCATATTTGTATTGTTTTTCGGACCAATTTTTTTTGGTTAGCCGGGGCTTCATATGTTTCCATGCGCTGTAGAATCAAGAAATCCGCTTTGAGCCAATATTTTTTGTGTGGTAATCGCGTCGAATGTGCCGAATAGTATTTCGCTTTGGGATTAGAACTTTGGGTCCATTTAAGCAGATCAGCGACACGACAATCATATCAACGGAATTTTCGTACAATAATAACACCAAAGTATGGAGAATCCTTCACAGAGAGAATGTGTAGGTTCTTTGTTGTTCTGGTAACGTGTCAACTGCCTCGGACATTCCATCGATATCCTCAGATCTCAGGTGTCCAAACAAATGATGAAATGTTCCCTTATATTCTCTTATTCCCCATGTATCCCAGTGCTCATCTCGGTTTGCTCGATTAAACGAATCTTTTTTCCCTGATCTCCAGTCCACATCATCAGTAAGACCAAAGTGCCAATTGCTAGGATGGGAGAAGCTGAAATCGAATCATGAATGGGTAGTGTGTAAACGAGAATGACGCGAGTCATCGCTTCAAGCAGCAACGCGACTCCCCACACGTAGTCCATACGAAGAATGGCACGTTTAAAGCTTTGGGACTGCGACCATAAATCGTCCCATCTTTTAACCCCCTGTTTATCTCCTTTCGTCACGAAGGCCTGGCACGCGTTAAACATCACAGAGCGTCGGAATGCCGTCGATACAAGAAATACAATGCCCAAGCCACCAGTAAAGATGGAATCCTTCGCGACAACATAGCGTGGATCGTTTGATATCAGAGCAAGACCGATGCCAAGTGTGATTGCGATGAGCATGAACAAAGCCATTCCATTGATCCGGCGTGATCGAATGAAGTTCTTGATGACCATGCACAATGACCATACACCGCCCAATGTCAGTGCATGAACAGGGCTCCAACCGTGACTCGAAGCAAGTTTATATATCGCGTAGGGAATCACTACATCCAGAACAATCTGTGTGAATAACATATTGACTGCACGTCCGGCATGAGATTTTGACCTGTTGATCACGTTCGTCTCCTCCAAATAAGTTTATATTTGATTTTATTTTAACCAAGTGTATAATCAACTTAGTTAACTATATTGCATATTATGTTGAGGAGTAATCAAAATGTCAAGAGATGAAAAACCACAATATGGCGATGTCATTCAGGATTTTGCTGCTCAACTCGTGTTTTTCCATGAAACAGTGGCTGATCAGCTCGGCTTAAATGCAACAGATTTGAAGTGTGCAGGAATTCTGCGACGGAAAGGTCCACTCACGGGGAAGGAACTGGCCGAAAGTATGCACCTCACCACGGCGGCGATTACAAAGATTCTCGACAAGTTGGAAAGAGCGGGATTCATAACCCGAGAAAAGCATCAGACCGATAGACGTTCCATAATCGCGCGAGTGATACCTGAAGCGCAAGAGCGCATTGAGAAGTTGTATGCATCGTTCGCTCAGTCGATGTCTCAATTGTTCGGGACGTACAGTAATGACGAAATAAAACTCATTTTCGACTTTATCATTCGCGCTCGTAGTGTCTTCATAGAAGAGACAGCTAAGTTGAGAAATCCATTGGACGATGAATAAAACAGAGATATTTTTGGGTGACGACGCCAATCGTGAATCACCAAGGGAGGCTCTACTATGTCTTATCATGTACTGATTATTGGCGGAGGGATTGGCGGTCTAAGTTTGGCGCAGGGGTTGAAAAAACAGGGGATTAGCTGTGCAGTGTACGAACGGGATCGCACGCCTACGTCTCGATTGCAAGGCTATCGTATCAGTATCAATCCTGATGGCAGCCGCGCACTCCACTATTGTCTAACCAGCCATTTGTTCAATATGTTCGTTGCCACATCTGGCAAGACCGGCAAAGGAAGCAGTGTGTACACGCATAAAATGCAGGAATTGATGTCTATCCCTGCAGGTCCGGAAGACATTGAATCAGACCCGGTTAACAGTTATAAATCTGTCAGTCGAAAGACACTACGACGCGTGCTCCTAAGCGATTTGGACGACATTGTCCATTTTGATAAAACGTTTGAACGCTATGAAGAATTATCTGACGGCAGAGTTACGGCTTTCTTTGCGGATGGCTCCTCAGCGACTGGAGATATTTTGATTGGCGCTGATGGAGGGAAGTCGAGCGTTAGACAGCAATTTCTCCCTCATGCACGACAGATAGATACTGGAATCCTGGGCATTGCAGGAAAAGTGCCACTTACAGAACATACTCGTATTTTTGAACCCAAGAACTCAACTATGGTGGTTTCCCCGCATGGAACAGGGATGTTTCTCGCAAAATTCGATCCCGCAAATACACTACATGTGACAATTGGCAAGAATCACAGCACGCATTCGCAGGAGATGCCCTTCGACAACGACCAACCCTATATCACGTGGTATTTTATAGCGAAGATACAAAAGTATCCATATGACTGGGAATTCATGCGTACACTGGATGATGGACAACTACAGCAGGTGGTACTCGAAATGATTCAAGCGTGGGATGAGCGATTTACGAAGCTCATTCAGGCGTCCGACCCGCAAACGATAGTTCTGTTGCCCATTCGAACTTCAGTGCCAATCGATCCATGGGAAACAAAGAACATCACACTGCTCGGTGATGCGATTCACTGCATGACACCGATGCGAGGCATAGGTGCCAACACAGCATTACGAGATGCGGAACTGCTGTGCAAAAATCTTGTTTTGGGACGAGACGGATTGACAACGCTTTTTCAGGCAATCCACGCTTACGAAAGCGAAATGATCCAATATGGCTTCGACGCAGTACGTACCTCTATGCAGGTGGTTGAACAGCTAACCACCGAGAATCAAAGATGGGTACACTAGTCCATTTATGATGGTCATATATTTCACTGCATCTTTATGCTGAATGAGAATCTCAAATATGCGCTCCCCCTTCCCGCGCTCTATCTTCGTATCAGCGGTTTGCATAGGCAGTCGCCTCCCTTATTTGCAAAATTGATACGTCCCCCAATGTCTTATCATTGCTTGACAGATTCAATAGACAAAGTATATTTTTTATCATAAATCATTTATGATTTTACACTCTGCTAAAAAACGCACTTGTTCCATGTACTTTTCCAGCATGTCAATGCCGCTGGACTGTGAATTGAGAGGAGACTTGTCATGGGGAAAACAATACGGCTTGCCAACGGAAGCCAGTACATTGAATTTGACGAACAGCACGGGAATATCGTGGCCTTGGGCGACGTGTCAAGGGGCATCTCATTGGTTCGAGAGACGCGACTGGCGGAAAATTTTCGCATTCTTCTGCCACTCGCGCACTGGCGCGGCCACTACATCAGCGGCAAAGATCAGATGCTCTCGTCCTATGAATTGACAGAAGATGAATGTATGCTGGTTTGGGATACGCTGACGTCCAGGGAGGGCAATTTTCCAATACGCGTCACACTGCGTGTCAAATTACAGAGTGAAACATTTACGTTTTCCTTGTCCGTCGAAAACAACTCCGAATTCATCGTGGAAGAAACCATCTACCCTGCCATTGGCGGTTTGGCAAACTTTGAAGAATCTGACGATTGGATGCTGCACGCAGCGGACTGGGGCGGAAAAGGAAGAGAGTGGACGGCTTTTAAAACATTCCCCGGCACGTATCTTGGCCCAGAAAATCCGGTGTGGATCAAGAATTACGAAAGTCTCCCCTGGATTGACCTATATGACGCGAAGCGGAGCCGAGGCGTTTATATTGGCGTTCACGACAAAACACCGCGACACAGTGCTGCTTATGCACAACTGTTTCCGGGGATCAACTCCCGTGCAAAACAACGTGAGAGCCGTTGGCCCAAACCGGTGGACATGCCCGGTACACCGATTGGCATGATGCTTGGCTGGTCGACGTTTCCCTTCCTCCAACCGGGTGAAACGCTGCAAGGCGCACCCATTGTCGTCCATTTTCACGACGGCACGTGGCGTGAAGGCGCGGACTTCTTCCGGCAATGGTTTGACAACACCGTGTTGAAAACCAAACCTGCGCGGACGTGGCTGACGGACGAAGATGCTTGGCAGAGCACCATTATCAGTTATCCCGAAGACAGCATCATGTATCGTTTTTCTGATTTGCCCAAACTGGCAGAGGCTGCGCTTCACGCCGGCATTCATGTGCTGCAAATCGACGGATGGGATGTCGGAGGCATTGATAGAGGATACCCGCAATATGAGCCAGATCCACGACTGGGCACTTGGGACGATTTAGCGGATGCCATCCGTACATGCCAAGAGATGGGGGTTCGCGTCCTGTTATTTGCCAACCTGCAATGGGCGAATATTGAGACGGAATGGTTTCAAAATGAATTGAAAAACTATGCAGTGCAGGATCCCCGAGGCTTTGCGAAAAACAGTATGGGCTGGGAATACCACACCACGCTCGGCCTCACTGCGAACTGTGAGTCACGGATGGTTGTGATGAATCCGGCGCATTCAGCTTTTCAGGACATCATCCTGCGACAACTGGAACACATTGTGAAACTTGGCGCTGACGGCATCCAACTCGATAAAATGGGGACGGGAGGAGATGGCGGCTTTCACGCAAACATCGATTATCACCCTGACTTTGCGGATTGCCGTGATCGGTCTTTAAAAGAAAGCGTGCTGGAGACGGTGGTAAAGTACCGTGATCTTGCACTGAAGGCGCGTCCGGATTTCGCCATTGCCAGTGAAAGTCATTGGGATCGTTTGACACCATTTGTCGAGGCTTCATATGCGCGTTTCTTTGACGGAGATCATTTGCCTACGTTCCGCTACGCGTTTCCGAACTTTAGACAGACGTGCTGTATCACCGGACCGACCGATTTCGAATTGGTCAACTTGGCCATTCAATACGGCTATATCCTAAACATAGAAGGGCGCTGTTTGCACGGCAACATAGACGATATGCCTATTTTATTGCCCTACGTAAAGGAAGTGCTCCAACTACGCCGACGCCACAAGGATGTATTGTGGGACTCGCAATTGATCAGCCTGGATAACGCTGGCGTTCAGGTGACAGGCGATGTCTCCTGTTGTGTGCATCAAAGTCTGGCGAATCCTTCCGACTACGCGCTGGTGGTGAGCAACCATACGGAAAACAATGTGGAAATCAAGCTGCAAATTGAAGGGGTAAGCCAGGTCGAGGTGGAACAACCATATGCAACAGCTGTGAACATGTCGTCCACCGACGCGCTCTCTATCGCCAGTCGACGATTTGCCGTGATTTTCTGGTCTCGCTAAAGGCTGACAGCCTTTGTGTGACACAAACGCAAGACAGGCCCTTCAAAGGATGTGGAGAACATAGATAAGATAGATGACATTGCAAGGAGTCCTTTATCAAGTCAGGTGTATGAGGTGGTAAAAGGACAAATTTTGGATCAACAGCTCATGCCAGGAGACAAGGTCACCATAGACCGTATCGCGCGCGCATTGAACTGCAGCAGCGTTTCCGTCCGTGAGGCGTTGACGCGTCTGCACGTAGAAGGGCTGTTGCAGTTCGTGCCATATCGCGGATATGTCGTCACTGAATTGCTTGATGAAAAATCATTTCGCAATCTCTATGATGTTCGCGTATTGCTGGAGTTGTACGCCATTGAAAAAGCAGCCGTGCGTGTGAATGAGCACGATCTCGATGAATTGTCCAAGATCCTCAATGTGACCGTTGAGGCAGATCCGACCTATGAACATTACCAGCCATTTGTGGCGGTGGATCAAGCGTTTCATCGAAGAATTTTGGAGCTCTCTGGGAACTCATACCTGACTGATTTGTGGGACAGTCTGCACATCCACCTTCACCTAGCCCGTTTTTATCGCAAAAACGGGTACGTGGATTCCACAGAAGGGCAGAAAGAACACGATATCATCTTGGACGCGCTGTCCAAACATGACCCTGTGGAGGCTCGTCGGGCCATGAAAGCGCATCTCACTGGATCATATGAACGCCTATGGTCCGGCGTTTCACCGGACACAAACGCTTGACGCATGTCGCTTGGGGGAGGTGGAAGAAATGAGCGCAACACATGGTGTCGCCATCATCGGCAGTGGCACGGTAGCGGATCTGCACGTCAAAGCCTTGCGCCGCCACGGCGGAAATGTCGCTTTGCGTGGCGTGTTTTCCCTGGATCTCAACCAGGCATCACACAAAGCGCAACAATGGGCCTGTAGAACGTATTCCACCCTGAATGAACTGTTGTCCGATGAGGAGGTTGAAATCGTCATCATCGCTTCACCAGTGGAAGCGCATTTTGACCAAGCAACCGCCGCATTGACCGCTGGAAAGCACGTTTTAGTGGAGAAACCAGTAGCGCTTCACTCGGATGAGGTGGCGCAACTCGTCCGAACGGCAAAGACATGTGGCAAGGTTTGTGCACCGGGGCATAACTACGTGTATGACTATGAAATACAGCGGATGAAAGATTTCATCGCAAGCGGTCAAGCCGGTGCCGTGGCGTCATTCTGGATGATCTACAATTTGGCGCATCCGCTGTCTGTGTTGGAATTGTACCCTGGCGCACTGCGCCAAATCATGACACACCACTTGTCTGTCGCACTATACCTGTTTGGCGCGCCCGCCTGGATTTCAGCGAATGTGTCCAAAATCCGCGCTGCAAAAAAGGAAGAGCAGGCTGTCATCACACTTGAGTATGAGAACGGGTTATTGGCGAATCTGTTTAGTAGCATGGCGGTGGACGATGAGACATCAACACCTTGGTCGGTCATCTTTAAGGTGCTTGGAACAGAAGGTGGCGCTACATTTTCATGGAGAGACTATGTTCGCCGCGAACAGAGCAGCAATCTTGGTCTTGGCTACTATCTCTACGAAGATAGCTTTTATCAAGAGCAGGCGCAGTTTTTGCAGCATCTTGAGCACCCAGAGGCAGGCCGGTTGCGTTCAACGCTGCACGACGCGATGCTCGTCGCTTACGCCCTGGAATTGGCGGAACAAGCCGTTCAGACGCGGGCGGCGCAGCCGTTTTTGCCATATCAGTGAGAAATGGAGTGACCGTCAGTGAGAATCGATGCGCACCAACATTTTTGGTCGCGTGCCCGCGGGAACGACTATGGATTCCTGACTCCGGATGCAGGTGTACTGTACAACGATTATCTGCCAAATCAGCTAGAGCCTTTGCTCGGTAAACAGCGGATCGACTATGCGGTGACAGTGCAAGCGGCGCCAACCATCGAAGAGACGGAATGGTTGCTTGCGCAAACAAGCGACGTCGATTTTATCATCGGTGTAGTTGGATGGCTGGACTTTGATGTGCCCGCGGATGACTTCGCTCGCGCGGTGGACAGTTTATGCCGTCACCCAAAATTTGTCGGCCTCAGACCGATGCTGCAAGATCTTGAGGATGATAGATGGATTCTGCGTCCACAGGTGATTGCGAATCTGCGTCATCTGGCAGCCCTGGACCTCCCGTTTGACATTCTCGTTTACCCTCGTCACTTGCCTCACATTTTGCAGATGCTGGAACAAGTGGATGGGCTGCGCGCCGTTGTCGATCATTGCGCAAAACCCGTCATCCGACGCGGAATCCTCGAACCTTGGGCCGAGCTGATGCAGAAGATCAGCCATTTTCCCGCTGTGCGATGCAAAGTGTCGGGTTTGGTGACAGAAGCGAATTTGGAACACTGGAAAGTTTCCGATTTTGCGCCCTTCGTCAGTCACGTCATCGCGTGTTTTGGCGCAGACAGGCTACTGTTTGGCAGTGATTGGCCGGTGTGTCTACAAGCCGCATCGTACGACGAAGTGGTTGCGCTGGTGGAGCGTCTCGTACCGGATACGTGGGGAGAGCAGGAGATGGAAAAATTGTTTGGTTTGAACGCCATGGAATTTTACAAACTCAATCCAGGACGCGAAACGGATTGATACTTTGACACGAGGTGGATGATAGTATGAAGATTGCGCGTGTCGTCACCAACACATATCAAGTGCCGCTCGCCCGTCCTTGGGGCGATACGACCCATCGCATCGCGCATTTGGAGCTCATTGTAACCGATATCATGACAGAAGACGGAAGCTGCGGCACAGGATTCAGTTACACGGTGGGGATGGGCGGGAAGTCCATCCAATCGCTGCTCGATTGGTATATATCCCCGCTTCTGATTGGGGAGACGGTGGATCCGCGGTATCAGTGGCACCGACTCTGGCATCGCTGTCATGATGCTGGCGGTGGCGGCATTCTGACAATGGCGCTGGCGGCCGTGGACATCGCGCTCTGGGACTTGGTTGCAAAATCGCGCAATCAATCGTTGGTGGACACGCTTGGCCGCTTTCGGCAGACGATCCCGGTGTATGGCAGCGGCGTCAACTTGAATCTGGACCTGACGCAGTTGGAAAGTCAGATTGGAAGATGGCTGAAAGCTGGTTATGAGGCTTTTAAAATCAAAGTTGGCAAACCAGATTTGACGGAAGATATCGAACGTTTGAAATTAGCGAGAGACCTTATCGGACCAAACCGGCCGCTCATGGTGGACGCCAATCAAGGATGGGACGTGACGACCGCCGCGCGCCGGATTCGCGCCTATGAGGACTTTAATCTGTTGTGGGTGGAAGAACCCCTGCTCTCCGACGACGTGGAAGGACACGCAAGATTAAAATCACTCGTAAATACGCCTATCGCGATCGGCGAAAACGTATATACCAAATATCAATATAACGAGTATCTCCGCTTGGGGGCATGTGACTTCGTGCAGGCTGACGTGATTCGGGTCGGTGGGATCACCCCCTATCTGGAGATTGCTTCGCTCGCTCACACTTGGGACGTTCCGTTGGCGCCTCATTTCATGTTGGAAATCACGGGGCAAGTCCTCTGCAGTGTGCCGAACGCATTTATCCTGGAGGATGTAGAAGGCGGCTCATTTCGAGAGTTGGGTATTTTGGCAGAGGACGTGGGCGTATCAAAAGGGTGTTTCACACCTCCGAGTCAGCCAGGTCATGGCATTGTATTCGATAGAAAGAAAATGGAACCCTATCTGCTCCACCAGCCAGATGGTGCAGCGCATACTGTGTGAACAATCAGGTCGACGAACGGCCAAGGAGATGGTGTCAAATGTTTGAACGTGCCCGTGCAGCAATCGCTGGGCTAGGTTTCCCCTCGGAAGACAAAGCACTCATAAATGGCAGTGAGAAACGTTTTGCAGATGGCGCCCAAGCGCGCGTGGAAATCCCGAGTTGCGAGGGGCCGGAAGTGCTGAAGGCCATCCTCGAAGAAGCGGCTCAATTGGACGTGACGATACATCGCGTTTCGCAGGGCAGCGGTGTCACACTCATGACGGACGCGGAGATTCTCGAAATGGCGCGGCTGGGCGCTGGCGCTGGCATCGAAGTGAGTCTCTTCGTTGGCCCGCGCGCGGATTGGGATACTGGTGCCCTTGCCAAATCCGCATCAGGTGGCATTGTGCGCAGCCGCACGCGCGGCGCAGACATGTTGGCGCATGCGCTGGAGGATGTATATCGCGCCTACGATCTTGGAATTCGCAGTGTCTTGGTGGCCGACGATGGACTGCTTCACCTCCTCGGCCAACTGAGACAAAAGGGGGAACTCCCGTCGGATCTGAAGTACAAGATCTCAGTGATGATGGGCATCGCCAATCCGATCACAGCGGCGCTTTTGGAACAGTCAGGGGCTGATACGTTAAACGTGAGCACAGATCTGACCTTGCCCCAACTGGCGTCCATTCGCTCGACGACACATGTGCCGCTCGACATCTACGTGGAGTCGCCAGACGATGTCGGCGGTTTTGTGCGATATTACGAAATCCCAGCCTTGATTCAACAATGCAGTCCGGTGTACATCAAGTACGGCGTTCGCAATGCGCCAAACATCTACCCAAGCGGCGCGCATATTCAGCAAACAGCCATCGCCTTGGGGCGCGAACGAGTACGGCGGGCTCGCATTGGGCAAGAACTGCTTTCGCGGCACATGCCCAAAGCCATCATCAGCCAACCCGGGAAACCGATTGCCGATCTCGCAGTGCCAGTGGTCAACGCATAAAGTCACCGCAGCCGCAAATCACACCCACTTACATGATTTGCGGCTGCCGCACCACTGTTTCCGCTTGGATGCGCTCATTTCTCCAGCGCTGCTCTGCCTGCACTGTAATCCAGCAAGGCTTGCTGCAATGTGGATTGGATAGATATCTTCCGAATGAGATCCCTGTTCGCGCCCAATAAGAATTTTGCCATTTTGGCGCTGATACCCGTGAGCACAGCCTCGCACCCCAACAGCATCACACCATCCAAAATGCGTTCCAGCGCTGCGAATGATACCTCTTCCGTCGTGATGGCCCCTGACACATCGATAAACAATTTATGCAAATTCCGATTTTCCAACTGTTCAAGCAATCGATCTTCAATGATCTGCAACCGTTGGTTGTCTAACCTGCCAATGATGGGAAACACGGCGATGCCCTCAAATATCGGAATCACCGGAACGCTCAACTCTTTGATCACGCTTTTTTGCGACTGCAACACATCTTCGCGATATTTGGCAAAACTGACGTTGAAATGCACGATAAAGTTGTCCAAGGCATCGCTGGTCCTATCGGCAATGGCAAAAGCGGTGTGCGCGTCTATTCCCTTATTGCTGTAAAATTCGTCCATAAATCTCCATATCACTTTCCGCAGCGCGTAAAACCATTCCATTTTCGATATGATGGGGATATCGGATTTCGCCCACGCCATCCCCCGCTCTTGTGCCAACTCGATGATCTCCTGCGTCAATCCGTCATGCACCAATTCGGTGATTTGGTTTGCGTGATCCAAAAGATCCTTTTCTGTGACGAACTTCGATTTCGATACGATCTCAAAGGTCGTTGCAGCCTCATTTTCCAACATTTCATTAAACGTCTTTCGATTTAGCTGAAAAAATTCTCGGATATCTTCCGCCTTTTTTAAGTGGATAGGTTGCATTTCAGCACCTCCTGAAACATCAGGCTTATGCCGTGGTGATACAGGTAAAGCAAGCGTGAACGTGGTCCCTTCCCCTGGTGTGCTTTTCACATCTATGGTTGCGCCGTGCTCATAAAGCGCCGAATACACCTGTGTCAATCCCATCCCCGTACCCTCTGGTTTCGTGGTGAAAAAAGGAACACCCAAACGGCGCATATCCGTAGTGGAGATGCCGACCCCAGTGTCAGAAATCACCACATGCACGCATTCGCCAACTCGAACATGTTCGATAGTGACCACGCCAGTATGTTCAATCGATTCACAAGCGTTTTTGATCAAATTAAACAGCGCTTGTTTGATTTGGCTGCGCTTTCCGCGAATTTTTATCGCTTTATCGAGCCATTTCTTTTTAAACTGAATGCGATATGTATCCTGTTGAAACAGGGATAAAATGTTCTCCAACTCGACACACAGTGAAAAGTCCGTGATGGACTCGGTTTGCAGCGATGGCTTCGAAACGCTCAGCAAGCTCTCTATCGTGGATATGGCTTGATTTAACTCGGCAAAAATCAGATCCCAATATTGAAAATCATGTTCTTCTTGCAAGAGTTGCAGAAGTCCTTGCACAGAAGTGAGTGGATTGCGGATCTCATGCGCCACACCCGCTGCAATCTGTCCAACTGAAGCCAGTCTCGTCACGACTTCAGTATTTAAGATAGAAGCATGCTCCTCTTTCTCTAATGATACCTTGTCCACTGCCAAAGCCCTCCAGATTGATTTACGGATATGAACATCACTATTCCAATACTATTCTGTGAATGAAAACGACACCCGCATGTGCGCCATGCGTGATGCCTTGATAGATATTTTAGCTGTATAGAAATACTCGTCAACGACATGCGGCCTTCTCGTCATCTATAACGCCATTCCTCCCGCCGCCACTTTTTCTCCATATGCGCATGGAAATTTCATCCTCCTGACAACCCTGCCTCTTCTATCGGCTGCGCGCTTTGCATCACTTGTGCGATAATATCCACCGCTGCAAGGATATCCTCGCGCGACACATCCTTGTGTGTCACGAAGCGCACCTGCGTCGGCCCAAACGCCGTGGCCAACACACCCGCTTGTCCCAAGTCGGCAAGAAACGCTTCCACGTCCACACCGCTGTCCGCGATGTCGGCGATGATGATATTGGTCTCCACCGTCTCCATATCCACCGCCACGCCACGCATCTCCACCAAGTGTTCTGCCAGGAGACGCGCGTTGGCGTGATCGTCCGCCAAGCGGTCCACCATCTTGGTCAACGCCAAGATCCCCGGCGCCGCCAGCACACCCACTTGACGCAAGCCGCCGCCAAGACGCTTGCGCCACTGGCGCGCCTGCGCGATAAACGCGTTCGATCCGGCGAGCAAAGAACCTACTGGCGCTGCTAGTCCTTTTGATAGGCAAAATTGCACGGTGTCCACATGTGCGCAGATTTCCTTGACACTATGCCCGGAAGCGACAGCCGCATTAAACAGTCGAGCGCCGTCCATATGCACAGCGACCTGATGCGCATGCGCCACCTGCGCAATTTCTTGAAGAACGGCAAGCGGGGTAACTGTACCCCCTGCGCGATTGTGCGTATTTTCCAACGAAATGGCTGCTGTGCGCGGTTGGTGGACATCCAGTTTGCGGATGGCCGCTTGCACATCTGCTGGCTGCAAGACGCCACGCGCGCCTTTGACCTGTCGAATCTGGGCTCCTGCAATGGCTGCGACCGCGGCCGCCTCATAAAAGAAAATGTGCGATTCGGCCTCGGCAATCACTTCCTCGCCTCGACCTGCCAAGGTCGCGATGGCCACTTGGTTGCCCTGTGTGCCACTCGTGACAAACAGCGCGCTTTCTTTCCCCAACATCTCCGCCGCCAAAGCTTCTAAATGGTTGACCGTCGGATCCTCGCCGTAAACATCGTCCCCCACTTCAGCATTCGCCATTGCCTGCCGCATTTCATCGGTTGGCGTCGTCACTGTATCGCTGCGCAAATCAATCCGCTTCGCCATACTGATTTCTCCATTCTCTAGCTGTATCGTCACTCATATCACATGTACACCATATTACAAAAGGACAGCACGGAAAAGGACAGAATGACCAAGTTCGGCCTATCCTGTCCTGATTCACAATCGTGATGGACAACATCATTCCTGGGGGAGAATCACCGGTTTGACATTGGCCGGTTCTTTGCCAAATTGGCGCAAGACCGCATCTGTCTCGGCGAGGGAATACCGCCCTGTCACCAAGGCATCCAGGTTGACCTTGCCGCTGGAAACCAATTCAATGGCCGTAGGATACGTGTTTGCATAGCGAAAAACGCCCGCCAGCGTGATTTCCCGCGTCTGAATCAGCGACAGCGGCACACTTGCTTCATCGCCTCCACCCATGCCGACCACAGCTGCCCGCCCAGCTGGCCGGATGCACCGGATGCCATCTTGGAGGGCGCTTGGATTGCCAGAACACTCGATGAACGCGTCCACTTCAATTGCTTCATCCAACAGTGGAGTGCTTGCGACATTTATCGTGTGTGTAGCGCCCAGTTTCCGGGCAAAGGCAAGCCGCTCCTCAGAGATGTCCGTCATGGTCACCTCGGTCGCGCCAAAGGCAAAAGCCGCCATCATCGACACCATGCCAATTGGCCCTGCACCCGTGATGAGCACATGCTGACCGCACTGAATATCTGCCTTTTTTGCCGCCCAAATGCCAACGGACATCGGCTCTAACAAACCGCCGGCTTCATCGCTCATCCCGTTGGGCAAAGCGAAGGCAAAATCCTCATGGATTGTTACAAAATTTGTGAAAGCGCCATCAATGGGCGGTGTCGCAAAAAACTGCACATGTGGACAAAGGTTGTAGTGCCCGCTTCGACACACTTCGCAGCGACCACACGGCACCCCGGGTTCCAGCGCCACACGCGCACCTATGCGATGTTTGCGCGCTTCACTGCCCAATTCGACAATGACACCGGCCGACTCGTGCCCTAAAATGATGGGCCGTTCCACGACAAATGACCCGATGCGACCGTGACGATAATAGTGGACATCAGAACCGCACACCCCGACCGCAGTCACCTGCACCAGGACCTCATGCGGCCCAGGTTTTGGCATAGGCCGTTCTTCCAGACGCACATCTCCCACTTCGTACATCACAGCTGCCATGTTTTTCGTCATCGGAATCCCCTCCCGTTCTCGTTCCAATGAGGCATTCCGTTTGCGCAGGCCGCTCCCACTGGATTGACTCGTATGTACATGCGTCGATGCTCATATATAACGGTCTCCTGCCACGCAGTTCATACAAACGCCGATGTTGATATCATACCGCAACTGCCACCACAATAGGTCAACCCGCCGTCAAACCAACATCAAGCTTGCGATCTCGCCAGCAAATACAGGAAATACGGCGCACCGATGACGGCGACCACAATCCCCGTGGGCAGCTCCGTCGACGGCACCACACAACGCGCCAACGTATCCGCGACAATCAACAGCAAGCCGCCAGCCAACGCGGAAGCTGGCACCAGAAACTGATGTTTCCCTCCGACCAGTCGCCGCGCCAAGTGAGGACCAATCAGACCAACAAAACCGATACCGCCCCCGACGGCGACACATGCGGCCGCCAAAGCGACTGCAGCGCCAAGCAACAGAATACGTTCTTTCTCAACTGGCGCCCCTAGGCCAGTTGCCACCTGATCGCCTAGATTCAATACGTCCAGCACGCGCGCTTTGTAAATGACATACGGCACCAGGACAACCAGCCACGGCAAAAGCGCCATCACATAGGACCAGTCCGTTCCCGTGATGCTGCCCGCCAACCACATCGCGACAAATTGGAAGTTCTCGGGATCCAACATCAGTTCCAACACCATCATCACCGCGCTGATCCCCGCTGCCACCGCGATACCGACCAGCACGAGGCGGCTGGGCGACAACCCCTCATGTCGCTTGAATGCCAACACATAAATCAACGCCGCCGTCAGCGCCGCTCCGACAAAGGCGAGAAAAGGCATCAAAACCGCTGGCGCCGTGGCATTCACCGGGTAGAACGAGATGAACAACACCACCATCAGGCCAGCGCCGGAATTGATGCCAAGAATCCCCGGGTCCGCCAAGCCATTGCGTGATATCCCCTGCAAGATACAACCAGATATCGCGAGACCAGCGCCTACCAACACAGAAATGACGATGCGCGGCAAACGAAAATCAAACAAAATCAACCCTTGTTTTGCATCCCCCTGGCCAAACAAGGTTCTTATCACATCCATCGGCGGCAGACGAATGATCCCGGTATCCATGCTGATGAGAAACGTGATGGCAATCAGCATCGCCAGTACGATCAACACGGTGAACGCTCGGGTCCGCCGCCAATGTTGCACGCGTTCGGTTTGCAGCCCTTCCATTACAATTCCCTCATTTTCTTGCGAGATAAGTAGAGAAAAAACGGCACCCCAATGAGGGCAATCAGCGCCCCGATGGGGGTTTCATATGGCGGGTGAATCATACGCGCGCCGATGTCCGCAAACACCATCAACAAACTGCCAAGGACTGCGGAACAAGGGATGATCCAACGGTAATCTACACCGACCAAATAACGGGCGATGTGCGGAATCACCAGACCGACAAACCCAACCGGCCCGACCACAGACACAGCTGCGCCAGCCAAAATCAAGACCAGCAATGTGCCCGCCAACTTCACCAAGCCAGTGCGTTGACCAAGGCTTGTGGCCACATCTTCACCGAGGCTCAACAGGGTGATGGAGCGGGAAATGAGCAAAGCGCCAATCAAGCCGCCAATGACCCAGGGCAACAGCAATTCGACCTGCAGCCACGTCGTCCCAGACATTCCGCCAGCATACCAAAAGGCCAAATCCTGACTCAGACCGAAATAAAGCGCTATCCCTTGGCTCAACGCCACCAATAACGCAGCCACAGCAGCGCCGGCCAACGCGAGACGAACGGGTGTCAGGCCGCCTTTGGAGAGTGAACCAATGCCGTAAACCAGCCCCATACCGATGCCAGCGCCCAAAAAGGAAAACAACATCAAATCAAGAAAAGGCAATCCTGGAATAAAAGCAAAGCAAACCGCCAAGAGGAATTCCGAACCCGCATTCACACCAAGTATGCCGGGATCCGCCAGCGGATTGCGCGTCATGCCCTGCATCAAAGCGCCAGCGACAGCAAAGGCCGCGCCGACGAGCGCACCCGCGACGGCACGCGGCAGACGCAGATAATGGATGACCTGATCTTGCGACAATTTCGGATTAAAATGAAACACCGACGCCCACACGGTGGACAGATGAATATCCGCTGCCCCCACAGACACCGATAAAGCAAGTCCAAGCAAAAGGGCAATCAACCCGCAGAAAATGATCCCAGATGCCACCACAGGGTGGCTCTTTCGTTTCTCTTCAGCCATCTGTGCAACTTCTGTATGTACAGTCACTCCACTCATCCTTCACAGCCAATTCATGAGACCGTCTTCCATGATGCAGCCCCGGCAACAGTCAGCGCCTTGCACAAAACGCAGCCGCTTACGTCGCCTGCCCAACTGCAGCGCGATAGTTTTTCCGTCGAATCTCCCTTTCTTCCTCCTTCAAACGCGGACATGCATAGCAGTAATCTCCGTCAGCTGTGCGGTAAAGGAGACAGCAGGCCGTGTTGAGGCAAACTTGTTGGTCGGGATCGACCAAACTCTCAATCTTGCGCGTTTTCACGCGAAAAGGATTGCGTTTCATCCCAAACACGTCCGGGCTGAGTTCATCCTTCAAGTACTGATAATCATCTGCCGCCCGCTGTTTGGTCGCTTCATCCACATCTTGATAAAACGCGTCCATAGACCATAAAAGTTTAGGCGTTAATTGCCCCCATAGTTGGTTTACATTGATTTTTGCGACCTTTGCCAAACATGCAAAAAAAGGACGCACAGTGTCAGCATAAAATTCACGCAATACTTGCTGCTGCCACGCCGCTCTCTCTCCTGCTCCACCAGGCGCCGCTTTTGTCGACGGATGGATCTGAAAAGAAAACCAATCATAGTCGCCGACCGGATGCAATTGAACGGTGACATTGCCTGGCGCCATATCTGGAACGGCGTCCCAAGTAGAAAGGGCGTATTGAAAACCGGCCACCAGAAATGCAAACCACCCACAAAAAGCGGCTGCAGGTGTGGCGGTGTCAGGTGCTTTGATGATCCGTCCATAGGTTTCGATCAATTGCAGCGCGCCACCCTCAACTGTCAAATCCGCCACTGACAGGGAGAAGATGGCACCTTCCTGACTATCCAAGCTGATTCTAAAGTTCTTTTCCAATTGATTGAAGTCGATTTGTGACATGGCGTTTCACCACCGATTAAGAAAAAATCAATTCGCGCTGTTGTTCTTCTGTCTCACTGACCAACCCAAAAGGGATGCATAGCGGTGCATCCGTGCGGGGATCTCGGATAATGTCCGCCTCAATGCCAAACACGTCGCGAAGCATATCAGCGGTAATGACTTCATTCGGAGTCCCTTGATAAGTCGCCACCCCTTGTTTGATGGCCACAACGTGTTGCGCATATTGCGCCGCATGATTTAAGTCGTGCACCACGATGACAATGGTTCGGCCTTCCACTTGATTCAACCGCTCCAACAGCTTCAACACTTCCAATTGATGCGCCATATCCAGAAAGGTGGTCGGTTCATCCAAAAACAAGATGTCCGTCCCTTGCGCCAGCGCCATGGCTATCCACGCCCGCTGCCGCTGTCCGCCTGACATCTGCTCAATGGACCTGTCCGCCAACTCCATCATGCCCGTCACCTGCAGCGCCCAATTGATCATGCGTTTATCTTCCTTCGTGAACGAGCCAAATCCCCGCTGATGCGGAAAACGCCCGTAAGATACAAGTTCACTGACCGTCAGACCTTCCGGTGCCACTGGATTCTGAGGAAGCATCGCCAACTCTTTCGCCACTTCTTTTGTGTGCATCCGAGCAATCGCTTTGCCATCGAGCAAGACATTGCCGCTTTGCGGTCGCAACAATCGCGCCATGGTTTTCAAGATGGTTGATTTACCAGACCCATTTGCGCCCACCAGCGCTGTGATCTTGCCATCCGGAATGCGCAAATTCAAATCATCGACAATCAACCTATCGCCATAGCCAATCGACAAATGTTCCGTAACCAAGCGATTCATTCACTCACACTCCCTGATGCATCCAAGTCTCCCGCGAAGAATACTGACCTATTTGGTCAACATTGTACCACAGCATCGCTCATGTTTGGATCACCTAATTCGATCAGTTAGGTGAACATTTTGTGCATTGCGTTTTTCATCTGGCGTGATCGAAGAACAAAAACAGCCAAAATGCCGCTCCAGCAAGGGATATCTCCCTTTTTGGAACGGGCATTTTGGCTGTTCTACCCGAAATCATACAATGCCTTGGTGCACGCCATCCGCGCTGCTTCGATTGACCGGCATTTTCATGCGACTGCTGGTACAGGATGCATCACGTATGGCAGCTATCTGGTTATCGGTTTAACGCGACGTCCAACAGACGATGGTCTCACCAGACAAGTAATCTGATTGCGATCCGACGAGAAACATGACGATGTCTGCCATGTCCTTGGGCTGGGCCGTTTGCTGCAACCGCGAGAGATGATCCTCGGAGCCGACGGTCCGCGTCGCCGAGAATCTGCCGGTGTAAGTTGCTGCGGGCGCGATACAGTTGACGTTGACATTATACGGGCGGAGTTCATCCGCTAGACATCTGGTGTAATGAGAGACGGCCATCTTCGCGGCGGCGTAAATAATCCCAGTCTGTACAGGCACATGTCCTGCCACTGAACCCACGTTCACAATTTTGCCCGTCCCACGTTCACGCATGTGCGCGCCTGCGTATTTGCAGGTGTACATGGTCGTGATCAGGTTGCGATCCACCACAGCGCGAATGTCTTCACTGGAGATGTCTATCGCATCGTTCGGGTTGGGGCGCGGTGTATTTGCGCCGATGTCCCCACCCGCGTTGTTGACGAGAATATCCAGTCGTCCAAACTTGTCCAACGCGTCGTTCACAAGCTTTTCCGCTTGCTTCGCATCAGATAGATCCCCTGCAAAAAAGGCCGACTTGCGCCCAAATGACTCAATCTCGCCAGCCACAGCTGGACCGGAAGCAGCTTCGCCGAATTCCGCAGCAGCGCTTTCACTGACATCGTGAATGATCACGTCCGCTCCAGCCTGCGCCAACTGCAGCGCGTAATGGCGTCCCAGCCCTCTGCTTGATCCGGTCACCAATGCCACTTTGCCCTGTAAATCTCCTGTACTCATTTCCAACACCTCGCCTTTAGGGAACATGTGAAAATCCATCAGCTTGAATGACTAGCGGACTTTTGCATTGGTCCCCTAGGTTTCACCTGTTTTGTGAGATGGCTGCGTCACGGCGGAATTGCTTATGCAATCGTTGCAGATAAGCAAGACTTTGAGCGTATTGGCGTTCTTCATAAGCGACGATGGCCTCGACAGACTCGCCGCGCTCGAACGGCGTTTGCCAGTCGCCGACCGGTTTTGCGTTCGTTTGCACAAAACGCACAACCTTGGCGAGTTGGGCTGCGGGTCTCGGTGGATAATCCGGCCAAAAGTCATCCGCCAGGATGCGCGTGTGCCGCGCCTCCAAAGCGCCGAGTTCGATAGACATCGTCATGTCTGGGCAGTTGTCTGCCAAAATTTGAAACAGCGCTGGAAAGTCAATGACGCCTTGCCCAATCGGGCTGCGGACAAGTCGATACCCTTCTTCGCTCAAGTAAATCCAATAGTCTTTGAGGTGGACGTTCTTCAGATAAGGCGCTACCCGTTGAAAGAAGTCAATCGGCTCTTCAGCGGTCGCCAGCGGGTTTGCAGTGTCTAGGTTGATGCCAAAACGAGGAGAATTGATGGTTTCACAGAGCCACAACAGTTCCTCAGACGCGAGGTCCTGGTGGTTTTCAACGGCGAGATTGACGTCGTATCGCTCCGCCGCGCGAGTCGCTTCTTGCAGCCCAGAGAGGACTTCCTGAAGAAAGGCCTGCCAACGCCCAGCGAGCGGTCGCCTGTCCCCGCCAAATTTTGCGCCGCCCACGACTGTGCGGACGGTGATGGCGCCGAGGTGGTGCGCAGCCTCCAGCGCATCTTTCAAATGCGCAGCGTCGTAGCCACCGGTCGCCACGTTGAGGTACAGGCCTTGTTCGCGCGCAGCATGCGCCACGTCGTCCAGGTTTTCCCCTTCGAGTAAATTGTAAGGGATCTCCACGCCCTCCAGCCCATCATCAACAGCTTGCGCCAGCAGTTCACTGACCTTGATGGTCGGTCGCCCAGACGCCGGGTTCAACCCCATGCTATAAGTGGTGCCATAGACATTCAATCCGAGTCGCATCGCGCTCATCCTTCCTATTGCAGTGATCATAGGTCGAGATGCTGCTTTTCACCCTACGTAAAGTCGGTAGTCGTATGCTCATCTGGATGTCTCGATGGATGGATATGTGCTTGGTGTGCCAACACGGGACAAATCACCTGCGGCGATTTACCCCGCAGTCCAGCCGCCGTCAACCACCAATTCGGCGCCGGTCATGAAACTGGAGGCATCTGAACAAAGAAAAGTGATGGCCCCCGCGAGTTCTTCCGGCTTGCCCCAACGTCCCAGCGCGATGTGATCCAAGAAGTATTGGTTCGCCTCAGGATTTTCGATCACGGCCAGATTCAACTCAGTCGCAATCGGCCCTGGACAAAGTGCGTTCACGGTGATGCCATATGAAGCCCATTCCAGCGCCAACACTTTTGTCAGTTGGATAAGCCCGCCCTTGCTCGAACAGTACGCGCTGCGCTCCGGCAGAGCGACGAGTCCAAGCATCGAAGCGAGATTCACCACACGCCCGCTCTTCTGCGCCTTCATATAGGGTGCCACTGCGCGCGCGCACAGGTAAGGCGCTTTCAAATTCGTATCTTGGACAATATCCCAGCTCGCTTCATCAAACGCTTCGATCGGTTTGCGTATATTCACACCTGCGTTGTTGACCAAAATGTCGATCCGCCCGAATTCGCTTACGACCGTCTCGACCATCGCCTGCACTTGCTCACTCACGGTCACGTCGACGCCCACACCCAGGCTCCGACAGCCAGTGGCCTTGGCCAAATCCGCTGCGCAAGCTTGTGCCTTGTCCTTATCCCGACTCGTGAGCACCACATCTGCGCCTGCTTCAGCCAAGGCTTGCGCCATGACCCAACCCAGCCCCTGACAGCTGCCGGTGACAAGTGCGACGCGGCCATCCAGTTTAAACACGTCTAAACCCATCTGGATGAATCTCTCCTTCAAATCAATTCAAATCAATTCAAATCAAATCGCGTAAGCTCGGCCATTTTCATGTACAACATTATTTCATATGCGCTGCCGAATGCCGATATGAAGCCGCCACATCACAAAACAGGGTATCGTCGGCATTCGGCAGCAAACCCGCGCGTCTCACATCTCAGCGCACATTTTGTGCGCCGGATTGTTGTTGCATCAGTTCATTAAACTTTGCCGTGTCCGGATTTTTCACCCATTCCGCCCAAGTCAGTCCAACCTTCGACAAGATGGCTTCAATCCGCCGTGAGAAAGGCAACCCTTGCGTGCGCAGCAACTCTGCCATCGGATCCACTCGTCCAGCCAAAGTCGCTTCCACCCAGTCATCCAACGCGCGCTCCATCTCGTCAGCCAACTCCGGCGCATCCTCCGCCAAATTCTTGGTTTCAGCAGGATCTTGCAACAAGTCATAGAGTTCCCGCTTCGGGCGGACAAACGGGCCTGAATCCACCGTGCGAATCAGTTTGTACCTATCCGTTCGCACACCGCGACTGGCCTGCCAAGCGCACTCGCTCAAGAAGATGGTCGAATGCGTTCCTTGCGCCTCGCCGCGAATCGCAGGCCACAAGCTCTTCCCATCCAAGTCAGACGGTGGTTCCAAGCCGACAGCTTCCAGGATGGTCGGCAGCAAATCCACCTGCTGCACAAGCCCTGGCACGCGTTGTCCAGCAGGGATGTGCCCCGGCCAGCGCATGATGACCGGCACGCGCACAGTCGTGTCATACAAGCCGCAGTGATCCCAATAGATCTCATGCTCGGTCAGACTCTCACCGTGATCGCCAAATAAAACGAGCAGCGTATCTTCCCATATGCCCAGTCGCTGCAAATATTGGTCCAACTCTTGCAACAAATCATCGAGATAGCGGATTTCCGCGTCGTAAAGCGCATTCACGTAGGCGGTATCCGTCACTGGACCGAGGAGATCGTAGTGAAAATATTTAAAAAACGGATAGGCCCGATGTTCATATGCGCCCCGCATACTCTGATTCGCTGGATCATATGGATCCCGCGAAGCGTCGTAGAAATCTGGAACGTAGGATGCTGGCGGCAAATACGGCGTATGTGGATCCCAATAGTGTAAAAAGAGAAAAAAGTCCTCGTGCTGATGCTCTTGGATCCAAGCTTTGGCCAAATCAGTCACGGTCCGCCCGTCAATGGAGCGCTGCTGGCCCACTGAATTGATGTAGTAGCGGTAACCGCGCGCGAACCACTCTCGCAATTGATAGAGATTGTCGACTGCGGCTGTGCTGAATCCGGCATCGCGCAACAATCTGGGCATCCATGCGACCGGTTTTGGCAGATAGCCAAAATCCGCGCCGTGCACGACGATGCCTGTCGTCAGCCCAACTTTGCCAGTAAAGATGTCGGTGTGCGCCACCTCAGTGGGAATATCTGCGGCAAACGCCCGCTCCATTAACACACCTTGCGCGGCAATGGCATCTAAATAAGGACTGGTCGGCTTAGTGTAACCGTAACACCCCAACCTGTCCGCTCGCAATGTATCTAGTGAAATAAAAATAATTTTCATGAAATGTCCCCCACAGGTGATTTGCGCCCATTCCCTGCCAGCGCCGCCAGAACCCTGTCGCGAATCTCACAAAAATTTGCTTTCGTGACATACTCCAGTATAAAAGGCACATCAGGCGTGTTCTCCTGATAAAGCTGCAAGAATTTGACCCAGTCGATATCGCCATCGCCCACAGCCGAACCCATCGTGTCATTGACGTGGCGATCCTTTCCGTGAAAATAGGCGACATGCGCACTCAGGTGGTGGAACATCTCCTCTTCCGTGTTGTTGGCAATCAAGTTGGCGGGATCCAACAGCACCCGCAAGCGATTGGATCCAACCTGCGCAATCAGATCCACGGTCCGTTTGGCGCTTGGCACGACGTCGAGGACACAGGATTCCAGCGCCACGGTCACATCGTACTTTTCGGCCCGCTCGGTCAACCAGATGAGCGCCTGTTTCAACCGGTCGAAGCGGCTTTCATAGGCATCCACGTGGATACCGCGCTGTCCGGGGATAAATCCGCACTCGGTGGAGACAAAGGGAATTTCATTGACGGCTGCAATCTGCATCATCCGTTCAAAATAGTCGAGATTGGCCTGCCACCCATCGTCATCTAGTTCCAACAGGTTCGTAAACACACCAAGAGCAGGCACTTCCAACCCCCGCGCGCGATATAAGTCGACAATGCGCTTACTCTGTTCGTCGGTGAACGTGGATAAATCAGACCGTCCATTGTAAACCCAATAGTTGGAGTCTTTTTGCGACAGACACAACTCGATAGACTGGAATCCTTCACTGGCAATCAGTTCGGCAGCCTCTTCGTTGGTCAATTCGGGAAAACTGCGCGTCACGACGCCGATATTCATGGATGAACACCCCTTCTCTAGCATCTGCGCATCATCTGCGCATCATCTCAGTCAACTGGCCTGACTTCAATGGGCGCGCCGTTTTCTGTGTGCGAGCGGATGGCCGCCTCAATCACCTCTTGCGCTGCCAGCGCATCCGCACCCGACCCAGCGATCTTGTCTGGCGCCACCCCGTCGCTGATTTGGCGGATCAAGTGATGGATACGATTGCGGATGGTTTCATCAAAGTGCCCCACACCACCCATAATCGAGTTGCGCATCACCAGCAGTTCATCGCTGTCGTGCGGATAAAAGGTGAGACTGTCATAGACGTTGTCAATCACAAACCGCCCCTTGTGTCCAGCCACTTCGCAGAACTCGATGGGATGGCGCATGGACATGTCATAACTACCAGTGAGACTGCCAACCGCGCCAGAGACAAATTCAAGATTGAGCGATACGGTCGACCAGGTGTTCCGGCCAGGCCCTTTGGTCATAAACGCCTGCACCCGGCGAATATCCCCGGCAAAATGGCGGACGACATCAATGGAATGCGAATGCAAGGCCCGCATGTGGAACCACGGACTCGTCTCGTTTGGGTTCTGGATGGTCAGTTTCATATGCACAAACAGAATCTGCCCAAGCTGACCAGACTCGACGAGTTCCTTCGCCTTGTCGGCAGTGGGCACAAAACGGTGGTTCAAGTCGCAAGCGAGCCGCACCCCCTTTTGTTTGGCGCGCGCCACCAACTCCCTTGCCTGTTCGATATCGTTCGATATCGGTTTTTCAACCAAGACATCCTTCCCCGCCTCAATGGCAATCATGGCTGGCTCGTAGTGATGGCCGCCGCCTTCCGGTCCGGATGTCGCAATGCTGACCAAATCGACATCTTTTTCTTGCAGCAATGCCGTCAAGCTCGTGAAACCAGCGGTGTCAAACTGTTCTGCCGCCTGTTTCGCCCGCTCGGGCATCAAATCGCACACGGCGACCAATTCTGTATCTGGGTTTTGCCGGTAGACCTCACAGTGTTTGCTACCAATGTGATTGACGCCGACAACCGCGACACGTATCATCTCGACCCTCTCCTTTTATCAACTGCTGCGCGTTTGGGCCCTGTAGTGACTAGGGGAGCAACCAATCTGGCGGCTGAAAAGCCGACTGAAAAACGCGGGGTCGTCATAGCCGACCAGCGAGGCCACAGAAATCACTTTCTCGTTGGTCTCCACCAGTAACGCCTTCGCCTTCTCCAAACGGATTTGATGCACTTTTTCGATCACGCTCAAACCAGTTTCCTGTTTGAACATGCGGTTTAACTGGCGTGTGCTGATATGGAACAACTCCGACAGTTGGTTGAGCGTGATCTTCTGATCGTAATTCCGCTCCAGATATCCGCAAATGCGGACGACGGTCATGGCATGGTTGCTTTCATTGCACGGCAATGCCTGCTGGCTGGACAAACGATAATAGCGCGAAAGCGTGACGAGCAACTCCACCATCTGCAAGCGAATCAGCGTCGGATAGCCGACTTGCTGGAACTCCATTTCGTGCATCATGTTCTGTAAAATGTTCAAGACGCGCACCGCATCGGCGCCAGTCAGATTCAGTCGGTGGTGAAAGCGTTCCGTCTGATCAAGAAACGGATGGACGTAGAAGTAGTCCATCGATTGCGAAATTTCCAATTCCCGCAACAATGAATCTTTAATCAAGTGCGGAAGAAATAGACAATTGATAATTTCGATCTCCTGCCCTGGCTCGACACTGTAGTTGTGCACTTCGCCAGGATTGATGATGAACACGTCGCCTGCTCGCAGTTCATATCGCTCCTGCTCGAAAATGTGCTGTGACGCGCCGCTGACCACATAGACCAATTCAATAAAATCATGGCCATGCACTCCCGGCGTGTTTTCCGAGTCGTGCACCGTGCGCATGATCCAAAAAGGGAATTCCTCTTTCATGAAGCGTTTGCTGCTCAGTTGGCTTTGCAATTCTGACGCCTCCAACCCGCGGATGATTCGAGCATCGTCTTACAATTTTCGTCCGTCGAGCAACTGCCGCTTCATCCATTCGTTGTTGACCAGCCCATCTCCACAGCGCATCAATTCGGCATACAATTGCTCACGCAACGATTGTACAACCATAGCATGACCGTCGTGGATGACATTCGTCAATTCTGCCGGGTCCGTGTCCAGATTGTACAGTTCATCTGTATCCGTCGGGTTCCAGATGTACTTCCAATGCCGATTGCGAATCATCCGCTGCGTGTACAGGCCAAATTGCTGGCCATTGTAAGTGGACACCACATTCTCGCGCCATGGCGGCGCAACGCTCGTATCCGTCAGCAGCGGGACAAGCGAATTGCCGTGAAACTGCCCCTCGTAATCGAGATCCAGCATCTCCAGAATCGTTGGGGGCAAATCCAAGAGATTGTAAACAAATTCATCACATATATGGCCAGATGGAATCACTTGCGGCCACTTGAGCAAAAACGGCACCTTGACGATATCATCATAGAGTACATAATGTTTGTCTATCATCCGGTGCCCACCGCACATATCTCCGTGATCCGCCGTAAAGACCACCAAGGTCGAATCGTCGACCTGCAACTTTTCCAACGTGCGGATGACCATGCCGATGGCGTCATCCACTTGGCTTATCATCCCGTAATACCGCGCCACGATGGGCGCCCAATCTTCCCAAGTGAAATCCTGAATGTCCCAGCTGTGCAACTGCTGTTTTTGAATGTACGGCTTATTGGCAAATGTCTCGCCAAAATTCCGCCACTGCGGGATTTGCTCCGGTCGATACATCTGGTCAAACGGCGCCGCTGGTCGACAAGGCAGATGCGGCGCCGAAAAATCCAGACGAACGTGCCAAGGCTGCTCCCCGCCTGCAAATTGCTCGATAAGCTGGCAGGCCTTGCCTGCCAGCCAATGTGTCTCTGTATCAGGGAGCGGAATCGGGTCCGGTTCCCCCAAAAATGATGCCGTATAGCGCACGGCTCCGTAGTGCTCCGCCCGAAATTGCGCATATTGCCCTTCGCTGACATAGTGATCATATCCATAAGCGGTCGGATCAAAATCCGGATTCACATTCCATTTGCCGACATAGCCCGACTGGTAACCTGCGCGCCCCAGCACCCTTGGCCAAGCATGCTCTTGCGGGGACAGCGCGGAGACCTTCAAACTGATATTGTAGTTCCACAAGCCGCCAAACGATTCCGGTCGGCGGCCATTGATAAAAGACTGGCGCGCCGGGCTGCACAGTGGGATATGCGTATACGCGTTGGCAAACCACGTCCCCGCCGCAGCCAGTTGGTCGATATGCGGCGTCTGCACAGGATAATCGCGACTGTAGCCAATGCAGTCATACCGCTGTTGATCGACAACAATCATCAGGATGTTAGGCAGTTTACGTGTCATATATCAGTCTTTCGCCTGTAGCGACACAGCGGTCGCAATCGAGCCGATGTACATGGAATCATAGGCTTGCTGTGACGTCTTAAACGGACCGCAGCCCAACCCATGCCAATTTAAATTGGTGAATATCGGGTTTTGCCGCCCGGTTTCTTTTTCCCGCCGCGCGATAAACGCGTTCATGCGCGCCTCCAGGAGCGCGACCACTTCCGGCTCCTCGTCTGCCACATTGTGCAGTTCGCCTGGATCTTTGATGAGATTATACAACTCCACTTCGGGTTTGAAGTGAAAATCGGGTTCCAGCGCGTGAATCAATTTCCACTCCGGCGTACGCCAGCCGTGCTTGCGCATCCAGGTGCATTCCGTGATGTAAAACTCGGGTTCTTTCGGCCCCTCACCGCCAGAAAACACCGGCGCCAGACTGTTGCCGTCAAAGGCGATATCCGTCTGAATGCCCGCCAAGTCCAACACGGTCGGCATGATGTCCCGAATCAGCGTATTGCCTGAATGCCGCTTGCCAGCAGGCACGTGACCTGGATAGCGCAAAATGAGCGGCACGGTCAATGTGCATTCGTAGAGACCGTGGTGATCGTAAAAACAGTCGTGCTCGTGCAAGGTTTCCCCGTGATCAGACGTCACAACGACGATGGTCTCCTCAGTGATGCCCAACTCCTCAACTGCCTGGAAGATGTTTTGAATGCACGCGTCCATATAAGCGACCGCGCCGTCGTATTGAGCGTCGACGTAATCTTTGTCCGTACAGCCCTTCGGGAACCAAGAACCGAGGAAATCGGCGAACGGTTTGAAGGCGTAGACATCATCAAGGCTGTGATTGTCTGGGTCGCATTCATCCCCCTCGTAAAACATGCGTTCAAAGGGACCTGGCGGCAAATAAGGGGAATGCGGATCCATGTGCCGCACAAACAGGAAGAACGGTTTGTCCTCCTCTGCCAGCCGCTTCAACTCCGGAATGGACACGTCGTTCAAACGGGCTGCCTTCGGACTGCGCCCATCCGCGCCCGGCGCCCAGCCATCGAAATCCAGGTACTTCTGGAACCCGCGCGACGATGGATTGCCGCTAAATCCGACACACGTCGTGTTGTAGCCGTTATCGCCAAGCACTTCCGCCAACGTTTGGACGTGACTGCCCAACGGCCCCTCGTGACGCAGCGCGACAACGTCGGTGCCAAAGCAATCCATCCCCGTCAGCATTGACGCGTAGCCTGGGGTAGTGGGAATGTTCGGGCTGAAGTGCTGTTCAAACAAAGTGCCCGTCTGCGCAAATTTATCGATATGCGGCGTCGTCAAACGATGATAGCCGTAACAGCTCATATGATCCCGCCGCAGACTGTCGATGCCTAAAAACAGGATATTCGGTCGTTTTCCCATATCGCTTAAACCTCCCTTTGCTCTCGCGGTTTAACGCGCGCCCAACGCCTTTAAGCAGGCGTTCAAATAACCATAACTTGCCGCTGCGATGATGGATACCTGCGCGAGCGAATGCCCTTGCGCGCCGATGACCTCCAGACACATCGGACCGGAATAACCGCCATCGACCAATGTTTTGCAATACCCCGCCAAGTTAATGTCGCCGCATCCACAAGTCTGTTCTTCAATCGGCCCTGGCCCCTGATTGCCAGCCTTACAATCGCGAATGTGGACGTGTTTCACCCGGCTGACCACCTGCTTGAGCGCTTCCTCCGGCGCTTCCCCTGCCCGAAAGATATGACTCGGGTCCATATCCACGCCAAAACCAGTGGATGTGACCGCCTCCATCGCCCGCAAGGTCGTCGGCGTATTGTAAATCGACGCGCCGACATGCGCCTTTACACACAAGCTGACGCCATAACCTACCGCTTCTTCGGACATTTTTGCGAGCTTTTCGATGGCGTTTTGCAAATCATCCTCATTGTCTGATTGACCGCCTGGCCCGACATTGATAACCGGAATGCCAAGTTCCGCCCCCGCCTCAAAAGCAAGGCGCAATCTATCTTCGTCCAACGCCGCTACTTCCATGGACAAAAACGACAAACCAGTCTGGTCGGAAATCTCTTTCAACTCACCCGCCTGTTCCTTCCACCTGTCCAGTTCCAGGTGCTCGCACATACCCTTGATGGCCGCCAGCTCGATACCGTCATAACCACACAGCGCGATATGCTCAGCGGCGGTTTTTAAATCAAATTCCTTAAACAACACGGAATTGACACCCAATTGAATCAAGCGAAATCCCTCCTAATTTTGCTGATAAGTTCGTTTCCACTCTGTAATGACATCACCACAACCTGCGCCAAGAAGCGCGAAGGGAACATTACAATTCAACAACGCTGCTGGTGTTCCACGATTCGATGGCGCCTTCGATGATCAACTGCGCCTGCAGCGCATCCTTGCCGGAACCATCGATTTGGTCGTACGGCGTTTTGGCGGACAACTGCTCGACCCAAGCGCCAATGCGGCTGGCAAATGTTTCGCCGAACTCCCGCATGCCCCCTAGATAGCTGTACTGCTCGACTTCAATGCTATGGCGAGGATAGAACGCCAACTGCTCGCACGCGTCCTCAATGACAAAGCGCCCTTTGGATCCCACCACTTCACACCGTTCCAGCCCATAACTCGCGCCTGCATCATAACTGCCCGTGAGATTGCCGATCACGCCATTTTCAAACTGCAAGATGATCTGTGTGTTCGACCAGATGGCGCGCCCCTCGCCTTTCATCATGAACGCCGCCACTTTTTTGACGTCGCCGCAGAAATAGCGCATGACATCGAAGGAATGGGGATGCAGCGCGCGCAGATGGAACCAAGGGGACGACTCGACAGGATTGTTGATCCACATCCGCATGTTGATCATGTGCAATTTCCCCAGCCTATCTGCCTCAACCCACTCTTTTGCCCGTTTGGCTGCTGGCGTAAAACGGTGGTTCAGATTGACGCCGTAAGGAACCTTTTTTTCTTTGGCCAATTGAACCATCTGTTTGGCTTCATCAATGCGGTTGGAAATCGGTTTTTCGCCAAGCACCGGGATGCCTGCATTCAGCAACTCCATCGTCGGCGCAAAGTGCTCGCTGCCGTTTTCCTCCCCTTTTGTCGCCACGCTACAGCCATCCAATTGAATGCCGGAGGCCAGCATCTCAGCGATGCTGTAAAACGCCTTCGCGCCAAACTTCTCGGCAGCTTGATCCGCTTTTTCCTTGTTGATATCACACACTGCAACCAGTTCTGCATCCGGCCGCTCTTTATATACCCTCGCATGAATACTGCCAATGTTTCCGACGCCGACAACGCCCACTTTGAGTGTCATTTGTTTGACCTCCATTCATATCAGCGTTTCTGCAAAATATTTGCCGGACAGTGTTTGCAATTTGACATCTATCATCAAATCAAACAACGTCGCGCAATTTTGCAAAACACTCGCCTAGCTTCCAGAGCGCACCTCGCCTATATGGAAGCGCTTACTGATAGTTTATCAGGTTGGCGTGATAATTCATGGTGGATCTCGCCATCCGCATGGCGGATGTAGACAGGAGGTATGGTGGGGCGTGTATTTAAACATATAGGTGATTCTGAAGCAAACAGAAAAGCGCTCGGAAAAACATCCCGAACGCTTTTCAAATTCAAATCATCATTTCCTGGAATCCCACGACTGTAAATACAACAAATTTATAAAGGGGAGGGATAGGCATAGCTCGCTACAGAACAGTTATCATACCGAAGGTCAGGCGGCCAAAGTGGCGCCTGACCTTCGGTCTACCATGGACTAACGTTCGCCAAATCCATCCGAATCACTGAACTCTCCCAATTATGCAGGAGGATTTACCGTCACAGACACCACATGACTCGTCGCGATCGCCGTCTTGCTCCCTGACATATTCGTCACTACGCAGTAGTAGTACGTTGTCGCGCCTATCTCGTTCGTCGGCGCCGAATAGCTGGCACTCGTTGCCCCGCTGATGGCCGTCCCGCCAGTGGTGCTATCCGTCGTGTTGCTGTACCACTGATAGCTCAGTGTTCCACCATCACTGACACTCGCTGATACAGTCAGTGACTTGGCTCCGTCATAAGTTACTGTGCCACCTTGTGGCTGTGTCGTGATGTTTGGTGTAGCAGCGGTGATCCCCTTGTCTTCCTCGACCGAGCCCGCCCCGTACATATTCACCACAACCAGGTCGCCATCGCTATCCAACGTAATCGCGCCCGGTCCATTAAGCCCATCAGAATTAGTGGCAATTGTTTTCCAAGTCGTACTTCCGTTCGGCAATTCTACCACGGTGCTGTTGTATGAATTCGTTACGAACATGTCACCTTGGCTATCCGTCGTGATTCCCGTCGGTCCATCAAGCGCACCATCGTCCGAGATATCGGTCCACGTGTTGTCCCCACTCTTCAGTTCCTGCACGCTATGGCCGTTGACGCTTGCCACGAACACGTCACCTTGGCTATCTACTGCGATTCCCTCTGGGAGAGCAAACGTGGCACCATCTGTGATATCCTCCCACGTGGAACTCCCACTTGGCAGTTCTTCAACGGTGTCGGTGCCTCCATTCGTCACAAACAGGTCACCTTGGCTATCTACTGTCATGGCCTCTGGATTATCGAATGTACCATCGTCGGTGATATTTGTCCACGTCGTGCTTCCACTTGGCAACTCTTCGATGGTAGAGTTTCCTTGATTCGCCACAAACAGATCACCTTGGCTATCTATCGCAATTCCTGTAGGCTCATTAACCGCATCCTCGTTAGAAATACTCGTCCACGTAGTACTCCCATTCGCCAACTCTTCGATGGTGGAATTTCCGAAGTTCGTCAGGAACAAATCACCTTGACTGTCCGCTGCGATGCCCTCGGGCTCCGCAAACGACGCACCGTCCGTGATATCCGTCCAGTCTGCCACCGTCACGCTCACCACATCACTGGTCGCTATCGCCGTCTTGCTCCCTGACGTATTCGTCACCACACAGTAGTAGTACGTCGTGCCTACATCGCTCGTCGACGCTGAATAGCTATCGCTCGTCGCTCCGTCAATGGCCGTTCCGCCTGTGGCGCTATCCGTCGTGTTGCTGTACCACTGGTAGCTCAATGCGCCGCCATCGCTGGCCGTCGCCGATACGCTCAGGGTCGCCGTGTCTCCAACATTCACCGATTGCTCCTGTGGCTGCGTCGTGATGTCCGGCGTCGCTGCGGTGAATCCTGCGTATTGCTCCACTGTGTTGGAGCCATTCGCCACAAATAAGTCACCTTGGTTATCTATAGCAACAGCATTAGGTATATCAATACCATCCGATAATGTGCCAACCGTCTCCCAACTCGTGCTCCCGCTCGGTCGTTCTAATACGGGACTACTGCCGTGTTCATTCGCGACAAACAGATCGCCTTCGCTATCTATTGCCATACCCTCAGGTACATCCATGCCATCCGAATCAGTGCCAATTGATTCCCAAGTCGTGGTTCCGTTCAACCTTTCTAGAATGGTATTACTACCTGCGTTTGACACATATACATCACCTTGGTTATCCACGACAACACCATTTGGATTACTGAAGCCATCGGATGCGACGCCAATGGTTTGCCAGGTCGCGGTTCCGCTCGGAAGTTCTTCAACCGTATTACTTTGGTTGTTCGCTACAAACAGGTCACCTTTGTCGTCCACGGCGATACCCGTCGGCTGACCGAGGCCATCCGATGCGGTGCCAATCGTTTGCCAAGTCGTGCTCCCGCTAAGTTGCTCCACAACAGTATTACCGATTTCATTCGCCACAAAAACGTCACCCTGGCTGTCCACTGCGATACCTATTGGATAATCAAGCGCCCCACCGTTCGGGATATCCGTCCACGAAGTGCTGCCATTGGGCAACTCCTCTATGGTTGAATTTGCCCAGTTCGTCACATACAGGTCGCCTTCGCTGTCAGTTGTCATGCCGTTTGGCGTATCAAACGTTGCGCCGTCCGTGATATCCGCCCAACCTGCCACAGTCACAGACGCCACATCACTCGTCGCGATCGCTTTCTTACTCCCCGACGTGTTCGTCACCACGCAGTAGTAGTACGTGGTACCTGAGCCGCTCGTCGACGCTGTATAACTATCGCCCGTTGCCCCATCAATGGCCGTTCCGCCTGTCTTGCTATCCGTCGTGTTGCTGTACCACTGGTAGCTCAGTGTGCCGCCATCGCTGACCGTCGCCGATACGCTCAGGGTCGCCGTGTCTCCAGCGTTCACCGATTGATCCTGTGGCTCTGTCGTAATGTCTGGTGTCGCTGCGGTCACTCCTACGTATTCGCCCACAGTGCCTGATGAGCGACTCGTCACGTACAGATTGCCTTCGCTATCCACAGCGATACCCTCTGGACTATAAAGCCCTCCATCATCGGTGGGAGTGCCGATCGTTTCCCAAGTTGTGCTTCCACTCGGCAGTTCCTCAACGGTGTTACCGTCATAGTTCGCGACAAACAGATCGCCTTCGCTATCCACGGCGATACCTGTTGGATATTCGAACGCAGCATCGCCCGCAATATCCTGCCACGAAGTCGTTCCACTTGGCAGTTCTTCAACGGTATTGTTGGCTGCATTCATCACAAACAAGTCGCCTTCGCTATCCACAGCGATACCCTCTGGCTCGTCAAAGTCGCCGTTGCTCGTGATGTCCTGCCACGAAGTCGTTCCACTTGACAATTCTTCAACAGTATTGCTGGAGTAGTTCGTTACGAACACGTCACCTTGGCTATCCACGGCTACACCCATGGCAGCATCGAACGTGCCTCCATCCGTGATGTCCGTCCACGTGGTGCTCCCATTTTGTAATTCTTCTACAACATTGCTGGTCTTGCTGGCTTCACTCACGACAAACACGTCACCCTGGCTATCCACGGCTACACCCCAAGGCGCATTAAATGTTCCACCATTGGTGATGTCCATCCACGAGGTGCCTCCAACAGGCAATTCATAAACATGATTTCCGGTGGGGGATGAGTCTATCATAAACACGTCGCCCTCTGCGTCTGTTGCGATATTTTCCGGTCCCTTAAACGACGCACCGTCGGTGATATTCGCCCAATGACTCACCGTCGTCTCGACCGCGTCACTGCTGGCTTCACCCGCTGTCTGGGCCGTCACGAATATCGTGTCGCCACCACTCAGCGTCTCCGTCCCGCTCAGCGTCAACGTGTAGTCCCCTGATCCGTCCGCTGTCGTCGTCTCGCTCCATCCCGCCGAATCATCCGCTACTGTCACTGTCGCACCAGCTGCAGCTGTGCCCGTGATGGTGCTGCCTCCCGCCTTAATGGCGCCAACCGTCGGCGTCGCTGTTTTCTGCGTCCCCTCTATTTTCTCTACCGTATTGTTCGAGTAATTCGTCACATAGATATCGCGATCACTATCCACCGCGATGCCATACGCGCCATCGAAATCCGCCGTGCCCGTGACGTCTTGCCATGTGCTGCTGCCATTGCTTAGCTCAAGCACCTTGTTGCTGTCGAAGTTCGTGACGTATACATCGTGCGCGCTGTCAACCGCAATGTCGTACGGATGGTCGAACGTCGCATCTCCCGTGATATTGCGCCATTCCCCGTTGCTGTACTCCATCACTGAGTTGTCCCCGTAGTTCGTCACGTAGATATTCCCGGCGCTGTCAACCGCAATGCCACTTGGCTTATCCAACGACGCCGAACCCGTGATGTCCGTCCACTGTCCATCCGTGTATTCCTCGACAGTATTGTTTGCGTAGTTGGCGACATAAACGTTGCCCGAACCGTCCACGGCAACCCCGCGAGGTTCGTCAAATTGTCCGTCGCCAGTGATGTCCGTCCACTGTCCATCCGTGTATTCCTCTACGGTATTTGATTCGTAGTTTGTCACATACACATCGCCTTCGCCGTCAACCGCCAATCCACGAGGCTTGCTAAACGCGCCTGATCCTGTAATGTCGGTCCATTGCCCATTCGAGAATTCACTGATGGTGTCGTTGCCCTCGTTGGACACGTACACATTCCCGGCATTGTCCACACCGATTCCCTCTGGACCATTCAACACAGTCGATGCTCCCTGAATAACGGTCCATTGCGGCGATGACACCGTGATCGCATACGTCGCCTTGGTCGTCCCGTCGGCTGCAGTGACAACCACCTCGTCCCCTGTCGCAAGTTCACCCGTCACGGGTGTGGTCCCATCCGACTCAACGACGTTATAATTCTGTGTCGATCCGTCACTCGACTCAATGGCACTGGTCAACTCCGACGCCGTCGTCGCGTAAGCCACCGTAACCTTGTTGTTCGTATTGTCTACATTTGTCACGTATGTGCCATTGTCTGTTGCAGTATCCTCAATCGTCGTGGTGGTGTCTGGCGCCACAGTAATGGAATAGGTCGCCTTGGTCGAGCCATCGGCCGCTGTAACCACTAGCACGTCATCACTCGATAGCGTACCGCTTGTGCTATGCCCGTCGGCATCATCCACCTCGTAGGCCTGCAACGATCCATCTGCTGCGTCAATCGCGTCCATCAATTCCGACGCCTTCGTCCCGTATGCAACCGTGACCGTGTGGTTGGTGTTGTCCACATTTGTCACGTATGTGCCACCGTCTGCCGCCGCGTCCTCAATGTCTGTATCGGAGTCCGTTTCCGCTTGGGGCGCAAACGCAAAGCTAAAGGCAATGTTCTCATCACTTGCAGTCGCTCCGCCTTCTGGCACGAATTCGAGTGAGAGCATTGTTCCCGCACGCAGTGGAAGCTGCAAGGAAGTCTTCTTGACACCTGAACTCGGCGTGATGGTCAGTACCGGAGTAGATGACTGTTTTCCATTCACGACTGCGTACACATCTATGATGGACGACCCACTAAGCACCTGTGCCGTGAAATTATTCGCCACACCCGATACTGGAATCGTCATTTCCGTTTGACTTAAATTTGAACCACTGACTGTACCATTAATCGACGTATAGTAGTCCCAACTGCCCGAAGGTACTGTCACATTCCCAGTGAAAACCGTCTGCCCGTTTATTCCGGTTGCTCCGGTTGCTCCGGTTGCTCCGGTTGCTCCGGTTGCTCCGGTTGCTCCGGTTGCTCCCGTGGCTCCCGTGGCTCCCGTTGATCCCGTGGCTCCCGTTGATCCCGTTGCTCCCGTTGCTCCTGTTGCTCCGGTTGCTCCGGTTGCTCCGGTTGCTCCCGTCGCTCCCGTTGATCCCGTTGCTCCCGTTGATCCCGTTGCTCCCGTTGCTCCTGTTGCTCCCGTGGCTCCGGTTGCTCCGGTTGCTCCTGTTGCTCCCGTCGCTCCCGTGGCTCCGGTTGCTCCCGTCGCTCCCGTGGCTCCGGTTGCTCCGGTTGCTCCCGTCGCTCCCGTGGCTCCGGTTGCTCCCGTGGCTCCCGTGGCTCCCGTGGCTCCCGTTGATCCCGTTGATCCCGTTGATCCCGTTGATCCCGTTGCTCCCGTTGCTCCTGTTGCTCCCGTGGCTCCTGTTGCTCCGGTTGCTCCCGTCGCTCCCGTTGATCCCGTTGCTCCCGTTGATCCCGTTGCTCCCGTTGCTCCTGTTGCTCCCGTGGCTCCGGTTGCTCCGGTTGCTCCGGTTGCTCCCGTCGCTCCCGTCGCTCCCGTGGCTCCGGTTGCTCCCGTCGCTCCCGTGGCTCCGGTTGCTCCGGTTGCTCCCGTGGCTCCCGTGGCTCCCGTGGCTCCCGTTGATCCCGTGGCTCCCGTTGATCCCGTGGCTCCCGTGGCTCCCGTTGATCCCGTGGCTCCCGTGGCTCCGGTTGCTCCGGTCGCTCCCGTTGATCCTTGTGATCCGGTAGCGCCTGTCGGCCCAGTCGCTCCTTGCGATCCGGTGGCGCCTGTCGGCCCAGTCGCTCCTTGCGATCCGGTGGCGCCTGTCGGCCCTACGCTACCACGCGCTCCCGTTGATCCTTGTGATCCGGTCGTGCCTGTTGGCCCTTGCGGTCCTGTCGCGCCTGTCGCGCCCGTTGCACCTGTCGTGCCTGTCGCACCCATCGGTCCCGGAATTCCATAGAAATGTGGCGCCTTTACTTTTAGCACCTTCGTGTTTCCGTTCCACGTCGATTTCATCTTGATATCTTTGAGCACTTGTTGAATGTCCCACAGCGGCAGATATCTCACTTGTTCTCCGCCACTCTGCCGGACAACACTGTCAATATGTTTGGCCACGAGTTTCCCGTTCACATACACGTTCACGTTTCCCGTTTTGCCATTGAGCATTTTCACTTTCCCAGCAAGTTTCGTCGAACTGGTCAGCTTCAGCGAAAATTTTCCGTTTTTCTCAGTCCATTGTGGCTTCAAGCCGACGGATCCCAGCAATGTCATAACTTCATCTGTGGAGTAATAAGTCGTTTTATGTAGCGTAAATGCTTGGGTCTTCCCCAATGAGTGACCATTGACTGAAGACGAGACCTGGTAATTGCTCGTATTGGAACTCGTCGCAGCAAATGTGGTATTTACGTCCATCACGGCACTTGCAACAAGACTCGACACCATGGTTGTCAAGTTGATTACATTTGCCCATTTTTTTCTTTTCACGCTGCTATAACCCTCTCTCAGAAAAACTATGAACCGACTCAAAGCGACACGATTCGACCAAATTTACACATGGCTTGACATGGCATTCCCCCATGGTTGAAATTTCAAGTGGACTTCAGCACATAGAAGCGATGTACGCATGATTTTAAAGCTAGTAGGAAGTTGTAAAGACATGAAAGGTTGAGAAACTTTGGTCTTCGTTGAATAACCTGTCAACGAAAATCGAAATTTGAGTCAGGATTTTGCATGCGTCCAGAATCATCCAGACTCTCCTTACCAGCCTTAAATAGAATTATATTCCTTAGGTCTTAACAAAATCTGAACAGTAGGAAGTGGAATATCAGATGAATAATAGGTTTTTTGGGGTTATACTCAAAACGAACAGAGGTGTATTGCCGATATAAAGAAAGCTGTCCCAGACATGCACGCTAAGACAGCTTGGTTGCGCCAACACTTCAATTATCAACTTTGCTTTACCTGTCGCTGTTGTAAGAAATATGTTCGATTGGCCAGCATCCGCTCGTCATTTGGACAAAATGAGAGGGCAATTTCATTGTGATGATACGCTGATTGATAATCTCCCATCCTGTCAAAACAGACAGCGAGTTGGAGATGTGGCAGCCAAGTCCAGCACTGCTGCAATAAGATGGCCATATGATCCTTCGGTATTTTCAATTGCGATGCCACCGTGTACCAGTACACAGCATCTTTCAAGCGATTTTGTTCTAAAAAATAATATCCTAAACGACAACATTGTTCTGCGCGTGGCGTATCGTAGCGAAACGAACGCAACGCCCATTCAACCGCTTGACCCATATCACCTTCCGCGGCGTAACACTCCGACATGCGCCCACAAGCTGCAATCACATCTTCAACCCATCCTGCGGAAGTATCCAGAAAGCGTTGATAAAATTCCCTTGCCCTGGCATATTGTTTGTTGTCTGACAATTCATTGGCAAAGTAATACAAATCTCTCGGCGAAAATGGAAGACCGACAGACCAACGTTGTTCGAAAATGTTTAAATTCCTGTCCGAAATTTTGTGAACCCGGTTGTGTGTCACCACGACATCACTCGCGATAATATTCCCCCATACTTCCAAATACTCATGCACCGCGCCAATCCAGCGGAATCCCCTTTTCCGATTGACTAAGCGATTCCGCCGCCCAGACACATCGGATGTCAAAGCATACGCCATCGATACAGCGTCCACCGATGTATCTAACGTTTCTTTCAGTTTGCTGAATTTCTCCCTGTCTGCTTCCAACAACACATCATCCGCATCCAACCAAAAGATATAATCGCTCGTCGCTTTGCTAAATGCGTAGTTGCGCGCCGCTGCAAAATCGTCTATCCACTCAAAATCGTATATTTTACAGCCATATGTCGCCGCAATTCGTTTCGTATCATCTGTCGATCCGGTGTCAACTACGATCACCTCGTCAACCAGATGTCCAACTGTGTCAAGACATTTTCCCAAGGTCTTTTCTTCATTTTTGCAGATGAAACAAAGTGAAATTGTAACAGCCACGTGCGTCCTTATCCCTTCAATTAAATGATAAGCAGTATATCTAACGTTTAGTTGATCGTTAAAAGACATTTCGCCTAACGGCGAGCGCCTTTTATATCCCCATAGCTAAAGCAAGGGGGTTTTACGACGCATCTGATAAATCGCATCACAATTATATCCTGAACGGCTTAACAGGATCTGAACAATTTGGTATCGAACATATAACATGTCTCGATGAGCGGCAAGTGCAATGATTGGGGGGAATGGTTATGATTCGCGTGATGCTCGTGGACGATGAGGAAAACGCGCTTGATATGCTGGATATACTGCTCACTCAAATCGGCAATATCTCCATTATCGGAAAACACATGAATCCATATATCGCCATTCAAGAAATCAATGAAAAAAGCCCTGATGCCGTGTTTTTTGACATTCACATGCCTGGCATGAACGGCATGGACGCAGCCAAACTCATCCGTCAGTCCAGTCCACATACGCAAATCATTTTTTCGACAGCTTATTCAGAATATGCAGTTGAGGCATTTTCCATCAGATCCTTGGATTATCTATTGAAACCTATCACGCTCGACAGATTGCGACATTCCGTTCAACGCATCGAAGAAACCATGATAAGCCCTGTCGACACTCCGGATAATCAACCATCTACCAAAATTGTCTGTATGGGCGGATTCTCCATTCAAATCCCATCGGCAAAGGATGGTCGCCTTGCGTGGCGAACGAGCAAAGAAAAAGAACTATGCGCGTTTTTGGCTCACCATGGGGGAGTTGAAGTGGAACAAGGCGTCATTATGGATACGCTATGGCCAGATGCCGCATTTGAGAAAGCGAGATCGTACCTTTATACATGTGTATCACTGTTGCGCAAACACTTTCGTGAATACGATGTGCCAATCGATGTACATAAAATCGGAAACGGATATGCGCTCAAATTCGACGGGGTCTCGTGCGATTGGTTGGAATTGGAGCGCTGTTTAGAAAAGCCAAGTGATATCGATAAGTCGCTGTTGAATGACATGTCGAAGTTATATAAAGACGATTATATGAAGGATTGTGCTTACCCGTGGGCGCTGCAGAGACAGGCGGAATTATCCCGCAGATATGTCCTCGTCCTGCGCCGCACCGCAGAATTCTATAAGCAAAATGACAATCTGCCCTCTTCTATCGAATGCCTGGAACGTTTATTGAAGCTCTGCCCTGACTCCGAGAGAGATGGACGCGAATTGATGAAACTATACATGGCCAATGGGGATCGCAATGAAGCCATCGGCGTGTATCGCCAACTGGAGCAAGCGGTCAATATCCACTTAGGTGCAGATATGGAGCCCGAAACGATCCTGCTGCACGACCATATCGTATCATCCAGCAACTAGAGTCAGAATCTTGAGGAGCTTCACATGATAAGAAAATTACTTGCTTTATTGATTACACTGGCCATCATGGTGGGAACTTATGGCGTGATGGTCACGGTGATAAATCACGTGGATGCTGGTGCGCCCACCGCAAAGCATGGCCAACTCGATTTGACGCATTGGAACTTTGCCAAAAGAGGCACCGTACGGCTGAGCGGAGACTGGGCATTTTACCCGAATCAATTGCTCAATCCCAAAATTCCCGCTACAAACACGAAGCTGAAAACAGCAGCTACAATTGCGGTTCCGGATTCTTGGACGCACAAAATGCCTGCGTTTGGCGTCGCAACCTATAGATTGGAACTCAAAGTCAGCAATACACACGCCATCTACGGACTCAAGATGCAATCCCTTCAGATGGCATCCCGGATCTACTTAAATGGCGTAGAAATCGGCTCCAGCGGCACCCCCGCGAAAGGCGCTGCGTATGTTGGGAAAAATAAACCGTTCGTCACCTTTTTCAAGATGCGCCCTGGTTTTAACGATATCGTCGTTCAAGTTGCAAACTATGATTTGCCGTCGAGCGGCGGCATGAATCAACCTCTGTATCTGGGATACGCCGACCAAATCACCTCACTTCAAGATAAAGCCATGGCGTATGACTTTATCACCATCACACTCTGTGTGGTGATGGGATTATATTTTGTGGGACTGTATCGTCAAAGACGAAAAGATTATTCAGTTTTGTTCTTTGGATTGCTGTGTCTAATTATGGGGGGTTACTCTGCTTTCAGCGGCGAAAAAATCATCTACGATATGATTCCGTGGACCATCCCGGACTGGATTATCTTACATGTGCAAGTACTAAGCGCAATTGGCGGCTCACTCGTCACATTGCTCTATGTCTACTTTGCCTTTCGCCAATATTGTTCAAAGAGACTGATACGCTTACTCCTTATTTGCGAAGCGTTGCTGGCTATTGGGGAACTCACACTGTTTCATAATACATGGACGACCATCGGAGCGGGCATCATTTCGTTATACGTGTTGATCACCCTGTGTTATTCAACGAGCGTACTGGTCTTAGCCGCGCTCGCAAAGGAAGAGGGGGGTCTTTATACGTTGCTGGCTGCGGTGGGTCTCTGTTTTTACACGATGAGCAGCAACATGAGCATATATTTCGGTATTCCTGTATATACAATCCCGCCCATTGGCTCTTTTTTACTGGTCCTCATGTTTGCTTTGCTGATATCTCTGCGCTTTACCAATGCGTTTAAACAAAATGAGCTGATGTCGGCGCAACTCATACAGACGGACAGGATCAAGGATGAGTTTCTCTCCAAAACCGCGCACGAGTTCAAGACGCCGCTGCACGGTATGATTTCCATTGCAGAATCGATGCTCGACGACAATGCTGCGCCCCTGACCGATGTGCAACAGGGAAACGTCGGTCTTTTGTCGACGATGGCCAAGCGTCTCTCTCATCTGGTCTACGATATTTTAGATTTCACAAATCTCCAACAAGGAGAATTGAAAGTGGCGCTTGCTCCGGTCGACGTGTGTGCATCTGTCGATGCCATCCTCAAAATCTACTCGTTCATTGCTAGAGAGCACGTCCAATTGGTTAACCTAGTGCCCAAAAACCTACCAACTGCGCTGGCGGACGAAGATAGGTTCCGGCAAATTCTCGGCAACTTGTTGGACAATGCTTTAAAACACACCGATTCCGGTGTGATTCAGATTACAGCGATAGAAAAGCAAGACATGGTCGAAATTTCCGTGGTCGATTCTGGAGCAGGGATCGACGAAAAAGATCTTGCCATCATCTTCGAGCCATTCACTTCGCTCAATAAAAATACAGATGAAAGCTTTGGTCTTGGGCTCTCCATCGTCAAACAGTTGGTAGAACTCCAACAAGGTCGCGTGTGGGTCGCCTCGACAAAAGGGCAGGGAAGCCAATTCACGTTCAGTTTGCCGATTGCGGATCCAGAGCGAAACAGTGAATATCGTGCCGCCAAACGTGAAAAAAATTGGGTGAATACGACCGCTTTTCCTGATTATTCGTTCGTCACGCCATATGTGAGTCCACACAAAGGCAGCGATACCATTCTGGCTGTGGACGACCGCTTTTCCAACCTAAAAATCCTCATCGACGCGCTGGAGAAACTGGATTATACCGTCGTTGCTGTCAAGAGCGGCGAAGAGGCGCTGTGGTATTTGGAAAATCAAGGCGAAATAGACTTGGTGATCTTGGATTTGATGATGCCGGGCATCTCTGGATTCGATGTATGCCAGGCGATTCGAACAAAGTACAGCCTGCTGGAATTGCCTGTGGTGATGGTTACAGCATCGATTCAACCCGAGGACAAAATCGCCGCATTTGCCTCGGGTGCAAACGATTATTTGCCCAAGCCATTCGATATGGCCGAGTTGCGTGCCCGTATCAACAGTCTGCTCGTGATGAAAGAATCGGCAAAAAAAGCGACGAATATGGAGGTCGCATTCCTGCAATCGCAGATCAAGCCACACTTTTTGTTCAATGTGCTCAATACCATCATGGCGCTGAGCTACACCAATACGGAGCAGTCGCGAAAGTTGACGGCGGATCTATCCCAATATTTGCGCGGCAGCTTCTCATTTGGCAATGTGCAAAGCAAAGTGCGCTTCAACCACGAATTCTCATTGATTCAATCCTATGTGGAAATTGAAAAAATACGTTTCAAAGACCGCATTCACGTGGAATATGAGATTTCACCTGATGCGTTTGACGTGATGATCCCTCCACTTCTGATTCAACCACTGGTCGAGAATGCGATACGACATGGCATCACAAACCGGATGGAAGGCGGAACTGTGTATATCAGAGGATACCAGCAAGCGGAGTACATCCTCTTTGAAATTGAGGACAATGGGGTCGGGATGACGAAAAAACGACTAGATGAAGTGCTGATCAGCGCGTTTTCCGAAACGTCACGTCACGGCGTCGGATTACAAAATATCAACAGACGGCTCAAGTATCTATACAATACAGAACTGCATATCGAAAGCTCGCCGGATACTGGGACCAAAGTGACGTTTAAGATTCTTCCGTGATTTGGTAGCTCGCTAACAGCCTGCGCGCAACTGGAGCGCAAGGCGGCGCGTTTCTGTCGGTTCCTCAAAAAATGATTATAATGATAAAAAGAGAGACAGCGACAGATTTGCATCAAATCCTCGCTGATGATCCGTCGCAGATGGACAACCGTTTCCATGAAGGGAACTCACTATCGCGACAAATGCCGGGAAGCAACTGAATGGTTCAGGAGATGATTCGATGGAGCACAGGAAAATTCTCATCCTTGGCGCGGGATACGCAGGTATGGCTGCAGCGGTCCAATTGCAGAAGCATCACGTGCCATTTACGCTGATTAATAAGCATAATTACCACTATTTTAAAACCTTGTTACACGAGGCAGCAGGCGGACGCAGATCTCTGCAAACGTATGCCATCGCGCTCGACGATATCCTGACCAAAGATACCTCTCACGCCGTCAAGGACGCGGTGAAATCGATTGATATCGCAGGAAAACAGGTCGATACAGAACATGGAACCTACACATATGACACACTCATCATCGCGCTTGGTAGCCAAACTGCCTATTTTCACGTACCAGGGCTCAAAGAGAACAGTTTCGTTTTGAACTCTTTGGAAAATGCGAAACAAATCCGCACACACATTGAAGAGACCTTCCTATCCTACAAGACAACGCCAAACCCTGAAGCGCTTCGCGTTGTGATTGGCGGAGCAGGTCTGACTGGCGTCGAACTCATCGGTGAATTGGCAGACTATCTGCCGCACTTTTTGGCTTCACACGACATTCCCGCTGATGATTTCGAACTGATGCTGGTGCACTCCAGATCTGAGATTCTGCCTGGCGTCGACGAACGCTTACGCCATTTAGCAGCGGATAAATTGCAGGAGCGCGGTGTCCGACTCGTTCTCAACGAACGGATTGTCAGCGCCGGGCCACAGGAAATTGTCTTGCAGAGCGGCGCCACGCTCCGCGCCCAGACACTCATTTGGACTGGCGGTGTCGAAGCAAATCCGGTGCTCACGCAAGCAGGCTTTACGGTGGACAACCGAGGCCGCGCAAAAGTGAATGAATTTCTTCAATCGGTGGATGACCCAGACGTCTACATTGTCGGTGACAACTCGCTGTTTACGGAATCATCGGGAGAATCACTGCCGCCTACCGGACAGGTTGCAGAACAGATGGGCCATCACTTGAGCAACAATTTGCTGCGTCAGCTGCGCAATGAGGAACCAGAGCCGTTTGTCTTCCACAACCGCGGCATGGTCGCGTCACTCGGCCCGAAATACGGTGTTGCAGAGGTCGGTCATCATACAGCCAAGGGATTGACCGCGCTCATTCTCAAAAATGGCACAAAGGCGAAATACCTGATGCATTTAGGCGGCCCGCATGTATTGTTTGAAAAACACCAGCAATGGATAGAGATTTAAACTGAAGGCGACCATTGGCGAGATCACGGACGCGCCGCTTGCCGCCCGTGATCTCGCCTGCCGCCCGTGATCTCGCCTGCCGCCCGTGATCTCGCCTGCCGCTCGTTTAAGAACCGGCGGGATCGACAGTGCTGTACTATGGTCTACCCGCGACCGAAATGACCTGACCTGTCACTTGATTTGCCGCGTCGGATGCAAAAAACAACACCATGGCTGCGATGTCATCCCCTGTTTGCAAGCGACCCATCGGCAGATTCTTGCCTGCACTCTCCAACCATGCCTCTGAATGACCCTGTGACTGCCGCAACGCGATTTCTCCTTCAGTCGCCACCCAGCCGGGATTCACACAATTGACGCGAATCTGATCCCCCGCCAACGCATTTGCCAAGTTTTTGGTCAAGGTGACAACGCCCCCTTTCGACACGGCGTATGCGACTCTATCTGGCGACCCTACATTCGCATGCAGAGAGCCAATGTTGATGATCGATCCGCCGCCTCTTTGCACCAGTAGCGGCACGGCTGCTTGCGCGCATAGAAACGCGCCCTTCAGATTCACGGCCAAAACGCGATCCCACAGTTCTGGCGTCGTATCCAACAGAGACCCAATCGGGTAGATACCCGCGCAATTCACGAGAATGTCCAAGCCGCCATATTCCGTTTGCGCCCGCTTGACCATCTTCTGCGCATCTGCCGGGATTCGGACATCCGTCTGTTCAAAACAAGTGGACAGCCCTTCCTGTTGCAAAAGGGCAGCCAGGCGCTCACTCTCCGCTGATACGTCGGCAATGACGACTGCAGCGCCCGCTTTGGCCATCATGCGCACAATGGACGCGCCAATTCCCTGACCGCCGCCCGTGACAATCGCGACTTTTCGCGTTAGATCGGCTGGCATAGGACCCCCTCCAAAATGATTGTGATGGTTGCATATGACATCGTCATCACACAGCATAAATCATCACTTACATCGCGCTTCATTCGCTCCCGGTCGTCTGCGCGACATAGTGTTGGTAGGCTACGCCGGGCCGCTGAATGGCGTACTTGCCGCCGCTGATCTCAATCAGCGCGCCCGTGATGTAATCAGCCTGGTCGGAGGAGAGGAAGACAATCAAGTTCGCGATATCCTCCTTCTTTCCCCAGCGCCGGAGTGACAGCATATCCAACATCTGCGCTTGTTCCTCTGGCGTTCTGTCCGCGAAATGATTCATATCCGTCGGGATCATGCCGGGCGCGTAGCTGTTGACGGTAATATTCCAAGGGCCCAATTCCCCCGCAAGTGTCCGGGTCAGATAATGTACGCCCGCCTTGGACGAGGCATATGCGGCGCCGCCGTAGCTAGGTATCACCGCGGCAAAGGACGCCGCATTGATAATCCGACCTGCTTGCTGCAGCTTCATCTGTGGAATCACTGCCCTGCACATGCGAAACGTTCCGGTGAGATTGATATCGATATTTTGTTGCCACACTTCATCTGTCAACTCATCCACAGGCTTTCCCCGTGCGACGCCCGCATTGTTGACTAGAATATCAATCCGGCCGTACTCGTCCACCGCTTGCTTGACCACCTCATCAATCTGCGCAGCATCCCGTATATCACAACACAAATGCAGCCCGCGATAACCAAGTTCGTCAAATTTCTGTTTTGATTCCTGCAAATCCGCTTCGTTGATGTCGATCACGACCGTCTTGACCCCTTCACTCGCCAAGGCCATCGCGATGCACTGCCCGATTCCACGAGCGCCACCAGTCACAATTGCGACTTTTCCATTCAAATCAATATGCATGTCAAACTGTCTCCCATCCCTGATTTCCGTCGTTTATCCAGTTGATGTCGTCATCCATACAGTTTGTCTGAACCAAAGCAGCATTTGAGTCAATTGTATTACAAAGAAGACTGGCTTAGGCACATCACTTGTCCGTTCATACTCAGTTCATATACGCCGCTTATCCTGGTTGCTGTGATTGGAACACAAAGGAGGAAGTGCTATGGCCATCGTGCGCAACGATACGCTATCTGTACCTGGAGCAAATCTTTACTATGAGGTGCGCGGCTCTGGTCCTATGCTTTTGATGATCCACGGAGCGGGCGGCAATCTCTTTTTTGAAGTGGTAGATCATCTTGTTGACCGGTTCACGGTGGTCACCTATGACCGCCGCGGTTACTCGCGCAGCCAACTCTTTGGGCCAGATGAAGATTATCGCGTGGAAACACACAGCGATGATGTTCACCGTCTACTTGCCGAATTGACCGACAAGCCGGCATATGTGTTCGGCAGCAGTGCCGGAGCTGTCATCGGACTTGATTTTGCGCTTCGCCATCCCGAACAGGTGCGCATGTTCATCCCTCATGAGCCGCCGCTTGTGCAACTACTTTCAGGTGAAGAACAGGTTGAGGTACAGCAAATCATGGTGGAGCTACAAGAGAATCATCGAAAAGAAGGCGCCATTCCGGCGGTCATGAAATTCTCGTCAACTTCGCTTGGCGGAGGCGTGGCGTTGGATGGCGCTGGATCAGCCCATCACCAAATTGCTGCAGCACAAATGGAGCTGATTCACAGAAACATGGAATATTTTGCGGCACACGAAGCATTGGGTATCAGCAGCTACACGTTGGTGGATGGCGCTTCATTGAGCAATCGCTTGCAGAGCGCGTCTACGCGAGTACTTCCCGCTGGCGGTCGCATGTCACGCCCGTTTCTCCCTTACCGCTCTACGGTTGCACTCGCAGAGCAGTTGGGAACGACGATGGTGGAGTTTCCAGGAGATCATACTGGCTACACCACTTTCCCCAGAGAATTTGCTGATAGGTTGGTTGACCTCTTCGAAAAATAATTGTCTGTTGGCTTGGCGGGTTCCCTCTGGATCTAGGTGGCAACTCGCTATCCATTTCACGCGCTGCTCTTGCTAAAAAGTAGATTCATTGTCCAACAGAATCCGCCAGGCCAAATGTGTCATCCCCGATGGCACGGTGCGGATGGCGCGATTCCGCGCGGCAGAGAGCTGTGCGTTCTCCCACTGTGTCACTGTACCCAAACCGCGTGTCAGATGGGCAATGCGTGCAACCCGTCGTCGCCGCCTGACTGCATATTGCTGAAAAGCGACTTTGAGTGGCTTCTCTCCATCGATACAAACGGCCAATGCTGCTGCGTCCTCCAATGCGAGGCATGCCCCCAGCCCCAAATTGGGCGTAATGGCGTGCGCCGCATCGCCCACCAAAACCAGATTGTCGCGCATGAGCGGCCCGCCGGGCGTAACATCACGCACTGCATGCCGCAAGATTTCTGCTGCTGGTGTCGCGCCAAGGCAAGTTTGAACCTCGCGCGGGAAGGCGCCCAACCGTTCGACAACCTTAGGCCACCACTGCTGTTCGTCCATCGGCAACATGTGGTTGTTCAACGTGGCAAACCAATATACAGCAACGGGATGGATGGAAGCATAGCCGAAACGAACACCAGGCCCCCAATACTCCCGCATCGTCGCTGCCTCTATTTCTGTTGTCGTTGCGATCCCCCGCCAGGCCGTGTAATGCGCGCCGCGCTCTGTTCTTCCGGACAACTGGCGCCGCGCCACGGAATGAATGCCATCTGCGGCAATGACGCCGTCAAACCGCTCACGCTCCCCAGACGCAAACTGAACAATGACACCGTCTGGACGAGAAGTAATGGCCGTACAGCCATCCCGACAGATGGACGGCTTGCCAATGGATTTCCACAGCCAATGCGCCAGGTCCACGCGCCGGACGCATGTGGGCTTGTAGCCATATCGCCGCTCCAACCAGGCAAGTGGCAGCGCGTATAATGAAGCATCCTCATCTGTCCGCACATCCCCCTGCTGTATGAAATGCATCCAGTCAGGCGGTTGCGAAAGCACTCCCAATTGCGCCAAGGCAATGAGCGCATTGGGCCACAGGGTCAGCGCTGCGCCCCCCACCAAAGGCGCCTCACTTGGATCAAACAATTGGTACGATATATGTCGAATTTCGCAAGCGGCGGCGGCTGCCAGGCCAGCAATCCCCGCCCCAAGAATGGCCACGCGCGGTTGCATATCACACACCTCTGATCCAATCCAATTCGCTTGATCATCCACCATCAACACAAGCTTTGCAAACATCAGCCACACCGATACAGCCTGGGCAAGTGTGCTGAACATACGCTCTGGCATGTAAAAGAAAGTCCGCACAAATGGGCGAAACCTCCTCCAGATGGCGCACCGCCAAACCGACACGCCGCGTGACAGGCGGATGAAGCGGCACACTTCTGACATGTGGCAGGCTGGTTGAAATGGCCATCTCCGGCAAGATGGTCACACCGATGCCCTCCTGAACCATCGCCAAAATGGTCGCCGTATCCCGTACTTCGAACTGTATGTTTGGTGTCAATCCTGCATTTTTAAACGCTTCGCGAATCACATGCTCACTATCCGCTGTTGGTTGGATAAACGGCGCTTGCGCAATTTGCGCCAGAGAAACAGCCGTCTCGCGGATCAGTGCATGTGTTTCAGGCAGAAAAAGCAGCAGTTGATCCTGTACCAGTTCAACCACATCCAGTCCGCTGACTGGCAGTGTCACAATGCCGACGTCGACGACATGATTGGTCAACCAACTGTGGACTTCCTCATATCCCCCCTCAAACATCACCGTTTGCACAAGCGGAAAACTGGATTTAAATGAAGCCAGCATCCCAGGCAGCAATTTTGCCGACACGCTGGGAATGGACGCGATACGCAATGTGCCTGTTTCCGCCCCTGCGGCCGCAGCAGCCTCCTGTTGCATACAGTTCGTGTGGCGCGCAATCTCCCGCACGTGCGCCAACATCCGTTCACCAATGTGTGTGATGGTGATGCCCTGCCGACTACGGTGAAGCAATGAGACGCCAAGTTCGCGTTCCAGATTCGCAACCGCCTGTGAAACCGCCGATTGCGTCATATTTAATCGCTCGCCAGCTTGTGTAAAACTGCGCGCCTGACAGACGGCCAGAAATACCTCCAATTGCAACAGTGTCACTTCATCCACCCGCTTTGAATTAGTAATAACTTATATACTACATCAAAAACATTAATTTGATTAATGTTCAATTCAAGCGTATGTTTTATGTATACAAGACGTCACACAAAACGCCCTCACACCACGCTCAGCCAATTTGAGGCGCGCTTTTGCCAACTGACAAGTCCACAGGAGGTTATCCACATGGTGCATGAACTTACAGATACATCATTCAACGCTTTTCTACAAAGCGAGAAACCAGTGATTGTCGACTTTTACGCAACCTGGTGCCAGCCCTGCAAGCGGTTATCCCCACTGCTTGAAGAGATCGCGGACGAATATCGCGACCAGATTGCCGTTGGCAAGCTGGACACCGACTTGAATCCAGAAATCACGAGCCAATACGGCATTATGAGCATTCCGACCATACTTGTTTTGCAAAATGGCCAAGTGGTGGATCAACTCGTCGGCCTTCGCCCCAAGCAAGATCTGGTGCAGAAATTTGGCTTAAGCGTATTTTGACGCTTTGCGAAGGAACCTTCACAGACCTTGTGATGGTTCCTTTTTTTATTTCGATCACGCCGCCTCGCATCCAGCTCTCACAGACGCAATCGCGATACACATTCGACTGCACAGCCACAGCGGTCCACCAATTCACATTGCACTTATCCACACTACAAATCCGCACATTTGGTTGTTATCCAGATAATCCACAAAGTTATGCACAGTCATGTGGTGTTTTCCACAAGGATATCCACAGACCTGTGGACAAAATAAAGAGACGCCCCTTTTGCAAACATCGCTTTGGGACATCTCTCATCGATAAGGGTGCTCATCTTCCATCTACATACGTAGCCGTCACGGACTAGAAGTGGATTGGTTGATTTTGTCGACCATGCTGTTCACGGTCGAAATTGGCGTTTTGTCTTCCAGCAAGTTGTTCCAATCTGCAGTGATGAACTGATTCGCTTTGGTACTCCAGGTCTCCAAGAAACGAATAGGCTGCTTGTTCGGTGAATTGAGCATATAGTCAAGATTTGTGACCATGTCAGCATATCCGTCTTTTTTCAAGACATTGTAGTAAGGCTTTGCAGCCGGTGTGTATGCAGGCGGCGCGACGGGCGTCTTTGGCAGAACCTTCTCGTACGTGACGGTGTCCAGATATTTCAACACTTTAAACGTCGCAGATGGATCCGGCACATTTGCAGGGCTTGCCCAACCGACGCAGTCGTAAATGCTGTCTTGTGATTTGACAATCGGATTCGCCACATAGCCCCACTTCAATGATTTGGGCGCTTCGCGAATCAATTGGTCCGCTGCCCATTGTCCATACGCCATGATGGGCACTTTGCCTTGCTCAAACATGCTCACAATGTTTGTAGCGTCAAATGTAGGCGGTGTAACTGCGCCATTTTTAATATTTTGTTGATACAACTGCAGGCCCTGTATAAACTGCGGGCTCGCTTGAATTTTGGTTGCATTCGTAATGGAGTTCGCGAATGGCGCGCCTCCGGCCGAGACGGAGTAGAGACCCATTTCGAACGGATCGTCATATGGCGCGTACAATCCATACTCATGCACACCGTCGACTGTTTTTTGCAACTTCTGTGCATCCTGGAACATTTCCTGATACGTCCAGCCGGTCTTTGGATATGGTATTTTTGCTTCATCAAATAAAGTCTTGTTATAAAAATATCCATAGACATTCAACAAACCAGGCAAGCCGTATAATTTCCCGTCTTCCTCCCAGTTGGTCAAGACGCCTGGAAAGAAGTTGTTCAAGAAATTGGACTGACCTTTTGCCGTCGAGTACCAATCATATAGCTGCCCTTGCTCGCCCATCTGTTGTTCCATATCGTTGCCAAGTTCAAAAATATCTGGCGCTTGGTGGGCTGCAATCATACCGTTCAATTTGGTGCCATAGTTCGTGAGCGGCGCTGGCACAATCTTCACTTTGATGGTCGGATTTTGCGCCTCAAAGCTCTTAAATGACTGCGTAATGAGCTTATTCATCGCCGCTGTTTCCCAGGACATGATGGTCACCGTCACTGGTTTAGAGGAATCGGTGCCACCCCCGCTGTTCGAGGTGTTGCCTGAATTGCTTGCACATCCTGTCAAGGTTCCGCCCATCACGGCCAGTACAGAAACGGAGCTCAATATTTTACCTCTCTTTTTCACAAATAAGTCCCCCATTGATCATATTTTGCAAAACAATTCTGCCCATGCACCTTCGCCAAAAATCCCCCCCTTCTTCGCAAGCACGGTTACTTCAGACCAGAGGAATTCAATGAGCCCAGACCTTGCATAAAATACTTTTGGGCTACGAAGAACAGGATGACCATCGGCAAGATATAGATGAGATTGGCCGCCATAAACAGGTTCCAAGAAGTTGCGTACTGGCTGGTGTACGTCGCCATGGCCAGGGACAATGTCCACAGTTTTGGATTGACTAAATAAATCAAAGGCTGTTGGTAGTCATTCCAAGCGCCTTGGAACGCAAAGATAATCATGGTGACAATAATCGGCCGCGACATGGGCATCAGCACATGCCACAAAACCTGCAAATGGCTCGCGCCATCCATTTTTGCCGCCTCATCGAACGACTGCGAGATGCCATTGAAGTATTGTCGCGCCAAGAAGACGAAAAACGGGTTCCCAAAAAATGCGGGGACAATCAACGGCAGCCAAGTGTTGTACCAACCTAAGCTGCTGTACAGATGAAACATCGGAATCATCCCGACAACACTAGGCAGCATCATGCTGCCGATAAACAAGTAGAACCACATGCGACGTCCCGGAAAATGGATGCGGGCGATGCCATAGCCGATTGCGATGGAACTTAAGACTTGGCCTATCGTGCTGATCACAGCAATAATGACCGAGTTGAGAAATACTGCCCAAAAATTGATCTGCGTGGTGCCTGTCACGAAATTCGACCAATGGAATTGATGCGGAATCCACGTCGGCGGGATCGTAAAGACCTCGCTGTTGCTCTTTAAGGCAACCGTGATCATCCACAACAATGGCAGCACCATGGACACAGCCCCGAGACACAGCACAACAAAACGAACGGTGTCCAAGAGAATAAAATTGCGCAAACGCCCTGGTGATTTCTTTCTTTTCGCCTTCATCGTTGCATTTGTAGGCAAAAGCTGTTCATTGCTCGTTGCTCTTTCCATCTATCTCTCTCCCCCCTATCTGCTTTCATCCGCCTCGTAATACACCCACTGATTCGAGAATTTGAAGGTGATAAAGGTGAAAATCATAATAATCACGAACAGCACCCACATTTGTGCGGAAGCATAGCCAAACTCATGTCCGTTGAAGGCGTTGTCATAGATGCTATAGTTCAAAAGATTTGTACTATAATTCGGACCACCTTGCGTGAGGATCTGCGCCTGATTAAACGCTTGAAAAGCGCCGATGATGCCCGTGATCAACTGAAGGAAGACAATCGGCGTGATCATCGGCAGCGTCACACTCCAGAAACTGCGCCAGACAGATGCGCCGTCCACCTGCGCTGCTTCGTACAACTCCGAGGAAACGGTTTGCAGCCCGGCCAGAAAAATGATCATGGACCCACCTACACCCCATAATCCGATGATCACAATGGAGGGCATCGCCATCACATTGCTTTGCAGCCAGGAACTTGTGGGCAAATGCAGCGTTCTCAACAACTGATTGGCCAGGCCGTACTGTGGATCCAAAATGAATTTCCACAGCGTCAACGTCGCCACAGAGGGCAGCACAACTGGCAAGTAATACATCGTTCGAAAAATTCGTATACCTGGTAGTTTGCGATTGAGCAAAACGGCAAGGAACAATCCCAGCGCCAAGCCTGTCGGGACGCTTAGAAACACATAGATTGCAGTTGCGCGCAGAGATGGCCAAAACGACGGATCGACCGTGAACATGTAGATAAAATTGTGCAGACCGACAAACGTCGGCGAGTTCCAACCGCTCCAATCCGTCAGCGCAAAATACACAGACGAGATGAGTGGATATAAGACAAAGACCAAAAAACCGATGATCCCAGGCGCAATAAATAAATATCCGGCGATTCCATCACGCCGCTTCATACTGAAACCCGAATGTTTTGCAACTTTCAATCATCTCCACCTCCAACCATTCTCTTTCTGAATTTCTTAATGAAAGGACAATACCGATATGTGATTTATTGCAATGTGAACACAAGCAAATTCCCTGATAAGGTCACCTGTCTTTAAGGTGGTAAGCACGAACACAAATTAGAATATTTAGATTTCACTTCCGGACAAAATCCCGTGTATGTAATCCTGTTTGCTATCGTTCTCGAACACATGAATAAAATGAATAAAAAGTAATTTAGGTTGGCTCGAATTTTAGTAAAGTCATTGCGAACATGTGCCGCCCGAAATGGGGAATGAAAATAAAATCAGGTCAAAGCGTACGCACCATTTGAGATCGTCAGAAATTATATATTTTGGAATATAATCTTTCTAACGCAATTGATTGCGCTTTCAATCGAGAGGGAGACATACCACATTTCATGTGGCATGATCAGCAGTCTTTTATCAGAATTTCATTTATGCGCGTTTCACCTCCATTGGCGCTTTTTTTACAGTTCAATACATCCCCCTCTATAGATAAATATACTATTTACCCGAACATGATATGTCAATATATTTTTTCAAAAAAAGACCGTACTCAACCAAGGTTGATATGTGTTGATTCGCCCATAATAAGTTCGTAGCCAATCGTACAGTTGATGGACGTCTGCTTTCCCTCCAGTTGTTTCAGCAGCTTGTTGACCGCTGTTTTGCCGATGGCCTCTTCATTCTGGCGAATATGCGTAAAAAATGGACTATCAAAAGGACGGTCCAATGAGTCAAAGCAGACGACTTCGACATCGCGAGGAATTTTTTTTTGCATGGAAGCAAGGACTTTCGACAACAACAGCGCGATATTGTACTCACACGCGACGAATGCCGTGATATTTTCATGCTCCTGAATGAATTGCGTGAGCAACCGCTTGTCCGCGTTCACTTCTTCAGGCATGGTTTGGCGGCTGGGCAAAGTGCTCATCAGCCTTCTCTCTAAATACCCCAAATTGATGTTTAACCCACGTTTCGAAAACGCTGTTATAAAGCCTTGTACGCGCTCTTCGATAACCGTGGTATGCTCGGGCGGCGGTGACAAAAAGCCAATATGCTGGTGGCCTCTATCCAGCAAAAAATCAGTGAGTTCCTCTGCCGCTTTCGCGTTATCCGTGTGAACTGATTGCACCGGAATCCCTTTGAGATGCCTATCCACAAGAATCATTGGAAAGTTATCCAGCGAAAGCCGCAACAGTTCCGCATTGTACATCTCCCCGTGCACCGGCAAGATGATCAATCCGTCCACCCCATACCTCACCAGGGATTGGACGGCTTGTTCCTCAATCGTTTGACTGTCATAGGTAAATTTGAGTATCATATGGCAATTTGATTTTGCGCATTGCTCTTCGATCGCCCGCAGCATTCTAGTGCCAAATGAATCAGAGCAATCGGGAAAAATGACACCTAGCACCCACGAATGCTTGTTTTCTGAACTGTTATCCTCAACAGCGTTGGGTAGGTTAATTGGCGCAGAGCGATCTGTGTCCAGTGACACAAACGATCCCTTGCCTCTCACCCGTTCGATCACGTTCGCCTGTGCGAGCATCTCCAGCGCTTTTTTTGATGTGATGCGACTTACGCTAAATTGCTCGGCAAATTCTTTTTCTGAAGGCACTCTGTCGCCTTTTTGAAGTTTTCCATCCCGGATCTGTTCTATAATGTATGTATACAACTGTTCATACAACGGTGTTGCCAAAAGATTCACCCCACTCACATGATATAAATAGTATATCATCCTCATAAAATGGTCAGAGAATGACCACGACACGCGCTCCATCCCCCACTCGCTGCATAAAAATGCCTGTCAGCGAGGAGGGCATGGCGAAAGAGGCGGCACCAAGGGGACATGTGAAAAGTCTTCAATGGAGTCATTCAATCTGATGAATTTTCACGTACCCCGGCACCGACTTATACGCTGTCGTATATGTAGATACACCTTACATTCATTGTAGCCAAGTTCGCTGGCTGTTACTGTGCATAAATTTTGACCAATGTCCTGTTTGCAGCCAAGCACCACAATAGAGTCTCATCCCAAGGTGAGGTGTCCAGAGTGAACAATCACGCATGTCATATACACTGGCAGGCGCATAGGGGCGGCGGTGCGCATGAAGCGCCAGATAACACGATGGCTGCCAACATCTATACGTGGGCATTGGGCGGCATTCCCGAAGCGGACATCCGCACAACCAAAGATGGTGTGCTGATTTGCTTGCACGATGAAACTCCTGCGCGAACGACCACCGCGCCAGCGGCTGTGCAGAATTTGCCCATCTCGCACTTCTCCTTTTCCGAAATACGCGCATGGGACGCTGGCATCAAGTTTGACAAACGCTTTGCCGGAGAAAAGGTCCCCTCTCTGTACGAAGTATTCACCGCGATGCAGGGTAACCCAGCGCGGCACATCTATCTCGACTTAAAGTCCGTTGATTTGGCGCAGTTAGGGGCGGTGATAGATCAGTATCAGGTCAATCAGCAGGTCATTTTTGCCCACTCCAGCCAAGCGCGATGCAAAGAGATGAAACGTGTTTGCCCCGATGTCAGGACCATGCTGTGGATAGGCGGACGGACAGATGAGATCAAACAGACATTTTCAGCAGCGCTTCAGTCGGGGTTTAGCGGATTGGACCAAGTGCAAATTCACCTCAATCAAAGCCAAGAAGCCCAGTCTGCATGGCCTTACGAAATCGACAACTCCTTTTTACAACATGCGTTGGCAGCGACCCGCGCGGTCGACATTGATTTGGAAGTCTTTCCGTTTACGTTTGATGAAGCGGTTATTCATGCGCTTTTGGCGCTGGACATACGCTGGTTCGCGACGGATGAGCCGACGCGATTTTTGCAATGCATCGACTCTTGGAGCGGGATCAAACGCGGATGAAGGCGGGAGGGAGCGGTAAAGAGAGCCAGGAAGCACTGGCGATACTGGTTTCCACGGGGCGTTGCTGCTTCAAGCTGCCTCTACACATCTGCTAGGTGTCGGTTGCCAGCCTCTTCATAGACTCCCAGGTAGTCCATTGGCGATTGACGGAAGTCGTTTGGGGACATACCATATTTCTTTTTGAAAACTTTATGAAAATATGAATAGCTCCCAAAACCGCAGCTCTCAGCAACTTGTTCGAGGTTCATGTTTGTGTATCGTATTCGGTCCACCGCGTGTGATAGCTTGATTTCCAGAGCATATTGTACGATGGTTAACCCAAAAGTCTCCTTAAATAGATGAGCCGCACGCGAGACGCTTCGCTGTACATGGTTCGCTACATCTTCGACCCTCAAATCCTCCATTGCGTGTGTCTCGATGTATCGCTTCATTCTGTCGCTTGTAAACTTTGCATGTAAGTCGGACTGACGATGCAGAGATGCAGTTCCTACAACAGCGCGCTCCAAAGAAACGCACAACGCTCCAACTAAATACGTGAGTAGTTCGGGTTCAACTTCCTGTACTCTGTGTTTTTCCAAGTGGAGCTGTCGCCAGAGAAATAAGATCCGCTCATCGAGGTCAATCCTGACGCACTGGGGTTTCTCCGAGCGGCCCCACCACTGCTTCACCCAAGATCCTTGACAAAACAGAAAGTAATCCCCGCTCCCTTCTCCTTCACTTTCCTCAAGGTTTACCCTAAGGTCATATTGCTCTCCGGGCTGAAAAAGCAATAAATCACCAGGCTCAAGACTTTGCATCTTACCATTGACAAGAGCACGTGAGAATCCTTCTGTCTGTAGGCGAAAAAGAAAATACGGCAGTTGTTCTATGCGCTGTCTAAATGGCTTTGTATGGTAAGCGTACCCACATGACCAAAGTTCGACGTCCATATCCTCACCATCCACTCCAGGATTGATTTGAAGATTGTAATAAAAAAACAAACGTTACCAAACTGGCTACAACTCTATAAATAGCAGAATAGAACATATATATAGTCGTATTAAGCATGGATTTAACGTGGAATCGTTATTATTATATAACCATATTCAGCATAATTGAAAGAATATTTCAAAACACCAGGTATACGAGTCTGTGGCCAGAAAGAATCATGATTATGAGAAGCACAGATGGCTGTTTTTGATGAGAATTGATCGAAAAAGTTAGTGCATGAGGTGAAAACTTTGCCAAAGCGGATCGATATCACTGGTCAGAATTTTGGAGAGTTGACTGTCATCAAATTGAGTGAAAAAAGAAATCCTTGGGGTACATATCTCTGGGAATGCCTTTGCACCTGTGGTCAAACTACATACGTATCAGGAACGGCTTTGCGAGCTGGGCATTACAGAAGTTGCGGATGTCGCCGTTACCGTAAGAGAGATTGACACAATACTGAGGGAGGTTACTCCTCGCCACTTGTTTTTAATTAAAGGAATCGCGTCCGCTCGTGTAGGTCATCCTTCTGGCGTCCATATCGACTTCATAGCACTTTACGCCTGCTTAGCAATGCCCCGTAAAAAATCGTCGCAATAGTGGGTCTATCATTCTTCTCTATATGTTGATATAATTCACACCCATCACAAATCCATTATGATGTAATCGGCAAAAGGACGTATTGACGTGGAAAGAACGCTTACTGAAGCTTGCTCGAGATATGGCATTACAGTAGACGAACTAACAACACTATCCCAGACCCAGCATAACTTTGTAGGATCATACGGTCGCGGAGGTAATGAGTTCATTTTGCGAATCACGAAAGAATCCCATCGACCCTTTCGAGCAGTGATGGGCGAGGTTGATTGGATTAATTACCTTTCTGAAAAAAGTATCTCGGTATCCATTCCAGTTCCATCTGTAAGAGGGCAACTGGTGGAGAAAATCGAGATCGACGACTATGTAACAGTAGTGTCTTTTGTAAAGGCAGAAGGAAGGCCGCCGACTGATGATGATTTATTGAAGTCTGGCGATCACATTCGTGAAATGGGAAGACTCATGGGGCAAATGCATGTTGCTACGAAAGGCTATGCCCCCCGGAGCCATGATGCCCAGAGGCCCCATTGGTATGAAGACGCAAACAGTATCGCTTCCATTGACCTGCCAGAGTCTGAGAATGAAGTTATCCAAGAGTACGTTCAATTGAATCAGTATTTGTCGCAACTGCCGGTGTCCGGCGAAGTGTACGGTTTAGTGCATATGGATTTCCACCAGAACAATCTATTTTTTGATGGAATGAAAATCACAATGTTTGACTTCGATGCATGTAGATATTCGTGGTTTATCAACGATATCGCCGTTGCAGTATTTTATGCGATTCCGCTTTATCTCAATGCTGAGGCCGGAGCGTCGCGTGGAAATCAGTTTTTGAAGCACTTTATGCAGGGATACAGAGGGGAAAACACCTTAGGGAGCGAATGGTTCAAACACATTCCTGCTTTCATTAGACATCGTGAAATTGGTCGATACATTAAAATCTGGCGCTCGTGTAACGGCAACATTGATTCCATTTCTGGATGGGCAAAAGATTTCATGCAAGGTCGAAAAGAACGGATAACGAGAAAGAGACCCTATGTAGAACTGGACTTAGATATTTGACCTTGATCCTTCGATGATGAATGTGGGGAAGAGACACGGGCATATGTTCAAGATATGCTTTAATATCGCCTGGCGACAACCAAAAGGAGGAATCATACATGCGATTATCGTCAAAGGTAGCGATTCTAGCAGGGATGGGAGGGTTTCTTGACGGATATGATCTAATTGTCATTTCGGGCGCTATATCTTTAGTTGGAAAAACGTTTTCGACCACTTCTTCTCAAGTGACGGGATTAATGATTGGCATGGCTTTCCTAGGTGGTTTTTTTGGCTCTATCTTGCTCAGCAGGCTTGTTGACACATATGGGCGGAAGATGATGTTCGTCTTGGACCTGTTTCTGTTTGTAGGAGGGACTTTGATCGCCTCTCTGGCTGTAAACGTGCCAATGCTTTTTGTGGGTAGATTCTTGACTGGTTTAGCGATCGGAGTAGATTTGGCGGTCAGTTGGACCCTTGTCGCAGAGTTCGCGCCAAAAGAACGGCGTGGTTTTTTGTTATCCTTACAGTTTATTCTTTGGGGCATCGGTGCCTTGGTATCATTCCTAGTAGTCGATGCGTTCTTGTTTCTAGGATCAGAGGCATGGCGAGCCGCATTCCTGGTCGGACTTATCCCCGCAATCGTCGTCTTAGTGATCAGGAGGTCTATACCGGAGTCACCAAGGTGGTTAGCTTCGAAAGGCAATATCGAAGAAGCAGAAAAAATCATCAAAAATTCCGACAGCGGCATATCTACTGAGATGTTGACCGCAGTTCATTCAAGTACAAACCAGTACAAGTGGTCCGCTTTGTTTAGCGGAAAATTGATGCGTTTAGTGGTCGGTGTCTTTATCTCCACATTTTTGGCCTTCTTCTTGACCGCACCGATTAATTTATATACACCAGAGGTGCTTACAACTGTAGGACTGACCGGTAGCCTCAATATATCACTTCTAGGTTCAGCATTTGTTTGGGTATTTAATATTATTGGTTTCATTGTGGGAGGTCTATTAATCGACAAAATAGGCAGAAGGCCCATAGGAGTGATCGCTTTTGGCGTCATGACGTTGATTTTGGTGACTCTCCTTGTTTTTGCAGTGCCACCAGGCCTGTTTTTTGTTTTGTGGATCTGTATGGAGTTTCTGGGGGCATTCGGTGCTAGTGTTACGTGGACCTGGGCCTCAGAATTGTTCCCCACTACCATTAGAGGCTTCGCTATGGGAGTGAATAGCTCTGCAAATCGACTGAGCGGTTTCGTGTCTTCATATATCATCGCGCTTATTTTATCGCAATCTTTAAAGTTACTATATATATCAGGGATTGGTGCAGGGCTTATCATCATCTTTATAGTCATCGTCGTCATAAATGTAGAATCTAAGGGAAAAGCCCTAGAGGATATATCCGAACGTAGTTTGTCACCTGTAGATACCGAAGGAAACGAATCGGGGAATTTTTAGTAGTCAAAAGTATTGACATTCAGACTACAAACACGCTTGACAAAACTAATTTCATTAGTTAAATTATGAACACATTTAGTTTTGGTTAAACCTTTTAAAAAGACAGAGGTGTATGTGTAATGCGAATGATTAAGCAGGGTCATTTGTATCAAATGACGTTTCTTCCTGGTGTTTTCCCCGTGAATTGTTATTTTGTGGAGGAAGAGGATGGATTGACACTGATCGATGCCGCGCTGCCGAACAGTGCAGATGGAATTGCCACTGCCGCGAAGAAGGTGGGAAAAGCAATTCGCCGCATCGTTCTCACCCATGCTCACTCCGATCACATCGGGGCACTAGATCATTTAAAACAAATGTTCCCGAACGTTCCCGTCTATATCTCCCGTCGTGACGCTCGTTTATTGACCGGTGATCGTACGCTTGATGCAAGCGAACCAAGTAACCCGATTAAAGGAGGCGTCCCCAAGCCGAATACCATCAAAACCGCGCCAGACGTACTTTTGGATGATGGAAGCAGGATTGGATCGCTGCTTGCCATTTGGACACCTGGACATACCCCGGGTTCTATGTCGTTCCTCGATACGCGAACGCAGTTTCTGGTTGCTGGGGATGCATTTCAAACGAGAGGAGGTTTTGCTGTGACAGGACAACTGAGGCCCTTGTTTCCTTTTCCTGCTATGGCTACTTGGAACAAAGAGTTAGGTATGAAAAGTGCCCGAAAAATACGTGAATATCAACCCGAATTGCTCGCCGTTGGGCATGGAAATATGATAGCTCATCCAGTGGAGCTCATTGATAAGGCTCTTGCACTTTAATATGGAGGAATCGACATGTCGCAACGAACAAGAATTGATTTGCCCACTATCCTGAAAGCTGCTACCGAAATTGTCGATTCTCAAGGTCTCGAATCCCTCGGCTTGGTGACTCTCGCTCAGAAGCTGGGGATCCGTCCGCCTTCTCTGTACAATCATATCGAAGGACTTGCTGGGCTGCGCATTGAACTCGCCATACACGGATGTAATCTGCTGAATTCCGTAATAACGCGGGCAGCGATTGGAAAATCCGGAGACAATGCAGTCTATGCTCTAGCAGAAGAGTATCTGGCGTTCGCTCGAATCCATCCTGGGCTATATGATGCGGTTCAGCGCGTCTCCGACCCACAGGAAGAGCAATGGCAGCAAGCAGCAGGAAGGTTAGTCGAGACTGTCGTTCAAGTGTTTCAGCATTACGGATTGGATGACTATACCTCCATTCATGCCGTACGCAGTTTTCGCAGCTTGGTGCACGGATTCATCTCATTAGAACAGAATGAGGGGTTCAAGATGCCCATCAATGTGGATGATAGCTATCGTTTTCTCATCGACACATTTCTCCTGGGACTTCATATGAAAATGCAAGCTGTACAGTGCTCAGGTGAACTGGAATGATCGTGATGATAAGATGAGAACATTGTATGCTTGGACTGATATGGACTGCGCACATAGCGATTGATCGCTCGTTGGGATTTGGATTGAAATATCAGGACAATTCCAAGAAAACTCATTTGGGACAGGTCTAGGCAGGCTCACAATGCGCTCCTTCATTTTTACACGCAGGGAGTGAGAATAATCGGTCGAATCTCCCCTGTAAACAATCACTTCACAGAATACCTCTTCTTTGAAGTGGGCCGAACAAAGAAAGCCTTCGACCCCACTAAATAGTATGCAATATCGCGGATACTTCAATTAACGAAAGATGAATTTCGATTCGGCTGGCTGTTCACTACGGAATCCCCACGTTCATGACTGTTAACATACCTACCAATTCCTAGCCCCCCGCCCGCTCTGTCAGCTCACCCAATAACGAAACTCGAAATAACAGTTTACGGAAAAAGCACAGCATTTTCGTCAAATATTCAAACTATACTGATAAACTCAGGCTCGGAGTTATCAATCTATCCAAGAAATATGGGAGGCATGTGAATGAACAAGCGAATCCAAAAACCTTTCGCGGTCCTAGCGAGTATTGCAGCAGTTGGTACGCTAGTCGCCGGTGGTTTAACTAAGGCGTGGGCTAGCAATGGTCAGGGTAAACATGTTGCACAAGGTCAAGATACGACCCCGGCAGCGTCAGAGAAAACGACCACTCCCATCAAGCATGTCGTCGTGATTTTCGACGAGAACGTATCGTTTGATCACTATTTTGGCACTTATCCAAATGCGACCAATCCGAAAGGTGAACCGGCATTCCACGCTGCCTCCAATACACCAACCGTGAATGGATTGAGCAGTTCCCTGTTAACTAATAATCCCAATGGCGTGAATCCTCAACGGCTTGATCGCAGCCAAGCTGTAACGGCAGACATGGATCACAATTACACGGATGAGCAAAAGGCGTTTGACGGGGGTCTCATGGACAACTTCGTCAAGGGAACTGGTAAGGGTTCTTCAGTGGTCATGGACTACTACGATGGAAACACTGTGACGGGATTATGGAACTACGCGCAACATTACGCACTGAACGATAACTCGTTTGGTACGACGTTTGGTCCATCTTCACCTGGCGCGATTAATCTGGTTTCTGGTCAGACACATGGTGCAGTGCCATATACAGCAAATGTGACGCAGAATGGTACGGCAATTAGCGGTGGCTCCATTTCTGGGACGGTTGACAATGGTACATTGCACAACGATATTGACCCTTACTATGATAAAACGTCTCAAGGCGAAACTGTTGCGATGACTGGGAAAAATGTCGGTGACCTTTTGAATGCTAAAAAGGTGACCTGGGGCTGGTTTGAAGGCGGTTTTGACAATGCGAGCGAACAACACACAAACGTAGCGGGTGGTGCTTCAACCGACTACATACCACATCACGAACCGTTCCAATATTATAAATCAACCGCGAATCCAAACCATTTGCCGCCAACATCGACAAGTATGATTGGCAAACAGGACCAAGCAAACCACCAATACGACTTAACCGATTTCTGGTCCGCCGCAGATGCAAACAACTTGCCTGCGGTAAGTTTCTTAAAAGCTCCCGCTTATCAAGATGGTCATGCTAGTTATTCTGACCCGCTCGACGAGCAGACTTTTTTGACGAACACCATTAACCGACTTGAACAACTTCCATCCTGGAAGGACACAGCAGTCATCATTAGCTACGACGACTCTGACGGTTGGTATGACCATGTCATGTCACCCATTGTTAACGGATCGGACGACCCACAATACGACGTACTCGACGGTTCGGGCGATGCCGGTCAAACCAGTTCAGGTTCATACTTAGATAGAGCTGGTTACGGTCCGCGTTTGCCACTGTTGGTTGTGTCTCCTTACGCAAGACAAAACTTCGTCGATAACACATTGACAGATCAAACTTCGATATTGAAGTTCATCGAAGACAACTGGAATCTTGGTCAGATCGGTGATCAATCCATGGATGCAAAAGCTGGGTCACTGGACAATATGTTTGATTTCGCAAACAAGGCTAAAAATGCGCCGCTGTTCCTCAACCCAAGCACTGGTGAGTCTGAATCCGAGAATACCGCGCAGAAACAGAGCGTTCAATACCTGACATCACTATACAAAGATGCAGGTAAAGCGGTTCCGAGTTCTGTAAAGTAACATCTATTTGATTTTCGTTGAAAAACTGATAGGCAGGCATTCGGCCTCGTCCGATACTTGCCTAATCACTTTTTAGGTGGGTCATGAACTTAGCGAATCATCCTACGCCTCCCTAACCTTAGAAACTGAATACAAACGCTAGAGGTGAAAAATGGCGAAACAAAAAAGAGCTTCCTATTCCAAATGGATTTGTTACACCGCGTGTCTAGCTGGCTTAGGTGCGATATCAGGGCTATACATCGGGCGGAATGTCCCTACCGTAAGTGCAAATACAGCTGCCTCTCAAGTTTCCCAAAATGAACCATCACAAGCGGGAATCGCGCCTAGTTTGAATTTGACCTCATCGCAGATTGCACAACAACGACAAGATGCGGTCAATATGATGAACGAGCAGGCTTTAACCCCGACGATCTTACCGGACGGGACAAAACAGTTTAACTTGACTGCATCCGAATTCGCTTGGTCGCCATATACCGGGAAAGTGATCCAAGGTTGGGGTTTTAACAACACCATTCCAGGCCCACTGATTCGTGTGCAAGTAGGAGACAAAATTGAGATCGTTACACACAATTTATTGTCTGAGCCCACGACCATTCACTGGCATGGTCTAGCTGTTCCCAACGCGATGGACGGTGTACCGAATATGCCAGAACCAGCGATCCAACCTAATGGGACGTTTGACTATACGTTTACAGTGACAAAACAGATGATAGGCACACACTGGTACCACAGCCACTATGACGATGATTTTCAAGTAGATGCTGGAATGTATGGAGTAATCATTGTGGACCCAAAGTCATCGGTGCAAAAAGATTACAACGTGGATAAGTTATTTACACTGGGAACTTTCAAAGTAGATGGGGAAGATAATGAGAATGTTTTCACAATAAACGGCGAGTCCTATCCATACACACCCCAGTTGACGGTTCAAAGTGGGCAACGCGTTTTGCTGCGCTTGGTAAATGCCAGTGCAGAAGATTATCATGCAGTGACCCTCACTGGCTACACGTTGACCATTGTCGCGCAAGACGGACAGGCATTGCCATCTCCACAAAAAGTCAGTGTTGTCTCGATCGCTCCGAGTTCGACGATGGATGTCGAATTTACAGCAGATAAACCCGGGAACTGGGTTTTTTATAGCACCATTGCAGACGAGTTGTCCAATCCAGATGATGCAAAAGATGCGGTTGGCGGTATGATGACCGTTATCCATGTCAAATAAGGAGGACGGCTTGTGAAACTCAGATTAAGACGCTTCTATGGACTTGGGGTATTTCTTTTAGCCGGAATCATTGTGTCTATCAAAGTGGCACATCATCATGTGCTTGCGTCAACTGCTCCTGCAAAATCAGTGACAACAACACAACCATTGACCCAACTTGCTACGAATGGAGGCCTGCCTGGCGTTTTAGATGCGGGTACAAATGCGCTAACGGCTGCGCAGATTCAGCAACAGAACAAACGAGCAGCCAACATCATGAACGAGCAAGCGATGAAACCGAAGATCTCATCAGATGGGACCAAAGTATACACACTGACCGCTGAACCGATTGTGTGGAATCTCTACCTAAAGAAAAACGTAAAGGCCTGGGGTTACAACGGACAAATTTCCGGACCACTTATGCGCTTTAAAGTTGGCGATCACGTCCGGATTATCCTTAAAAATCACTTACAAGTTCCCACAAGTTTGCATTTGCAAGGTATCCCAATAGCTCCGATGGAGGGCAATATCTCCGACATCACAGGTGTTTCGCAAAAATCTGTTGCGCCAGGCCAGTCCCGAGTCTATCAGTTCACGGTAACGCCAGATATGGTTGGGACACACGCTTACTTTAGCGGGACAGATATGGACAACCAGATTGACTACGGACTACACGGCGCCTTCATCGTGGACCCTTCTAAAGGGAAAGAATACCCAGATGCAAATGTCGACGCACTATTTGACATTGGCGCATTCAAAGTTGATGCGAGTCCGACTGAAAACGCCTTTGCGCTAAATGGAAAACCATATCCAAACGCGCCCCAACTTCCAGTCAAACTTGGGCAGCATGTCATCATCCGTCTCGTCAACAGCAGTGCTGAATCGTATCACGCAATGCATTTACACGGTTATACGTTTAAGCTGGTAGCGGAGGATGGTCACCATCTGGCTAAACCGATTGCAATGAACGTGTTAACGCTGGCACCGGAAGAGACAGCCGACTTTGAATTCATCGCGAACAACCCAGGCACTTGGATGTTCCACTGCCATATTCTCGACCATACCATCAATCCAGATGATAATGTAGACCCTATGCAAGGTTTGATGACAAACTTTATTGTGAGTAAAACCACCCATTCGAAGTCTATGCCGAAGTCTATGTCTATGAGCGGCTCAGGTATGTAGTGAATGGGATAGTGCCGACATGTTCACAGAAACACACGCTAAGACATTTAGTCAGTACAATAAACGCGTCACAAAAATAACCTGTGGGCCGGTTCACTCCCCACAGGTTATTCGTATCCCTTTTCCCGTACGTTCAACTCTGCCTTGACGATTTTCCCCCCTTGCTTTCCAACCAAGAAGATAAGGTATCCCTCCGCGTATCTAAGCTACGTGCTGCGTCAAGTGGCGTCTGATCTGTGTAATCCGGCATACCGTTGATATCAGCTCCATAGGAAAGAAGGTACTCGGCCACACGACGTTGTCCCCCATGGCACGCTTGCCAGAAGGCCTCGGTCATGTCACGCACAGTAGGCGCCGGATTGGTGGTCATCAGTTCCTCTACGAGAGACATCATCCCCAGAGCGGCTGCGTGCCAAAGCTTGTCCACTCGCGCGCCCCGTTGCACCAATAACCGCGCAACGTTCCAACATCCATAACCTACGGCATTATCCAAAGGAGTACCACCTGCGATGGAGCCGCCAAGCACTTCAATGTCGGCCCCACAATCGATTAACACAGCTGCAACCTCCGCATCGTCACTGCTGGCGGCCCAGTGTAATGGGGTCTCCGAAAAGGTTCCTCCTGTCGCTTTCGCATTCGGATCTGCGCCTGCGTCCATCAGCATCTTTGCAATCATGGGGCCATTGGGGAAATATCCAGGCCAATCTGTAACCACATGTAAAGTAGTGCGAGTCCCCCCTTTGCGGTCTATGGCTCTTTTTGAGGCCAAGCCCGGAATCTCGTTTAGCAGACGTCGCAATGCATCCAAGTTACCCGTTTGAACTGCTCGTACGAACGATATGACCAGCGGATCGTCATGTTTCAGTATCTCCATAAATTCGCTCCTTGGATTTTATGTATCATGTATCTGTACAAAGTGATGTACTTCTTTCTCATGGTCTATTTCACCGTAACACATATGTCCCATCAACATAATACCTGAAAATTCAATATACGAATGATTGATGTATCGATCCCGATTTTTGTTTGACTAAAAATGGACAGACGAATCCCGTTCCCCATTTCAGCGCCAAACATAGCATGGCGTTTCACCAGATAACACGCAACATGACTGGTCGATGCGCGAAGCAAATCCTTCATCTCCTATGACTTGTATTTGAAATCATCGAAGAATCCATGCCAAAGATCAAAGATGGAATATTAAATTTGGGAGTTAACTGTTACAAATACGTCATGTCTTACGTCTAATGAAATGTAAAGAGTGAGGTGATTAAGACCACGTGGACAATCAATTGGCAGCTCAGGAGTCAATTCGTTCACTTTATGAGTTGTATTCAGACGATATATATCGATACGCAAGGCTCACTCTTAGAGATTCAAATGACGCATGCGATGTGGTTCAAGAAGTGTTTTTAAGAGCCTTCCGTTCCTGGGATAGTTATCGACAAACTTCAAATTCCAAAACATGGCTGATGTCCATAGCGAGAAATTATATGTTTGATGTCTTTAGGAAAAAACGAACAGAAAAAAGTCATATTTTTTTATCTGAAATCATTGAGGTCGCAATTCCAGAGTCGAGTGAAATGAGTTTAGAAATTGAGATTGCACTTTCTCGATTAAAAGACACGTATCGGCAAGTTGTGATATTACGGCATATTGAAAATTACTCTACGCAAGAAACCGCCCAAATTTTAAATTGGACTGAAGCTAAAGTTCGCACAACAGCCCGTCGAGCAATTGCAAAACTTCGGGAATTTTTAAGTCCCAATTCCGAGGAGGTGGACACCAAGAATGCGTTTAGACGATAAGATGTTTGAGGAAATTTCAACCGCCCGTGAAATTAAGATGCCAACTGTGAGACAGAAAGAAATATGGAACAACATTGAACGAGAAATGCAAACAATGATACCGATAAGGTCAAAAAGGAGAATGCCGACTATGTTAACGAATATAGCGGCAGCAGTTGCAGGAATAGCAGTAGTTGGATGTATTGGTTATGGAATACATCAGCAAAGTGTCACACCATCTCATACTAGTCATGTAGCTACTGCAACATCCAATACTGTTAGTAAAGTTTCCAATAAACCTTATTCACCACCAAAGGTCACCTTCACAAATGGAGCAAGTAGTGTGAAAAAATTCGCGAAGTTTCATGTAGTAGTTCCTGAAATCCCCCAAGGCTACAGCATGCAAATGAAATTGCTACAGACAACTGGGGATGTTCCACAGCAAGTTTGGTTCACGCTCTCAAATGGGAATGAAGAAAAAGATATTAAAGTACAAGAGTATCCTCGTCCTAATCCAACGTGGTCAATGCCGTCGATGGATGCACCACAATTTTTGAAGACGATTAATGTTGACGAGACTTCAGTCACAATGGAAATACCCGCTGGCAAGACTAAGTCCTATACGGGATACCAATTTACAAGTAATGGAATGTGTTATAGAATTGAAAGTCCCATTTCGCTGGCCAAACAGGTTATTGGCTCTCTGGTTCAAAATCCTAAATATCTAAATTGACCCCATTGACCAAATATCAAGATAACCACTTCTGTCAAGAGTGCTTACTCCTGACGGAAGTGGTTATCCGATAATTTAGTAGGTAGCGGGATTCTTTAGCACATCGTGCGTGTTTGCGATTTGCGCTGCTTCAAAACTACACATCTGCCAGGCGTCGGCTGCGAGCCGCTTCATAGGTTCCTAGGTACTCCGTCAATGTTCCGTTTTCCAACCAGACGATGCGCTGAAACAAACGGTTCATGAAGTGGCGATCGTGGGACACGGCGACAATGGTACCCGCAAACTCCTCAAGCGCTTCTTCCAGAACCTCTCTGGACTCGATGTCCAGATGGTTAGTTGGTTCGTCGAGCACCAACAAATTCACACCTTGGTACATCAATTGCGCCATTCGCAAGCGCATCTGCTCACCACCGCTCAACGACTGCACTTGCTTGAAGACGGCTTCCCCATAAAACAGAAACCTGGCAAGCAATTTGCGCGCCTCCCCTTCTGTGACAGGCACACAGTCGCGAAACGCCTGGAGCACGGTTTGATCCGCGTAGCCGATCAGCCCCTGTTGCTGCAGGTAGCCCACCTGAACCGACTTACCGAGGCTCGCGCTCCCTTTATCCGGCTGCATATCCCCAAGAATGATGTTCAAGAGGGTGGATTTTCCGCACCCGTTGGCGCCGACGATGGCGACGCGTTCACCATAGCGAATATGCAGTGAGCAGCCGTTGAGAATGGTCCGCGCCTCAAACTGCTTTACCAATTCCTTCACCACGACGACGTCGGTGCCACTGCGCCCTTCCACATCAAAGGAGAGCGCCATACGCCGTCGCTCCAACACCGGGCGTTTGCGTTTCTCCATTCGCTCAAGGATCCGTTCCATGTTTCTGGCCCGACGGTGCAAGCCCGCATTTGGCGGACTGGCCCGGTTCGCCCAATCGCGCAGCCGCTTGATGGCCGCCTGCATCTGTTCAATCTTCCTTTGCTGCTCCTGGTAGGCCTGAAATTCCAGCAACAACCGCGCTTCCCGCTGTTGCATGGCAGCCGTGTACCCGCCATGATAGAGCACAGCCTCACCGCTATCCAGTTCAAGGACACAGGTTGCGGCGTGATCGAGAAAAGTACGGTCGTGGGACACCATCACGACTGCGCCCTCGTAATTTTTCAGGAACCCTTCAAGCCACTCAATGGCCTCCAGATCCAAGTGGTTGGTCGGCTCGTCAAGCAGCAACAAATCCGACGGCTGCAGCAACATGCGCGCGAAAAACACCTTCGTCTGCTCGCCGCCGCTCAACGACGCAAGGGTCTGATGGAGAAACACTTCAGGAATCTTCAGGCCGTTCATGACCGTGCGGATATTCGATTCAATGGCATAGCCACCAAGGCGCTCAAATTGCTCCTGCGCCTCTGCATACTGCTTGAGAATGCGATCAAGTTCATGCGCATTGGCTGCGGACGCCATATCATTCTCCAATTGGCGGAGCCGCGCCTCAAGCTCAATCACCTGCTCAAAGGCGCCGAACAGGATCTCGCGACACGTCGTATCCTCGCTATACACCGGAAGTTGCTCAAGAAAGCCAAGGCGCAGATGCCGCTTGACGGCTACCTGCCCTTCATCTGGTTGTATGGTTCGACTGATGAGCCGCAACAGTGTCGTCTTGCCTGCGCCGTTTGGGCCAATGATGGCCAGACGATCCCGCTCGTGCACCTCTAGCGATATATTCCGAAACAGCCAATCATCATGGACTGCAATCCCGATCTGATTTGCGGAACAGTACAACATGTGTCCCTCTCCTTGTGCATCGGGACGCAAACAAAGAGGCTGCTGGCAAGCAATCTGCCAACAGCCTCTACCGCTCGAAAGAGGTAATCTGAAGGATTTGCTCACGTCTCGATCCCGATTTTTGTTTGACTAAAAATGGACAGACGAATCCCGTTCCCCATTTCAGCGCCAAACATAGCGTGGCGTTTCACCAGATACCACGCAACAAAACCGATCGATGCACGAAGCAAATCCTTCACCTCCTTTGACTTGTGTTTGAAATCATCATACAGAAAAATGTGGAATGGGATCAAGGGAAATTTTGCGAATGTTCTCTCTGCCGCGGTTTACAAATGCCTGATTGCGCAGTAAACACGGCAGGGTATGCCTGATTACGTCAGACGATAGAGAATGTTCTTCTGCAATGCTTTGAATGTTCATCAAGAAATAATTCAGTATCTTATTTACATCATCATAGGCTGACAATTAGACAGTAAATCACGCAAATTGCTTCCGCGAAGAATCAATTTCATGACTTCAATTTTCTTTTTCCACAAATAAAAGTAGCAGCAGGAATACGGAAGATATAATGGAATACCATGGAAGCGAGGGGTATGTATCCAATAGAGATCAAAAAGAGGTGATCATTTGTCTGTTTTCTTACTGTTGATTATTGTTGTTATTTTCGTAGTTCCAGCAATTTTCCAGTGGTTGTGGAATATTACTTGTCCTGATGTGTTTCGTCTACCAAAAATCACGTATTGGCAGGCGTTTCGCATTATCATTTTGGCTGCCATCTTGTTCGGAGGAGCCCATTTCTCAACTCAAGGTAATGACTCATGGAATTTTGGTCTATGACAGGAAAACGTCTCTTCGACAATTGACCACCTGGTCAACAGGCTTGATGTTCCAACCAAGGTTCAAATTAATCAACGCGGGATGATGGGCAGTCAAGCCCTTTCGGTTAATGGTTGATTACGTTTATACAGGGCTTGGAAATATTGTGGATGTCACGCCATTATGAGTGTGCATCGCCCAAATTTATCGGTACATAACAATGATTGGTGGTTAGCAAAAGTCCGTGAGTTAGCCTGAGCATTGTCGCGGGTCAAATGTTTGAGAACTTGGGCTCGTCGAATACATAAGCATACAGTTCAGGACTGTTACTGCTTCATCGGATTGGCTGCCAGTCATGTTGCCCGTCTTTCAAAAAATCATTGACAATATTCATGGTCATCAATATGATGTGTTCATCGATATCGATGGAGGTCAATATGAACGCCGAAATCCTATTCACCAGGCTAAGTGCACTGGCCGATAAGAGTCGCTTTAATATCCTGCAGATTATGGCGAAAGGGGCGATTGGAACCTGCTGTGACCGCATCGAAGCTTATGAGAATGGGTGTTGTGTCGCCGATGTTGTAACCATGACTGGTTTGTCGCAACCGACTGTCTCTCATCATCTAAAGACACTAGAAAAGGTGGGACTGGTTCGCAAAGAAATGCGAGGACCGTGGGCCTGCTACTTCCCGAACCCAGGAGCCATTGAAGAAGTGGTCACATGGTTTAAAGCAGAGTTGTACCCTGCGGCAGACTGTAACGCCAATATTCAAGGAGGATGTTGTCCATGACTGCGCTAAAACCGCATGTTGCTATCAATGTAAATGACTTCGAGAAGTCATTGCTGTTCTATCGCAATTTCTTTGGATTAGAGCCTGTTCGTGTACGCGAAGGTTACGCCAAATTCGATGTAGAACAACCACCGCTAAACTTCACGCTCAATCAACGCGAGTACGGTGGTCTTGGTGCGCTGAACCACCTTGGCCTGCAAGTCAGCACGACGGATGACGTTCTGGCGGCAAAGGGACGACTGATGTCTGCCGGTTTGGCCACCTTCGACGAAATGAATACAAACTGCTGCTATGCCCGCCAGGACAAAATCTGGGCCACTGACCCGGACGGCAATCGCTGGGAAGTGTTCGTCGTGCTTGATCAAGAGACAGATAGTGATCCAACTTCCAAGGGTAAATATACCGAACCTGTGAAAGGTTGTTGTGCTAGTTAGAACGGCGGGCGTTGGGCTTCCTGACGCCCTTGCCTTGTTGAAGGAGCGACTGAATGGTTTACTTGGCTGTAGCGTTGTTCATCGTGACATTCATATTTGTCATTTGGCAACCTAAGGGCTTATCGATTGGTTGGAGCGCGCTGGGTGGCGCGATATTGGCTCTGATTTTCCACGTTGTCTCGTTTCAAGATGTCATTTCCGTCACAAAGATTGTCTGGGACGCGACATTCGCATTCGTAGCGATCATCATTACTTCAACGATTCTCGACAAGATAGGGTTCTTCGAGTGGGCAGCTTTGAAGATGGCGCGAGCGGCGAACGGAGACGGACGAAAGGTATTTCTGTACGTCATTTTGTTGGGGGCAATGGTTTCTGCCTTCTTCGCGAATGACGGTGCGGCTTTAATTTTGACACCGATTGTTCTGGAAAAGGTCAAACTATTGAAGTTTGATATGAAGAAAATGATTCCATTCATCATGGCATCTGGGTTCATCGCCGATACAACGTCGTTGCCGCTTATCGTGAGCAACCTCGTAAACATCGTGTCGGCGGACTACTTCCACATTGGTTTCCTCACTTACTTGGCACACATGGTTGTTCCTGATCTCTTTTCACTCGGCGCTAGTATCCTCGCCTTGTATCTGTTTTTTCGTAAGGACATTCCAAAGGGATACAATCCGAGTGATCTATCCGATCCATCCAGTGCGATTGCACATCAAGGTATGTTTAAGGCTTCGTGGGTGATACTCTCGATACTTCTGATTGGTTACATTTTGACCGAGCTACTGCACATTCCTGTGTCATCAGTGGCAGGTGTCATCGCGATTGTGTTCCTCGTAGCTGGAGGCAGTACTAAAGTGATTCAACCTTGGAAAGTGATCAAAGAAGCTCCGTGGGCCATAGTGGTGTTCTCCATTGGCATGTACGTGGTTGTCTACGGACTTCGGAACGCAGGATTAACAACGCTGCTTGGTCACGCGATTCAAGGAGCAACGCATGGTGGATTATTTGCTGGAACAATGGCGATGGGCTTTATTGCGGCAATCTTGTCGAGCACCATGAACAACATGCCAACGGTCATGATTGACGCACTTGCAATCCACTCAACAACTGCGACAGGCGTGATGCAACATATGCTTGCTTATGCGAACGTTATCGGCTGTGATTTGGGACCGAAAATTACACCTATTGGATCGTTAGCAACGCTGCTTTGGCTTCACGTTCTCGGGAAGAGAGGCATTTCGATTTCATGGGGGCGCTATTTACGAACAGGGATCGTATTGACCACGCCGACGCTGTTCGTGACTTTATTTGGGCTTTATGTGTGGAGCGTAGTGATAAAATAATCAGGAGGCATAAACATGACTAAAAAGCTAATTTATTTTCTGTGCACAGGCAATTCTTGTCGTAGTCAAATCGCCGAAGGGTGGGCACGGCATTTAGGTGGAGATCGGTTCGAGGTGCATAGCGCAGGTGTTGAAACGCATGGTCTCCATCTCCGTGCCGTTGCAACGATGCGTGAGGTGGGTGTAGATATATCACGCCATGAATCCAAGCTCATCGACATGAGCTTGCTAAACAGAGCGGACTTTGTAATCACACTTTGTGGCGATGCGAATGATAAGTGTCCAATGACACCACCCCACGTTACACGCCTGCATTGGGGATTCGAAGACCCTGCCAAGGCAACTGGAACTGAAGAAGAGATTCAAGCGAAGTTTGGAAAAGTGAGGGACGCAATCAGAGATAAGATATCAGCGTTTTTCGCGGAGGAACCACGAAAATAGCGATCCAAAAAGCTCGATGTATAATCGGCCGTGTTGTCGTTCTTGAAAACGATTGACAGTGTTAACTCAATCAGTCGACGTAAAACCCGATGGCAGACGATATAAAAAGCGTGTTCAAAGTAAGCGGGAAGACAGGAGGTTAGCACAGTGGCTGTACAAAATAGCGATCTTTCGCGCCAATCATCGGGATTCCCCAAGACACTCACTTTCATAGGGATCCTATGCGCATCGCTTACGCTAGGACTCACCCTCACTCACGTACTTGAAATACCAGGAAAGCGGCAACTTAATGGTGCAGAGTGGCTTACTGTTCAGCGCACTTTCTACGGAGGATTTGCTATCGTAGGCGCCATCTGCGAAATTTTAGGATTGATTATTTGCGTCGTTTCTGTGCTACTCATTATTAAGCATCGCAGAGCGCTCATTGTATATCTTACGGCTTCGTTGTGCTTTCTCGGCACACTGCTGTCCTATTGGTTTGGGAACCGACCAATTAACGCAAAAGTCGCATCGTGGACTCCTGCGACATTACCTCCAGATTGGGCGACATATCGCAATCACTGGGATGACGCGCACGCCATCAGCGCAGTTTTTTCCGCAATTGCGTTCGTCGTTCTGCTTGTATATGTAATTTATCAAAAACGGTAAAGGATTGTTTATAGATTCCCATTTACCATACATAGGTAAATATAAAAAACAAGAGGTCCAATGTCTATTTGGTGTCTATTTATGAAGGAAGTGATTGATATGGATCTGAATTTAATAACTGAATTAGCCCATAAGAACATGGCCAAACGGAAGGCCCATTCACATCGTGAAAAAGGATATGTGTTTTACCACTGCCAGAGAGTGGCAAAGATGTACTTGAATTGAAGAAAGATTATCATTCCCGATGATTCAACTTTGGATGACGTAATTTATGTTGGAGCGTTATTCCATGATGTTGCCAAGGGTATCGAACCGCACAACGAACGTGGAGCAGTTTTGGTTAGGGAAATACTCAAAGATGCTTGTACTGAAGATGACATAAGCGCAATTTCTGAAGTTGTACAGAAACACAATGAAAGAATGATATCGAACATTCCTACGCACATAAAGATTGTGCAAGATGCTGATGTGCTTGACCATTTTGGAAGTATGGAAATATGGCTAAAATTCATGTACAGCGCTTATGAAAACGAAACTGCATTTGATGCTCTGGCGCTTTGGAATAGTGATGAATTTCTGTCCTACAACAAGGATTCAAGACAGTCGCTTAACTTTGATGTGTCGAGAGAACTGTTCGATAAGAAGGCCTTGTTCCATAGGCAATTCCAAGAAAGATTTGCTGTTGAAGCAGATGGAGCATTGCTGTAGAAAGCCTATTCTGTGATACGCTGAAGTGATGTGTTAAAGCAATAAAATGAATTGTGTTGCACCGTGAAAACGGTGAAACCGGATCACCCTCCTTGTATCACAGAGGATTTCACCGTTTTTGTGCGATTGATGTTTTGGATTCGCATGAAACATAAACGTCGGTTCGGACGTTAGTGAAAGGGACGTAAATCATTGCTTAACGGGGTATCTCAAACAGGAATGCGCTTACATAATAGAGAATACAGAGATAGATGATATAAGGAGGGTTCACTATGCCATATCTATCCGTAAACTCATGGGCGCTGCGTCGACATTTAGGTCCGCTTCGCTGGTCTGTCTGGGATGCCAAAACCCAACAAATTGTCGTTCGAGAAGATCCTCAACCAGAGACCACTCATTTACTTGACCTTCCTAGAGAGCTTGCAGCCAGAGGCTATCAAGCGGTTGACATCTGTCACTTTCACTTCCCCACAACCGATAGACAGTATTTGCAACAATTGAAAGAAGCCTGCACTCGTCATGATATTCGCTTCCATACCCTGCTTGTTGACTACGGTGATATCTCATCAGCTGATGAGGTACGCGTAAAAGCTGATGTTGCGTTCATTCGTTCGTGGATTGACATAGCTGCTGAGGCGGGTGCCGAAAGGATCCGAATTGTAGCAGGGGAATCGCCGGCGGAAGATCAAGAAGCCCTTGATAGGTCAATCGAACAACTGAAAAATCTGTATGATTACGCAAAACCAAAGGGCGTTCAAGTAATTACTGAGAATTTTCGACCATTAGCGTTAACCGCAGCGAATTGTCTTCGTCTCATTCAATCCGGAGAGTCGGATATTGGTCTCATCACGGACTTTGGGAACTTTAAACACCATGGAGAGCGCAAATATGATGAACTAGCTGCAATTTTACCCTTTAGCGAGTCTGTACACGCCCATGCCCTGTATGATGACAACGGCCACCCGAATGCAGATGAATTCCGTAAGTGCCTAGATCTCTTACCCGCCAGCGGGTTTAATGGGGCTATAGCACTAGTTTATGGAGGACCAGGAGACATGTGGAAAGGATTAGACAGAATGCAAGCCGTCGTCGAAGCGTATCTCTAAGGTTTTACGATCCAGATGCTGCCTAGATTGCAAACAAGTTTATGAAACTATTCAAAATCAGTAAGAAATTTGAGGATAATGATCCGATTAAACGACCAATCTCAAATTCATATGATGCAGCCAGCTGATCAGTAATTAGGTTGGCTGTTTTTTCTGGTATGCAACCGTTTGCAGAAAATTGTTGACTGTGCTTATTGAGTGTCTTCGTCACTTTTGTACTCCAAAATATCACCTGGCTGACAATCCAAAGCCTTACATATCGCCTCTAATGTTGCAAAACGAACCGATTTTGCTTTCCCATTTTTCAGAATAGAAAGGTTCGCCATCGTTATTCCAACCCTCTCCGAAAGCTCCGTTACGCTCATTTTTCGCTTTGCTAACATCACATCAATATTAATAATAATGGCCATATCCTCCACCTCAGACCGTCAAATCATTTTCTGATTTTATATTCATCGCTTCTTGTAGAAGCCGTTGGAGAACAGCAGAAAAAACGGCGATCACCATAGAGGCGAAAATAATGAACGATCCCATTGGCATGAAACTTGGAGGGTCAATTCTTTCCCCCATGAGATAGTAGAGTGGCATGCCTAGCAGGTACAAGGTGCTGATCGTGATGGCACAGTATTTTATATGCTTTAAAGCCTTCACCGATAATTCCGAGAACGCTTGGTTCTTATCAATATAGCTTAAAAGTTTAAAAGCTTGATACAGAGCAAAGTAAAAAGGTATCGCTGCCGCGAACATATCGATTAAAACAAGCGATTTCATATAAGCAATATTTGGATACAGTTCCCCTGCAAAATTTCCGATCTTAGGTACCAAAATATGCACAAGGAAAGAACTGGAATTCCGATAAAAATAACAGCTAACTTTAAATAGAGCGTCGAAACTTGTTTCATAAAAATCACCTCACTAATTTAATGATAAAACGACTTTAACTCATCATTTATCGTTTTACAATAAATTAATGTTGTTTTTTATTATGTTGTTATAGCATTTTAAAAAACATTTATCATTTTAGCGAGCATGATGCGAATTAACTTGCAGCAGAGTGCCACCCACGGATTGCACCGAAGCGATAAGCCATCCCTCCTGTTGGAATAGGACACCTCGCGATGGGCATCCTTGCCCTTGGCTAGTGGTTGGTAACTCCCCCCACAGTGGACTGTCACCACCTAGTTAATTCGCCATGCTTGGCGCAGGAGCGAAAAGAGCGACCATAAGCGGTCGCTCTTTTCGCTCCTGCACCAATTTCACTTCTAATTTAAAATAAATTCTAAATCGACGATTCGTGAGACCCGTGTTCAGATGATTAGAATGTCGTTGTATCAGGGTCGGCTGAATAACCGACGACGCCTTTCAGGTCGGCGATGCGCTGAACATCATCCGCTGACAGTTCAAAATCAAACACCTCTGCGTTCTCCTTAATGCGGGCAGGCGTGACCGACTTGGGCAAAGGCAAGTACCCACGTTGTAAACTCCAACGTATGCAAATCTGCGCGATGGATTTCCCGTATTTCTCCGCCAACGCCTGCATTTCCGGCACATCAAATATTTTACCGACACCAAGCGGACTATACGCTTCCAGTAGAATATTCCGGGAGCGGCAGTAATCGACTACCTCGTCCTGCGTGTCCCCAGGGCACAATCGGATTTGATTCACCATTGGGGCAATTGTAGCGGTTTTCATCAATTCTTCGATATGATGCGGGTGGAAATTGCTTATGCCGATGCTGCGGATGCGACCTGCGTTGTACAATTCCTCAAAAGCCTTCCAGGTTCCGGCGTTCGCTTCTTGCCAATGATCGCGGAACGCAATGGGATTTGGCCAGTGAATTAGGAAAAGATCTATGTAATCCATTCCTAGCTTTTTCATCGTTTCTTCAAAGGCATCGAGCGTCTTTTGATAACCGTGCTCACTATTGTTCAGCTTTGAGGTAATAAAAATCTCTTTGCGATCAATCCCACTTTTCTTCACAGCGGTTCCAACGCTTTCCTCATTGCCATATCCCTGCGCCGTATCAATATGGCGATAGCCCGCCTGAAGAGCACTGAGTACAGAAGAAACAGCTACATCACCATTTGGCGTTTGCCATGTACCAAAGCCTATGCAGGGGATTTCCACACCATTGGACAACTGATAACAATCGGTTAATGATTTCATTATCGTATCTCCTTCTGAAAACTGATTTAAACGCTTTTAGAAACATTGTTAATATGATGATAATCCTAAACAGATACCCTTAGTCAAGACAGACTCAGAATTTATGGATTCGGGGTTTTTATCACGACCAATCAACAGCCGTTCCCCTGCCGTTCAGTTTGAACAACTGTTGTGTGTACCAACCAGCTGCACATCCTGCATCTAGGACCGTGAGTCCGTCCATACTCGCAGGAATGAGTCCCATCATAGCAGGGCGGCATTCATGTTTGATTTGGTTCCTCATCCAAGACACAATAAGTGCATCAAGTATTTTGGGAGAGGCCTTATGGGGTATAATTGCCCAATCGTTCAAGAAGGATGGCAACGGACCCTTATTGGTTTGAGTGGTCCGTAAAAAAAGAAAAGTGACAGCCCCAAAGGACTGTCACTCGTGTATAAATTAGGTAAATGGATTTAACCTTTCGCTCTGTCGCATGTGTCTGTTTGCGAGGAGTGAATATCTGCGTCGAATCGAGAAAAAGAATACAGCCATCCATAACTGAATGAGTACAAGCATGAAATCAATCGTAATTCCCTCATCAAAAGGGTCTCCAAGATTCAGGAACATCGAGCCACCTTGCCATAAGAAAAAATTCAATGCCATGAACGCCGCAATAATACTTGTCCAAATACCTAGTTGGATAATAGCTGTATTAATTCGATCTCTAATGAGTGCGACTCCTAAAAGAACAAATGCAACACCGACACAAATCTCACCAACCTCAACAAGAACGCCAAATACCACAGCATGAGGAATAATGTCATTTTTGAGGATGTTCTCATAAAAATGGTATTGCATACCTGACAGTGACGACGACAATTGTCTCATCAGTTGCGGTACAAAGTTACCGCTCAGCAATTTGTCGAAACCTGAGACAAGCCACTCATAGGCTAGCAGAAAAATAAGTACAGGGGTGAACACCCTTTTGTATAGTTTGCCTTCATCCACGAACACCACCTCCTTCACGAGTATAACTGCAAGTTGTGAAGGAAAAAGTGACAGTATGTTAAACTTGTGTAAAGCTACGAACAAAAGCGATATAGGGTTTACTATCATTTCTGTACTAAGCTGCCCATGTGAGCAAGCGTGCTAAATTCTATAACTGCATGATTTATGAGCAGCGGCTAGTTGAGGATGAATTTCAGAAAAAAGTCCATGCTGTTCTTAAAAAAAATGTATTCTATTTTGATAATGAGGCTCTTAATTGATTGACGCCAAACTCTAAATATCCCTTGAGACAGGTCAACATATAGACCCAAACTTTCTTTGTTGTCCAACACTTGACTGATGAATTGAGGATCATTTTCATTGAAACCTTCTTCGGTCACTTCGACGATTGTTGTTGCATTGTCTAATTCTTTCAGTGTGATGGTGATAAGATGTCCTTCCCCATTTCAGAGCCAAACATAGCATAGAAAACGCTGGGTAAGTATTGTAAAAATCAATTCAAATCGAATGTATACTTGCACAATTGGTAGAACGATTGGACTTGGACTGTGTACACTATAAGAAAGGCATTGCAGATGAAAGGAGTTTCATACATGTCGTTGGTTCAAGTCATTACTCGTTTATTGAGAAATGGTGAAGAGACAAGTGAAAAGCACAGAAACCCTAAGTTTCGCACTCGCTATTATCGAGAGCGCAGGGAGAAAATGATGGAGAACGCCCAGCAGATAATTAAATCGAAGCTTTCGAGTTGGAAAATCACTTATGTTGATTCCACGCGTGGAGAAATCATTGTTGAAAAACGTCAGTTGGTTGGCAAGAGTGACATTGTCATCTCAATATATGAGATCTCTCCAATACGCTCCGCCATTGATGTATCATCGTCATTGCGTAGTTTACCTGGCGATCTCGGAACCAGTCACACCAACATCATGGATTTTTTTTATGTACTAGACCGCGAGGTAAAACCGGAGAAATCTTAATATCAGAAGGCAGTTGAGGAGAGACGAGAAAACAAACAACTTTAGAACATCGGTTTCCGCCAAAATTTGAGGGATAGGGGAAGAAAGTTATCTTCCCTCCCGTAGACGGATAGTTTGTATGCAGACGCAAGTCTGCGACGAGACCAGTAAACGAATACCACACAGCGACGTTCTCCTCTGCGTGGCATTCGTTTGTTCATACACTTCAATCAATCTTCCACATATATAAACATCCAATCACCCGTGATTGCTGTCGACCACCGTCTGCAGTGCCTGTGTGGGCGAAGCGGTTGATGCATAGCGATAAACCGTATTCCCTTCCTGCCAAGCAACTGTTGTTTTGGGATTGATGGCCGTTGAGCTTGGCGATGTCGTGCTTTGAATCAAGATGACGCCCTGATTGTTCGGCGCAGGCAGCATGTGATCATGAAGATAGGCGACGACATTCTCCGCCAACTGTTTTGCCCCTTGGTTTTTCGTATAGTACAGTACCTCGACTTTCCATCGACCTTCGTTCCATGCATAACCTGCGTGCATCATCGCCGCATCCGTTCTCGCGGTGATGCCATAGCCGAGATTTACAGTGGGATCGCCCTGTGGGAAATCGAGATAGCCGCGAACCGATTCAACCTGTTTGCTGGCTGCCGCCCAACTGGCGTAGGTTGTTTGCGTGATGGACCCGGTGGCTTGGGGCGACAGCACCCATGTATCGCCATTCCACGACGCGCCCATGGAGAGATAACTGTGTAAAAACAAGTCTGCATAATACACGGGCACATATGCGGTGTATTCACCACTTGCTGGGTCCTTGGCCACCAGTTTCGGCGCGCGCACATAACCGTCCTTGGCGCCGTCTATGGCAAATTGCATTTCCCCGGATGGCGGATTGCTGGTATACGGCGGGTTCCCCGTTTTTAATTTCCAGGCGCTCGGCGCTGACGTCACATTGAGCGTGCTTCCATTCCACGACGTTTTGACACCCAAACTCGTCAGTGACTTTTGCAAATAGTACAAGGGCACCCAACTAGTTGCATCCCCTGACCAAGGGTCATGCGCCACCACATGTTCCGGATAGGCCAGATATGCGCCCGAGGCCGAAATGGTCGTAGGTGCGTATTTCAATCTTCGCAGCATTTGCTGTTGCCGCGTGCGCCATCACGGGCATCGCCAACTGCGCAGAAACGATGCCGGCGGAGATGATTCCAATCAAGGTCGCCTTTCTCTTCATGACAGTCATCCTTTCAATACTTGATGGCGGTCGATCATCATTTTGAGGCAGGTAACCGCGCTTTCAAGTGCTGAGACGGAGTGACAGCCAACAATGTGACAACGAAAAACGTATGAAATGAAATTTGGACGCATCACGCAGTTCGGCTTCCTCCTTGTTCGCGCCCAGGCCAAGCCCTTTCACAAGATATTTCGCGCGCATGAACAGGCCAAGCCTTGCCTACATCGTATACATGTTTCACGTCCGTTCGGAGAATTTAAAAGCCATATGATGAAGGAGGCAAAATAATGGATGAACTACGCGATGGAAGCTCATTCTCCCTTCCATTTGCGCGATCCGGCGGGGATCAACTCCAGCTCCAAAGGGCGCACGAGCGATACGACGTCTATGTCAATCAACAATATGTCGGACACAAAACACTCTTAAAACAAGCCGAATCGGCCGACGACATCAAAGCGTTTCTGGAGCGGGCGAATATCGATGGATTTACAACAGAGCTAAACGGGTTTCAGGATGAGCTACATTATAAAATTACCGCAGATGACGATAACACAGTCCGGGCCATTCGCAATCAACTGACGACATATTTGGACACACATGCGACTGGCGTAACGGGAGATCAACCCGGATTTTGACACTGACCGACAAAGGGGGAATTTCTGTGAATGCAAGCGGGATCGACAATGGCCACACCGTGCAATTTGAATTTGAGGCCTTCATCCAATCGGATTATCAGGGAAAACAATCAGAGGACACGCCGACGCTGCGGGGATACATCGTCTATAACGACAAACGCAAAGACTTCGGTTATGGCAGTTTTGGCACATCTGATTCATACACCATCGACTACGACGTGCTGAATAAAATCAAAACAGACCACCACGCCTTCATGCAAGACATCATTGCGTCCGGCGGTTTTACGATTAACGGCCAATGGCATCCAGTCAATGACGCAGGGGAACTCCAAACATGAACTCGATGCAGTCGATCCCGATGATGCAATTGCTGCATACGCATCACGGTTGGATTCGAGGGAAAGATAAATTTTGTGAAGGAGTGTGAAATCATGACGGAAAAAAAGAACCACAGCCGCAACCAAGGCCTGGATATGACCATTCCATTGGGGGAATTATCCGACGAAGTGCAAAAAGACAAACGGTATGACGACAACCAGTCCAAAGACACCGAAGACGGCCTGAAATTCATGATGAAGAATACGAAAGAACACAAACATTGACCATTCGTGCCACGCCGCACGTTTTGTGCGCGCGTGGCACTTTGATAAGCCGTTCAAAACGCATGAACTTGATAATATTCGTAAGTTCGCCGCAATCCTTCTTTTAAATCAACCCGCGGTTCCCAACCGAGCACTTCACGCGCAAGCCGGCAGTCGAGCACGCTGCGCCGCACGTCCCCTACCCGCTCACTTGCATGTTTTAACGGAATATGGATGTCGACCACGTCTTCCATCTGGTGATAGATATCCTCGATATAGAGCTCGATCCCCGAGCCAATGTTCAAGATCTGATTGTCACCGCCCGTAAGCGCCAAAACATTCGCATGTGCGACATCTTCGACATAGACGTAATCGCGCGTGGTGCCTTTCGGCATATCTGGGTATGCGAACAGTGTGGATTCTCGCCTTTGCAAGAGATTGTTCATAAAGATAGGGATGACACCAGACTCTCCCTCGGGCACTTGCCTTGGACCATAGACATTGGCATACCGGAGGGAAGTATAGCGGATGCCATGGGTGACAAAGTAAAAATATAAGTATTTTTCACTCACATACTTGCTGATGGCATAAGGCGATATCATGACTGGCTCGATATTCTCCGGCGTTGGAATGACTGCTGCATCTCCGGCCAATGCGCCCCCCGACGAGACGAAAATGACCTTTTGCACGTCGTGACGAACACTGTTTTCCAACAAATTGAGCAAGCCCAAGATGTTGATGTCCGCGTCCAATTTGGGATCCTCGACTGATCTTGGCACAGATTTCTGCGCTGCGTGATGATTGACAATGTCAGGGCGTTCAATGGCAAAAACATGTTCCAATTCTGCAGAACGGATGTCCACCAGGTAAAGTTTTGCTTTCGGATGGACGTTTTCTGTCTTGCATCCAGCGTGATCGACAACGACGACTTCGTGTCCCGCTGCAATGTAAGCGTCCACCACATTTGAACCAATAAAACCTGCCCCGCCCGTAACCAGGATCTTCATGAGAATCCCTCCAGATAAAATATCTCCCAGTTCACCATACCACAGTTTACACCTCTGGCACTTGAAACACGTCATTCGTATCGTGAATCCATTGACGCAATCTGTCATTCAACTTCTTTTTCATGTCCAAATATATCGTGTTATGCGCCAGATTGACTTGTTCATAGGGATCCTCGTTCAGATTGAACATCAACCAAGGAACGCCTTCGAAGACGACATACTTCCATCCATCTCGTGTGACAATCCCCCGCCAAGGTCGGTCAACGCTGTTCCCGTGTTTGGTCGGGATCACGCTTTGAAGATAAGCGGAATCCGGTTCTGGATGCGTGGGATGCGATGCTAGCCGATGCGCAGAATAGTCTGTGCCCTCCATCCACGAAGGTTTCGTGATTCCGCACAATCCAAGTGTAGTTGGCGCCACATCGACGTGATTTAGGAGCGCATCCGTCCTGCCAGTTTTGCGTCCATCATAAAACGACTTTTCACCGCTCACAATAAACGGAACTCTGATGGCTTCCTCATACGGGTTCATCTTTCGGAATTGTCCGTGCGAACCATGCATGTCGCCGTGATCACTAAAGAAAATGACATGTGTATTCTCAAGCAAGCCGGTTTGTCTCAAAGTATCCATAATGCGCCCTACATTGTAATCAAGATTTTCAATCATGGTATAGTAGCCCGCTAAATCCACTCGCGCTTGATTCACGATGCGTGGAATGTGCGGCACATTCTCCCGCAAGATGATGTCCGCGGGCTTATAGCGGCCCCGCTGTGTGCTAGGGGCGATATAAGGATCATGCGGCGGTTGAACCGATAGCACCGAGAAGAACGGCTGTTGCTGCTCCCCATTCGGCTGATCGGCGCGGTTTCTGATGTATTGTATCAGTAGATTTGTCAGCTCATCCGTCTCAAATCCGGGAAGCCGATATTGAAACGCAGTATCGTCTTGCCCACCGTGCACCCAACAATCCCATTGGCTGTTGTTGTTCTCGTATCCAATCCATTCCTGAAAGCCGCCTCTTCTCCCAGGAGGAACAATATGCATGGCTGCACGACCATTACGCTCATGAAATCCATCCAAATGCCACTTGCCAAAGTATGCTGTATGGTAGCCCTCGTCGTTAAAGACATTTGCGATGGTCGATTGTTCAGGCGGCAATCTATGCTCGTGACCTGGCACGACGTGATGTGGATAGCGGCCAGTCAAAAGTGAACCTCTGGCTGGACAACACAAAGGGAATCCGGAGATTGCGCGGGCAAAATTCATGCCTGAAGCTGCCAAGTTATCGATGTTGGGCGTGTTTGCGTTGGGATCGAGCGCATATCCAGTAGCCTGTGCCCTGTGTTGATCACCAAAAATCCATAGGACATTTGGGCGGGCAGGAGAGACTGGATTGATTGAATCCGTTTTCGCCATCAATACCACTCCATTCACTGAAAGGGCCATCGTCCGGTATCCGCGCACTTTCCGATGGGTTTATGTATGAAGGAAGAGGCGCATGGCGCCTCATACTTCGTTGACTTGAATCTGCCGAACCGCACCAACACGAACCCCGATGGCCGTAAATATGGTGCCAACAGACATGCAGGTAATGCCGACGATAAACATTGTGCGATTCACATCCTGTGTCACAAACAACTGCGGCGCATCAACGGTAACGAACACAACGAGCATGATGGATAGTACAACTGACACAATCATACCAAATAAAATGATCATTTCAGGAATGAATACGAACCTCAACTTCGACCATTGAAATTCAGTTCGAACGATGAGCATGGATATGAAGATGGTGCCTGCCACCAAAAGCATGGCGATCACGATGAAATAGCAGATGACCATCACAATCAGGTGCGCTTTGGTATGCACCATACGCTGCCAGTTCGCGAGGATGGTGGTCGAAACCACGAACAAAAACAGACAGGAGACTGCCCCGCAAAGTGGGACCATCAATTTTCTTTGTCTTTCCTTCACGACTTGTTTCACAGAGAGAAAGAATACGGGCAATCCCCCTGCCAAAAATGCCACAAATGCTAGACACCCAACAATGAAAACAGCGCGGAAAAGCACGCTGAATGCCGGGTGTGCCCCTGCATCCCCCCGTCGAGGAAGGTTGGCAAAAAACGTCTGGACATCAACCAAATGATCTTTTGAGAATTGACAGTTTAGACTGTACATCGTGCAGAATGGGCAATTTTGTTCTTTTTGCTTTACTATCTTGACTGGAGGAACCACAGTGACGAGCTTATATCATCTTTTTCCTAGTACCATCCACCCGATGGTGGTTCATTTCACCATCGCTGTGAACTATTTGTGCACTTTGGGCGGACTCGTAGGTCTGATTTGGCGAAAGGATCACTTTTGGGGCAAGCTGTTTTTCCTTCTGCTCGCACTGGGCATCCTGTCGACAATCGCCGCAGGTGCAGCTGGCGTCATCAGTGAGTCGTATATTTCCACGCGGCCCAGCGGGATCGAACCTGTCTTCCATGATCATAAAACATACGCTATGCTGACTGGGTTATTTCAAGTCATCGCCATCGCCGTTCAATCTTTCTCCTGGTGGCGCACTCGTTCCATGCGTGTCTCTTTTTGGGCATTTTTGCTCAGCATCGCTTCGACGGTATGTGTATCGATGGCCGGTCACCTCGGTGGGACAATGGTCTATCAATACGGGTTTGGCGTTCACTAATCAAGCTACTGACCTGTCAGCATACATTCTTCGATCACGATGTGATTGCGTTTGAAAATGGAAATATTGTATAGGGGGTGTGTCTTGTGCGCGTGTTGCTCATAGAAGACGATGTGCCGCTTCGTGATGCCATTGTCAAAATCCTTGCCGAGGCTTCTTATGTCGTCGATGAGGTAGGCAATGGAGAAGAGGCGTTGATCGCAGCGGAAACTGGCGTGTATGACGTTTTGATCGTCGACATCATGCTGCCGGGATTGGATGGCATTCAAATCGCAAAAAGCCTGCGCGGACAACACATGGATGTCCCCATCCTTTTCCTGACGGCAAAGGACAGCGTGGAATCTCGCGTGATCGGGCTAAATGCAGGCGGAGATGACTATTTGGTCAAGCCGTTTGCCATTGAAGAACTGTTGGCGCGTGTGCGCGCACTCCTGCGCAGAAAACGTCAAGTGAGCCAGGAGATGGTATTGACATATGGCCCGATTCGGCTTCAGACGGCCAGTCACGATTCGTTTATCGACGATTGTCCACTCGATTTGACGGAAAACGAATATCGCCTTCTGGAGTATTTAGTGTTGAACAAAGGCCGCATACTGACGCGAGAGCAAATTTTAAACCGGGTGTGGGGCATCGACGCCGAGGCAAATGCCGCCGTGGTTGATCTTTACATCCATTATCTGCGTAAAAAGCTGCTGGCAAGTGGCATCGATAAACATATCCGCACTGTCCGAGGTGTCGGCTATTCACTTAGAGGAGATTGAAGATGTTTCGTCAGGTTCGTTTACGTTTGGTGCTATGGAATTCAATCATTTTTTTGTCCATCCTCATCTGCTTCGGCATTACCGTCTATGGCTTCACACAGTATCGGTTGAATCAAGAGGTGGACGAGTCTCTCTCATCCGTGCAGCACAGTATGCAACATGGGCATTTTGAGATGATGCAGGATGACCCAGATCATGACCACGACAACGATGCTGACCATGATCACGGCATGAACAACGATATCGTCTATATCTTATATGATGGCGACGGCGACGTGATCGGATGTGCGCCGACAAATAGAGCGCTTCCCCCCGCTCGTACGCTGCCACATTTCAATCCAAATTCCAGTCGGCCATATACGTTGAGAATCGAAAATGTTCCATATCGGGTTGAGGAAGTCTCTATTCCTGCCGGCTCGTTTCAGAAAGATGGCCACGATGTGCGGCGAATAGAAGCGCTTTACAATTTGCAAGATCAGCAACATTTGCTCGACAGCCTGCGTTCCATCATGGAAATATGCGTCGTCTTGAGTATTGTGATTGTTTCGTTTGCGGGATTGTTTCTGGCTGGGCGCGCGTTGGTTCCCATTCAAAAGTCATGGCGCAGACAACAACAGTTTGTCGCTGATGCGTCCCACGAGTTGCGGACCCCTTTGTCGGTGATGCAGCTTCATTTGGAACGGTTGTTGCATCATCCAGATCAAACCATTGAGGAAGAGAGCGAGAACATCTCCATCGCGCTCAGAGAAGCCGGCCGAATGCGGAGATTGGTGGGCGATTTGTTGACGCTGGCGCGGGCAGACTCCAACCAACAACAAATCGTGGTGACACATGTATCCATAGACGAGGTCATCGGGGATGTCGCTTCGCAATTTAGCTATATCGCCGAAGCCCAAAACGTGACACTCACGCTCAACAGCGATGAGACGGTTGAAATCGAAGCGGACGAAGAACGCATCAGACAGTTAATCACCATTATCATGGACAACGCCATCAAATATACGGGCGATAACGGACGGGTTGAAGTGACTTGGAGTGCAACTGGCAATCAGGTTCACATCATCGTCACGGACACTGGCATTGGGATAGACAAAGCAGATTTGCCGCATATTTTTGAACGATTCTTCAGAGCGGACAAAGCGAGATCTCGGGAACAGCAGGGGACAGGCCTTGGGTTGTCGATTGCTGCTTGGATTGTCCAGCAACACCACGGCCGCATCCAGGCCGAAAGCCAACCAGGTCAGGGAACATCCATCCATATTGCTTTACCCATCAAGCATTCCACACGCTGACATCCACTCAAATTCAATTTCGAAGTTCGGGCGCTAAGCTGATACCATACCGCACACACGCATCAGCCCTGTCGGTATGGTCGCGAGAATGAACGTGCGAATGGTTTTTTCGCATATGAGTGGAGGCTTTCACACCATGGCACCGAAAAAATTTGGGAATGGACTGGTTGCACTGTGCACATTGGCTGTCGGCGCAGTCTATGGGGCTGGATACTTGATGACGAGCCATCAGTCCACGCAGTCAACGCAAAATCTACACACTGTCGATTCACATCGGATAAGCAATGTTCCAGCCAAAACTTCGACCATTGCCAACCATTCGACAAATGAACCTGACAGCACTTCGAACAGCAAGAAATCCGGATTAACCAAACAGACATCCAGCAACTCGTCCAATAGTGCCACATCGACCAATCAGTATTTGGATGGCACATACACAGGATCTGGTTCCAACGATATCGGCTCGGTTGAGGTTGCTGTCGTGATCAAGAATGGAAAAATCGCCGATGTTCAAATTACTTCGTGTGATACCCATTACCCTGAATCATTTATCGATCCGCAATTGCCACAGGAAGTGGTTGCGACCCAAAGCCCGAATGTCAACGTCGTTTCTGGGGCGACGAAGAGCACCGAGGATTTCGAAACGGCTGTCTATGAAGCGTTGTCCCAAGCGCAGAATCCAAAATACTCCCCCAAAGGAGAGTAAAAAGTGGCAAGTCGTCGTCGAAAGCGTTGGACGCAAGCGAGACTATTGATGGGTACCATCGTCACAATACAAGTCAGTTCATCCGAGGACGAGCAGGCCGTGCTGCAATCACTGGAACGAGCTTTTGCGGCATTTCGCGCAGTTGAGGCCGTTTGTAGCCGATTCGATCCCACTAGTGAATTGATGCGCTTGACCCGAACGGTTGGCGCGTTCGTTCCTGTCAGTGAAATTCTGTTTCAAACCGTACAGTTCGCCCTTGCTGTTGCACATCGCACAAATGGATTATTTGATCCTACGGTCGGCAGACGACTGGCCAAATTGGGATTTCATCAACACTATCTGACGCGCCAGTCCGTCCAAACGGTTGATGGGCCAAATGCGCACCAGGAAGCAAGTTATCAAGACGTAGAAATATCAACCGAAAAACAGGCGATTTGCCTACACAATCCACTCACACTGGATTTGGGCGCAGTGGCAAAGGGATTCGCGGTGGATTTGGCCGCACAGGAATTAAGGCGATACGAAGGATTTATCATTGATGCCGGTGGCGATTTATATGTTTCGGGAACAAACGATGAAGGCGCGCCCTGGCTGGTCGGTATACGAGATCCCTTCGTGAACACCCAAACCATTTGTACGCTCGAAGTGCACGATATGGCCGTATGCACATCTGGTGGGTACGAACGCAGAAGCACAGTGGATAAGCAGGCACATCACATTATTTACCCACACACCAACCGCTCGCCGGTCGATGTGGCAAGTTGTACAGTGCTGGCGCCATTTGCAATGTTGGCAGACGCCTTTTCCACCGTCGGCATGCTGCTCGATATACCAGCCAGTATCGATTTGTTCGACAGCGAACATCTTTCTAGTCTCATCATCACGAATGATAAAGAGATACACTTAACGGGACAAATGGAGGAATTCTTAGATGACAAATCCTCGTCAAAAGGCGAATGGCGCATCACATGACCCATTGCAAAACGCCACATCATCGCAGAATTCAGGACGAAAGCTGCCAAACAAGCGTGGACCTGTAATGCGTTTTCTAACGACGCCAAAAGGTTATGTGTTTTGTGCGCTCTTGCTGTTGATGTTCGTCGCGTCAATTCACAAAACTGATGCACACGGGATTGTAAATGTAGGCATCGCTGTCGTCACGGCGCTTCTCATCGACCTGCTCGTCGCCCTTATTCAAGGATACAAGCGCTATTTTTCGGACGGCGGCTTGGTGACAGGGTTGATTGTCGGATTGATTTTGGATTCGGCGGCCGCGTGGCCAATGATTACTCTTGTAACGGGCATTGCCGTCTTGTCAAAACACTTTCTCAAAGTCGGACGAAAACCGATTTTGAATCCAGCCGCCTTCGGATTGCTCGTCGCCGTTTATATTTTCCACATCGGTGAGAGCTGGTGGGGAGACCTGGCTGATCTATCCGGATGGTTCGCCTTGTTGCTATTGGCCTGTGGGTACATCATCGTCTCACGCATCAACAAATTCCCGCTTGTGTTTTCATTTTTGGCCGTGTACTTCGGGTTGTTGCTGACAGCGGCACTTTTGCACATCGGCAACGCGGCCTATTCGCCAGGTGATGCCCTGCGTGATCCGATTGTTAATTCTGCATTGTTCATGGCGTTCTTCATGCTCACGGATCCGCCCACTTCACCTGCGAAGTATGGCCATCAGGTGGTCTTTGGCGCTTTGACAGCCGTCGTCAGCACCGCGATATACATTGCCTTTGGCGGACTGACGTATTTGCTCGTCGGATTACTCGTGGCAAACGTAGCAAAAGCGTTGTTTATCCGCAGCGGCGATGCCAAGAAACGCGCAAAGTCTTCCCTAGGAAATTCACGTAACCGCGTGGCAACATCGCGCAATTAAACGTTTAGAACGCCATACGTGATGCCCCACGGTGTGTCGCAGAAACACAGTGTGGCATCACGTATGTATTGCTGATGTCAGCCAAAACCATGTACCGATATATCAAACTACCGCTTTACACTGTAATCGACTGCCTAAAGACCCTACTCATTCCCATGACTGACCAAGTTCATTAAGCATATCTTTCAGTGCGTTGGCGGCGACTCGAAATAAATCCGGACCACTAAATCCCGCATAAGTGCCTGCACTTGCCAAATGCGGCTCGATAGATAAAAATCCATCGTATCCCTTCGCAAACATCGCGCTTAAAACTGCTTTGACTTCCCCGTCACCTTTGCCTACAGGAACAACTTTATTTCCCGCAAACAAAGCGTCTTTGATATGGATATACTCGCAATACGGTTCAAGCGGCGCAAATGCTTGCGTGAACGGTTTTACGCCACATTGGACGAAATTGGCGGGATCAAACGCGCAGCGCAAGTTCGAAGAAGCGCATGTTTCTAAAATATCAAGACAACGTTCTGTGATGTCGCCATAAATATCTTTTTCGTTCTCATGCAGTAAAGTGACACCAGCAGCGCTGGCCCTGCGAACCAATTCCTGCATGCGGGAAATCACTTCATCGCGATAATCTGCGGGATTCTCTCCTTTAGGGATAAAAAACGAAAAAATCCGGATATATTTCGTATCAAAAAAATGAGCTGCGTGAATGGCCCGCTCAAATCTGGCCAGATGTTGCTCAAAATCATCCGTGATGGAAATCTTCCCAATCGGTGAACCGATAGCCGATAGCTTGAACCCTCTCGCTTTGAGCGCATCCCTTACTTGCGTCAACTCAGCATCGGTCAAATCAAGCACGTTTTTATGCCAAACGCCCCGAAATTCAATGTGCTTGATCCCTACGGATTCGAGTACGTCCATCTGTTCTGTCAAATCGGAGGAAATTTCATCTGCAAACGCGGATAAAGTGACCATGCTAATCTTCTCTCCTTATGTGTAGAAATACATAGCAAATTGCGGCTTCATTTTGAAATCGACAGAAATCATAATCTACTCTTGGCCTATTGCACACAATTGTTCGCCAGTCTATTGCAGAAATCGCTTTCTACTTCTCTTCACCATATTAAAGCAACCGCTAGGGGATGCAAGTTCACTTGCCGTGGTCGTGTCGAAAGAACCGTTCTATCATTGCATAGAAGCGGCGTTCACGGCGCTAACCGTCACTTCCGGCATATAAAGACGATGTGCATCCAGGCTTGCTGACTACGCGATGCACGACTGCAAACAGGCGCAGCGCTAAATCTGCTTTCACATTCAGCCGATATCCTCCGCGAACCCTGTCGACAAACCCCATTTCAATACACGAAATGATCACCTCGTCAAAATTGATACCCGGCAGGCGGGCACGCAACACGGTTTCTGCTACCGTAAATTCAGGTTGTAGACTTGTGTTGTCAGGCAGCAATTCGAGTAAAATTTTCAACATGTCTTGTGGGAGAATATTCATAGGGAATTCCGGGTGATCTCGTGCTGCATCATTCGCTGCCGTTAAAAACGCTGTTGTCGCAAAGCAAGCAAACTTCCCTCTGGCCCATCCATACACCTAATCCAGTTGGTCCAAGGTGGATTGCAGGCAGCGCCGAATTCTCCAGAGCTAGAGCGTGATCGTCAGCGGATATGGGTTGCCCGATCGTATCGATGATCTCGCCCAAGAAATCGCTTTGATGTTCAGGCGTCATTTTTCTCAACTCTACTTTGATTTGGGGCAACATTGCCGCCAAAGTGCACACATTACCAAGCATGAAATCTGTGGTGCATCCTAGAATATTTGCTATCCTTACGACAAGAGAGATGTCCGGTGAAGATTCGCCGTTTTCCCATTTCGAAACAGCTTGAGCAGATACGTGAAGCAACTGCCCCAGCTGTTCTTGCGTCATGTGCTTGTGATGACGAAGTCGGCTGATTCTTTCTCCAAGAGCCTGGGCGTCAGTCATATCTTAGCCACCTCCGTTTGAGTGCACTTCCTCTTCGGCGACATGCGTGATGCGTCCCGCACCAGCAGAATCATGAAAATGTCAGTCAATCAAGGCATCGCGGATGGCGCACGCAAAGGTACGGGATTATTTACAGGATAGAGGATTCGGGAGGGTGTGGGTATGGAGATGTGCTTTAGCTCGTCAACCGACAGTTGAAATTTTGTACGCTCCGTTGAGTGACATGCAAATCAGCGCCCTCGACGATAGATGTGCCCCAAGGCAAACCGCGACTGTATGTAGGCACATTCGACTGTGATACATGCCTGACCAGGTATATGTATGCCCATTTATCAAGGAAATGAAAATCCTCTTTAATACAACTCACTGTGCTGTGGAGACCATTGCCGCGGTTTTCCTTCCAGTTCTCCGTTATCTCGTTGAATCACATCTCCTTTGGCGTTCAAACCCTGCACTTCAACAAAACTTGCATGCTCTTCCTCTGTCAAAACGCGCATAAAATATCGACCATGTATTGATTCCAAGGGAATGTATCCCGTTTTCGTTTTGATGCGAAAACGAGTCACCTTTGCATCTGTTGTGTAACCGCTTAAACACCAATCAAACTGATAATCCATATCGTAACGGTAACCGCTCGCACGAGATGAAGAATATTTTAGATAATACTTACTGCGAAACAGCCTCCACGGTCTGTTGTCAGTCATCGGCATTGCATCACTGCCCATCCAACGCCACTTGCCCTCTTTATTCATAAATGCCAAGTGAAGGCACAACTCCTTATCCGGTGAGATCGACAAGATGTAGGCATATGGACTGTGAACAACGACGTGTAGCACTTGGTATCGTTTCGCTAGCTGAATTTCATTTAAAACATGTTGTTCCGTTCGGCATGTCACTGTCGTTGATGCCAGACTCTCTTGTATACAGATGATAAACACGAGTGAACACGCCACAAATCCTCTGATTGCTCTACTGACGAAGTGATTCATAGATAAACCTCCAAAATTCTATTGGAGGATATTGTGTGGAACAAAAGCAAATATATTCAGCTCATCTTTGCAGATTTTATCTATCCATTTTCACCATCCCATGCGTTCTCGCAATGAGGTGATCTGCGCTGTATGATGCCTACCGTGCCAAGCAATCAGACCGACAGCATTCTCCAACGTCCATGTGCCACTGACTGGATGTACATACGCACGCTGGAAATCCTCTGGCTTTAAACCCTGCAGCAACGTCACCAAACGCCCTTGGATGAGTTGGAATAACGCAAGCGCATCCTCGATTGGAACATCCTGATAATCTGGCAGACCAGCCCATAAATCCTCTTGCTGTATGGCGACCACCGGGTTATTTTCTGTGAGGGCAAATTTGAATCGGGTATATGCCACCATCTGGCCCTCCGCTAAATGGTGGACCACTTGTCGAACCGTCCAACCATCCGGGCGATAGGGCGTATCAAGTTGCTCCGGTGACAATCCGTTTATCGCCTGGCGGAGCTTAGACGGTGATGCGGCGATATCTCCTATCCAGCGTTCTTTTTGTTCGGGCGTGACTTTGTCCTGAATTTCGTATACCTTGCCAATCGGATACCGAAGCTTGTCCATATCTTTCACACACTCCAATGGATGATTGAACATCTAACCGAATATATCACGCAAGTTCATTTCTAAATAACGGATTCATCGTTGCCGTACACTTGAGGTTCTGTGAACACGTTTTTGGACAGTTTATATACTTGGACTGAGCAAACAGGAGTACAGGTTCAACACGTGCAATCTGTACCCTCTACTCCCGTTTGTCACCCTTCATCTTGAAGCTAGGAACCCCATATACACTGAAACCTTACAAATTGATGCTCCGCATTGAAGCTTCCGGATAGCGCGCGCCAAATGCTGCGCCCTTTGGTGCCGCCTCGTCAATTCGCGCCAAGTCCTCCTGCGTCAGTTCAACATCCAAAGCGCCCACGTTCTCCTCTAAATAGGTTCTGCGTTTTGTGCCCGGAATCGGCGCGATGTCGTCCCCTTGGGCCAGGAGCCAGGCCAACGCCAACTGCGATGGTTTACATTGTTTCTCGCTGGAAATTTCCTGAATTCGTTGGACGAGATCGAGATTCTTGTTGAAATTGTCGCCTTGCAATCGAGGAGAGGAACGACGAAAATCATCTTCCGCCAGATCCTCGAACTTCTGGATTTGCCCTGTGAGAAACCCACGTCCGAGCGGACTGTAAGCCACAAAGCCAATCCCCAGCTCGCGACAGACCGGCAGAATCTCGTCCTCCACATCGCGGCTCCAAAGTGAGTACTCTGTCTGCAGCGCGGTTATCGGATGGACGCTGTAAGCGCGGCGAATGGTCGGGGCTGCGGCCTCCGACAGCCCGAGAAAACGCACCTTGCCCGCCTGCACCAAATCGGCCATTGCGCCAACCGTTTCTTCAATGGGCGTGTTCGGATCTACTCTGTGCTGGTAGTAAAGGTCGATGTGATCGACGCCGAGACGACGCAGACTGGCGTCACAAGCGGCTTTGACATACGCTGGACGACCGTTGACACCGAGAAATTTTCCATCTTCACTGCGGACATTGCCAAATTTCGTCGCCAATATCACCTCATTGCGACGGCCTTTCAAAGCCTTGCCTACCAGTTCCTCATTCTTCCCGACACCGTACATATCTGCTGTGTCCAAATGGATCACGCCAAGCTCCAAAGCGCGATGAATTGTGCGTATGGCCTCGTCTTCATCCCGACCGCTGTAAAAGTCGGACATACCCATACAACCCAATCCGAGCGCCGAAACTTCTAAACCGTTTTTACCTAATGTCCGTTTCTTCAACTGTAAACCTCCATTTCAACGTTTAGAATTCATTTGCGAGATTTCACGAACCTCATTCAATTTTACGCCTGTTTCCCGAGACAAACCAATCCTCAACCTTACTATATACCAGGCGCTTTTTCCCGATAGAACAAAAAATGCGTGGGATATGACGAGATCGACAATGATTGGATGGTCGTAGATATATCGATGACATCTTTCGCGCCAGTTTCTATTTCGATGAGTATCCCGCCCTGATAAAGACCATATTTCACGTCAGACGCATACAACATCACTTGATACCCATCCGCATCATGGTCGACGGTGTTGAACAAAGTCTCGTCTTGTATGTCGATCCAGCGCAGCGGCGGATGATCCGATGAGGTCGTAAACCGTGTTGCCAACTCTGCGAGCAGTGAATCTTTCTCTTGCTGCCAGTGAAGCAGCAAATCCATCACGACGTCATCGGTCAGCGCCTCATAATCCTCGACTGGCCACGTTTTGTCCCCTTGCAAGAAAGCAGAGAGGACGGCGGGCATGTAAGTCAACTGACCATGTTGACTTAAAGACATCGCCCGCTTAAAAATCATTTTTAGCAGCAAATCATAGCTGACCACAGCTGGATGGCCGAACACGGTTTCGAAGAGGTCCCGCTTTATTTGCACGAGCTTCTCGATTGCCGAGAGCCTATCCGCCTTCACGAGCAACTGCCCATCCATCAACTGCAATCCTGCGATGAGTGTATCCAAGTCAAGCAAAGGGTTGTCAAGATTGGAATGATACAAATCCCGATTCAGGTAATCGAGTTTATCGGCGCCCACTGGTGAAAACAACAAGGTTTCCACCACAGGGAACTTTCCTTGCCGGCGCATGATGTCGATCACGTCTTGCCGCAATCCCGGTGTCCTGTCCAGGATGAGGCGAATGTCTGTATCTTCGTTGATGATTCTGGTCGTCCACACTTCGTGATGGATGTCTGTGATCTGTTCAAAACAGTGAGAGAATGGCCCGTGCCCAATATCGTGCAGCAGCGCGGCTGTAAGCGCGAGCGTCCGTTCGTAGTCTGTGAATATGTACTGGCCTGATGCTTGCATGTGTGTCAGCAGTTTACGCATGTTGTTGTAGACCCCGATGGAATGGGCGAAGCGATGATGTGTAGCTGTGGCGCATCGTCTGTATGTGTTTCCCTGCTGCTTTAATTTTTGCAGCCGTTGAAACGCGGCAGTGTGAATCAAATCCTGCAAATCAGCGTGCTCAATCTGAATGACGCCATGGATCACATCATCAAACTGCATATGAGCCCCTCCTCGCAATCAGCACCAGCTTGGTTCAAGAATATCTGATAGGGTTGAAATGGTCCTGTAAGGCGTGGTCGCACAATCCACTGGCAATCCTCTTCCTCGATAATCGACCCAAATACCCCGGATACCCAATTGCTGCGGAACGACGATTTCCCATTCCAGATTGTCCCCAATCATCCAGACATCTTCTGGCGGTAGGCCAAGTTCATCGAGTGCCCGTAGGTAAACACGCTCGTCCGGTTTGCCAAAACCACACTCTCCTTCAATCAAAATGGCTGTGAAAAACTGCTGCAAATGGAAGCGTTCAATCTTCTCCCGCTGCCCTTTGGCATCACCGTTGGTCACCAAAACTAAAGGAATTTCACGTTCCCGAAGATACTGAAGTGTCTCGATGGCTCCTTTTACGGGGTGAATCTGCTGTGTTCGAATGATGTTATATGTATCGGCGATGTGCGAGGCAAGACCAGCATCATCCAGGTTTAGCGCCTTCATCGCATCGAAAACGATCTGCTTTCGTGTATCTTTTAAATTCAATCGCCCGATCCGATGACGGTCGAGATCGCCCCAAAAATGCGCGGCAGTTGCTTTGATGGATTGATGCAACGCTTGGGCATCTACGGGATGGAGCGACTTTGTGTACGTGTTTAATGTCTCTATCCAACTGCTATCCGCGACAGCGTCGAACGCCAAAATCGTATCATCTAAGTCCAACAACAGTCCCTTGGGCAATGTCAGGCTCATCAAATCACTCCCTCGCAATATGTCTTATCCTCATTTCTCCATCCCTCGTTTCCATCCTCCCATCGATGCACACATGGACAAACGCATAACGTCAAAAACGCCGTGTGGCCTTGTTTGGCCAGACGACGTTTTTGACAGAAGCGCAAGACAACAACAGCGAGACGGTTTGCAACAACCTTCCTTTTTGCCAATCCACCATCCGCAAGCGAGGCTACCTATTTCCCTTACGCCTTTAACGAATGGCTATGTTGATGCCCTGCAGTCGCGGAGTTCTTCTTGCACATATCATGGCAGTTTTTCTCCAAGCTGCAACAGAGTGAACAGATGGAGCCTTTGTGAAACGGACAATCGAGCATATCTTCCTGCTCGTATTCATAGCCACAGTTGGCACAAAGTGTCGTACTTGGTTCAACATCAGCTTCATGTTCCACACTGTGCAGCGGCAATTCCAGCAAAGTTGCCTGGCGAGTTGTGTTTTCACGCGCGATGTAATATTTCCCCCGCGTCACCAAGGCGATGATGGGCGCCAAGACGAACGCCAAGACAATGGAGACAAACGGCGAGAATGCCTGCATCGTCGGGCCAAACGCGTTAAAAAAGGCTGCGATGGAGATGCCCGACGCAATGATCATGGAACCAAAGCCAACCGGATTGAAATTGTACAGGTGCCCGCGCTTGTATTCGATATACGACGGACTGATTTTCAAGAGTGACTTGTTAATCACCAAGTCACTGACCAACGCCCCAATCCAAGCGACGGCCACATTGGCATAGAAGCCCAGCACCGTATTGAGGAATCCGAACACGCCGCCTTCCATCAAGGCCAGCGCGATACCCACGTTCAAAAACAGCCAGACGACTCGGCCAGGATGGAAGTGAAAAATCCGCGAGAAGAAATTGGACCAAGACAATGAGCCTGAGTACGCGTTTGTCGTGTTGATTTTGATTTGGGAGAGGAGCACGAAAAACGTCGCGACGGACAAGGCCGCAAAAGCACCAGGCACCACCGTGTGAAAAGCTTGCGTGTACATGTTGATTGGCTCATCCGCCTGCACCGCGCCCAGCGCAGGTTCAATGTACGACGCCAACAGAGATCCGCCAAGCTGCTTGATGGCCCCCAGGATGACCCAACCAGGTCCAGCCAAAATCACTGCCCACATCCACTTGGAGCGATTGGCCTTCGTCTTGTTGGGCATAAAGCGCAGGTAATCGACCTGTTCGCCAATCTGGGCGATGAGCGACAGCGTCACACCTGCTGCCAAGCCAAATTCAAGCGCATTGAAGTGCGCGCCCGATTTTGACGATCCGGCAAAATGGAACCAGTGCACAAACGCCATCGGATCCTTGAACGCAATCGCGACAAACGGACCGAGCATCATGATCAGCCACACTGGCTGTGTGGCGACTTGCATTTTGGAGAGCGCCGTCATGCCGAACATCACCAACGGGATGACGACGAGTGAACAAATCAGATATCCGACGGCAAGCGGAATGTGAAAATACATCTGCAGCGCCTGCGCCATTACGGAGCCTTCTAGGGAGAAGTAGATAAAGGTGAAGGATGCGTAAACAAGCGAGGTCAGAGTCGAGCCGTAGTAGCCGAAGCCCGCGCCTCGCGTCAGCAAATCCATGTCAATATTGTATTTGGCTGAATAGTAGGCAATGGGAATGCCTGTGAGAAAAATGATTGCGGCGACCACCAGAATGGCGACCAATGCGTTCATGAAACCGTAACTCAAAGCGACAGAACCCCCGATGGCAAAGTCAGCCATATAGGCGATCCCGCCGAGCGCAGAGTTCATGACCGTGAATTCTGTCCATTTTCGAAAGGACTTTGGCGCATAGCGCAGCGCGTAGTCCTCCAACACTGGATTGTTCACCAGTTTATTGAAGGATCGCTTGGGCTTTAGCGGACGTTCCTGTTCTTTGATAACCGACATTTCTTTTCATCTCCTCCCAATGATTAGACTGAATTTTCACTTAAGGTAGCATCTATGCAAGCTCATACGCAACGTTATTTGTAAACTTATTTAACATATAAATTGTTTTTCATCTCGAAACAAGCGGAAATCAGCGTTTTGTGTAAATATATCTAACAATATCAATTGACAAATCACGCGAAAATCGAAAATATTAAGTTAAGATTCATACCACAAGGAGAGGAGCAAGATTCGATTCGAAAGTTAATTTGAGGGTTTGCTGATCAATCCGTCGATCCGCTGGATGACGTATATTCCGTTCGTTGGAAGGATGGTATCATGCCTGACGTTCTATTCCGTGTCGATTTGACAAAACCCATCGGTGAACAGGAACTCCCAGGCCACAATCGCTGGCATCCGGATATTCCTGCTGTCGTCTCTGTCAATCCAGGTGAACAATTTCGTATTGAATGCAAGGATTGGACCGATGGCCAGATTGGCAACAATGACGATGCAGCAGACATTCGCGACGTCGATTTAAACCGCGTGCATGTCCTCAGCGGCCCCATCTACATCAACGGCGCCGAGCCGGGAGATCTCCTCGTCGTGGAGATCTTGGATATCGGCGCGCTGCCAAATTCCGAGTGGGGATACAACGGCATTTTTGCCAAGGAAAACGGCGGTAGTTTTTTGGTCGATCACTATCCAGAAGCATGCAAATCGATTTGGGACTTCCATGGCATCTACACGACTTCACGTCATGTGCCTGGTGTCAGATTTCCCGGTATCATTCACCCTGGACTTATCGGCGTTGCGCCATCGCACAAACTTCTGGATACTTGGAACAGCCGTGAAAAGAAACTGGTGGACACGAACCCCAACCGCATCCCCGCTTTGGCCAATCTGCCGGAACCAGATGGCGCTGTGCTGGGGACGTTGACCGGCGCTGCTTTTGACAGTGTGGCAAAAGCAGCGGCCCGCACAGTTCCACCGCGTGAAAACGGCGGCAACTGCGACATCAAAAACCTGTCAAAAGGAAGCAAAATCTACTTCCCGGTCTTTGTCGATGGCGCAAAATTATCCATGGGGGACATTCATTTTTCGCAAGGGGATGGCGAGATCACATTTTGTGGCGCCATTGAAATGAACGGCTGGATCGATCTCCACGTCGACCTCATCAAAGGCGGCATGGCGAAATACAGTATCGGCGAAAACCCCGTGTTTAAGCCTGGCCCTGTCGAACCAAAATTCTCGGAATATATCGTCTTCGAGGGGATTTCTGTGGATGAATTCACTGGCGAACAGCGATATCTGGATGCTCACGTCGCCTATCGCCGCGCATGCTTAAACGCCATCGAATATCTAAAGGGTTTTGGCTTCACTGGTGAACAGGCCTACATGATTCTTGGCACAGCGCCTGTTGAAGGGCGGATCAGCGGCATTGTGGATGTTCCCAACGCGTGTTGCACGCTAGCCATTCCCACCAGCATCTTCGAACAGGATATCGTCCCCAGATAAACTGGATGGAGGAGAAAGCTCATGCCTCAATACGAATTTGCTTGTCATCGCTGCGGACCGTTCAGCCTGGAGATGAACATGGCAGATGCCCGTTCAACAACCGCCTGTCCCCAATGTCAGGCACTCGCTTCCCGCGTCTATGCGCGTATCGGGTTTGTCACGACGGATCGAACCATTCATCGGCGTCTGGACAACAGCGGCCAACCCAAGGTCATGGCAAAAGAAGCGTTAAAGGGAACCCCTTTGCGCAGCCTGCATCACCACCACGGGCCAGCGCGCCCTTGGCAAGTGGGCCATTGAACACATAAGGTGTGTTACCAAAGTGAGTCAATCAGTCCCTTGTGCCAGACAACAGGCATGAGGGACGCACCTCATCCTTTATATGGGTCGATCACGCCGTACGCCCGCTCAATCACGCGCTCGACCAGTTGAATCCTTGTCCCTAAAATTCGCAGCACGAACCCGGCATCTGCGAGATACGATACCCCCACACGAACCTCTGCCGACTGGAGCGCAGCGCCATGCTCGCGTAAATTTTGTTCGAGTTGCTCCGGAAAATCCCCGATGAGATACACACTGCCGAGCACCGGAAACCCATCTGCCCAGATGCGGCCTCGCCCAAGTGACCGCCGACCAGCCTGTATCGCATCCCGCAAGATAAGTTTGTCGCCGCGAAACACTTGGAGTGTCGAAGACAACTTTTCAAAGGCGAGCGATTCGACATCTGGCGTTTGTCCGCCGACGAGGATCTCAGAGATAGACGCGATAGCCCCTAGCCCCAATTGGACATCTGTATGAGCAGTATACACAGCATCTGGATAGGGCAGCACCACGTTTGGCTTCATCGTCAATCGACTGGACGCGCCAAGTGTGATGTCCGTTTGCTGGCTGGAACCTGCCATGCCGGGCAGCACCTTTGTATACGACTGAAAACCGACGACGGCCTCGGCTTGCTCGTGAAGCGTGATGCGCTGCGCATAGCCATCTCCGTTCATACTGCCTGGCCCCAGGTGAATCAACTGTATTTCAGGGCGTCGTCCTGTCCCTCTGTAAACAGGGCGACTCGCGCGCAGCAACCCCGTGCTCTGTTGACCCGCCACAAGCGTGACGCCCGCTTCCTGGCGAAATGTCAGGGCGACTGTGCCCGTGACGACATCAGGCATCGACAAGGAGCGCATTGTACTCAAGCCACGCCACCACCTCGTCCAACCCTTCGTTCACCAACAAGTTGGTGAAGAGAAATGGTCGCTCGCCGCGCATGCTTTTGGCGTCGCGCGCCATCACGTCCAAACTCGCCCCCACGTGCGGCGCCAAGTCCTTTTTGTTGATGATGAGCAAATCGGATTTGCAAATCCCCGGGCCGCCCTTGCGAGGAATTTTTTCTCCTTGCGCCACATCGATGATATAAATGGTGAAGTCGGCCAGTTCCGGGCTGAATGTGGCCGCCAGATTGTCTCCCCCGCTTTCGACGAAGATGATCTCCAAATCTGCAAAGCGGGTTTCCAACGCCTCAATGGCTTGCAGATTCATCGTGGCATCCTCGCGGATGGCGGTGTGTGGGCAGCCGCCTGTCTCGACACCGACAATTCGCGCTGCTTCCAATATCCCATGTTTCACGAGAAACTCTGCGTCCTCACGCGTGAAAATATCATTCGTCACCACCGCCATTTGGTAGCGACCGTATAATGTTCTTGTCAGTCGCTCCACAAGCGCCGTCTTGCCAGCCCCAACCGGGCCGCCAATGCCAATCCGAATCGCGCTCATTTGTACTCCTCCGTTCACTACTGAAGACGTCATGCGAGATGCGCCCCGCTCGGCAAAATTATAAAATCCAATCATATCGAAACATGGCAGGGCCTAGCCCCCAGCACACATGGCGCATTAGGACATGAACAGCCGACCGTTCAACGCTTTGTGGTTCATCTGCGCAATTTCCCACATCGCGGCGGTCGACGAGATGTCTGCCATCTGATACCCAGCCATGCTCGGCGCACTTTCAATCCACGAGCGACCAGTCGCCAGCAATTGTTGTCCTGCCGACTGGCCAATCGGCACAGCGCGCACTGCGGCGGCAATGAGGCTCGACAACGCGCTGTACAATACCGCCGTGCGCGTAAAATCCTGACCAATACCCATCTCCGCACTTGCGACCGCCAACGCCAACGCGTGTGTCGCGCACGCTTCGCCTGCTGCGACCTTCTCCCAGTACCACTGTGTTGCGCCACCATGGGGGACGAGATCATGCAATACTTGCAATGACCGTTTGCCAATCAACAGCGCGCCGCGCTTCGATTGTTCGGCAAGCAGCGAAGCTGAGACAAGCTCGGCGAGGGCGAGGAGCCCTTCCATATCCCCAGCTTTGGTCAACGCCCAAGCAATATGAGCAGCAAGGCCATCAAAGGGAACGAGTTGCAGGTGAAACCAATCCGCAAGCGCCTGTTCGAACGTCGCCGCGTCCACGACCAGCCCCGCTTCAATCAGCGTCTCCAAGCCAAAGGAGTGCGAGAATGCGCCATTCGGAAAATTGCCGTCACCCATCTGGAGCATAAACGAAAACTGTGCAGGATTCATGAGCGCCTCCTCTAAGGACTGGTGAAAATCAATCGGATTGATGGCTCGGGCGCTGTTCACAAGTCTCTTAGTGCATGTGCGGCGCAAAAATGTGTAAAAAGGGGCGCTCCAGCGTCCGCAACACGCGTTCGCAAGCGATATCCATCCCCTGAAACAGCGTTTCCAAAAGCGGGTGATAGGCCACTACTATCTCGTTTTCCTCAATCTGAATGGGCATATGCCGATTCCCCAATTGATGACCAACCTCGGCAATCTGCGCAAAACTTGTCGGTCGAATGACCAGCACCCATTCTGGGATGACGCGCACAACCACGGCACAGCGCGCTTCAGCCAACAGCACATCGCCGGGCTTCAACAGCGTATTCCGCGGCAAGGATGCCTTGATTTCACGTCCAGATACAGTTTTCTTGCGAAAGACTCTTTTGGCGAGTTCGTCGCTTGTCAACATCAGTTCATCAAATGTGTACCCCTGAAAATGCGCCTCGCAGCCTAACACAGCTGTGATTTTCATTGCAACCAACCTCCCAGACGCATATCCACACATCTGCGCTCTGCTCTTGTACAGCTGTGAGCCGTCGAGCGCATCACTGGCTTAAAACAAAAAGTACCGCTGGGCCATCGGCAGAACTTCCGCTGGTTCACAGGTCAACCACTCTCCGTCTGCAGTGACGCGATACGAAAGAGGATCCACCTCAATCACAGGTCGCGCGGCGTTGTGTACCATCGACTGCTTGCCGATGTCACGGCAATGCGCAACCGGGATCAACGGCTTAGAGAGCCCATACTCCTGGACAATGCCCAATTGCAACGACGCCTGCGAGACAAAGGTCAACGACGTGGCAAAGCGCGCTTTCCCCATTTGCCCGAACATCGGCCGATAAAACATCGGTTGTGGTGTGGGAATGGAAGCGTTGGGATCACCCATGTTCGCCAGCGCGATGGTCCCGCCTTTCAACACCAACTCGGGCTTCACACCAAAAAAGGCTGGCGACCACAAGACGAGATCGGCAAATTTGCCCACTTCCACAGAGCCGACGTGCTGGGCAATGCCGTGCGTGATGGCTGGATTGATGGTGTACTTGGCGACATATCGCTTGACACGGGCATTGTCTGCTGGACCATCGCCAACGAGCGCGCCGCGCTGCCGTTTCATTTTATCTGCGGTCTGCCACGTGCGAATGATGACTTCGCCGACCCGCCCCATCGCCTGGGAATCGGAGCTCATCATGCTGAAGACGCCGAGATCATGCAGGATGTCTTCTGCGCCAATGGTTTCTGGCCGGATGCGGGAATCGGCAAAAGCGATGTCTTCCGGAATATTCGGGTCGAGGTGGTGACAAACCATCAACATGTCCAAATGTTCATCCACTGTATTTTTCGTGTACGGTCGCGTCGGATTCGTCGACGACGGCAGCACGTTTTCCATGGACGCGATGCGGATGATGTCCGGCGCATGCCCGCCGCCGGCGCCCTCCGTATGGTAGGTGTGAATGGTCCGGCCACCGATGGCCGCAATGGTGTCCTGCACAAACCCACCTTCATTGAGTGTGTCCGTGTGGATGGCGACTTGGACATCGTAGTCATCCGCCACGCCCAGGCAGGTGTCAATCGCATGTGGTGTGCTGCCCCAGTCCTCATGCAATTTCAAGCCGATGGCCCCTGCTTCAATCTGTTCCGCGATGGCCCGATAGCCAGATGCATTGCCTTTGCCGAGAAAGCCGACATTCACCGGCAACGCCTCCGCCGCCTCCAACATCCGCCGCAAATGCCACGCCCCCGGTGTACACGTAGTCGCCAGCGTGCCCGTCGCCGGCCCCGTACCGCCGCCCAACATCGTCGTGACGCCGCTTTGCAAGGCCACCTCCACCTGTTGCGGACTGATAAAGTGAATGTGGCTGTCGATGCCACCCGCCGTGACAATCCGATTTTCCGCCGCAACCACTTCTGTGCTCGCGCCAATGACCATCCCCGGCGTGACACCGTCCATCGTCAATGGATTGCCAGACTTGCCGATGCCGACGATATACCCATCCTTGATGCCGATGTCCGCTTTGACAATGCCCCAACTGTCGAGAATGATGGCGTTCGTGATGACCAAATCCAGCACATCTTCGGCTCTCGTCGCATACGGATGCTGCCCCATGCCATCGCGAATGGTTTTGCCGCCGCCAAACTTGGCTTCATCACCATAAACCGTGTAATCTCGCTCAATTTCAATCAAGAGCTCCGTATCCGCCAATCGGACCCTGTCGCCCGTCGTCGGCCCGTACATCCCCGCGTAGGCAGCCCGATCAATCCTCTGCATCGCCCATCCCCCCGTTGACTTCGCCGCGGAACCCGTAAATCTGCTGCTCACCGCCAAATTTCACAAGACTGACTTCCAATTCGACGCCCGGTTCGAAGCGAATCGCCGTGCCGGACGGCACATCCAACCGATATCCTTTTGTCCCCTCTCGCTTAAACGCCAACGCGTGATTCACCTCATAGAAATGGTAGTGGGACCCGACCTGAATCGGCCTGTCGCCAGTATTCCGGACAAGCCGCACGGTTCGATCCCGCTTTGGCACCAAAGCAATGCCCTGGGTATCGCTTTCATCAAGCAGCGTCTCACCTGGTGTCCATTCAGATACGCCGCTGCGGATGGGCGTGTGCACCGTCACGAGTTTGGTGCCATCTGGAAACGTCGCTTCCACCTGCACTTCGTGAATCATCGCCGCAACCCCCGGCATGACATCATCTGCGGACAACACATGCCTTGCCGCTTCCATCAGTTCAGCGACCGTCTTGCCAGCCCTCGCCTCTTCGGCGATGTAGGAAGACAACAAAGCGACCGCCTCGGGATAATTCAGCTTCAACCCACGCTCAAGGCGCTTTCTGGCCAGCTCAGCTGCCACAAAAATCAGCAGCTTGTCTCGTTCTTGCATGGTCAAATGCACAATTTGTCCCCTCCTACAACAAAGTCGGCAGCCATCCAGCATAGCCCATCGTGAAAATGACACCCATCAAGAGACTGTACGTCGCCGTTGCGATCCCGACCGTTCTCACCAACAACCGATGGCGCAGCGCGCTCATGAAGCCAGCCAGGCTGACGCACGTGATCATCAAGTGCGAACACAGAAGCCCCAGTACAAACAGCATGACGACCGAGAATCCCTTCACAGGCGACGCCAAACCAGACGCCGTCGCGAACAAGAGCAGCTGCGTCGGGGTCTCCGCACCGACTCCATGCACAATCCCAATGGAAAAAGCACCGGCGAACGTCACGCGGATCTGGGGTTTTGCCGCTGTCTGCTTGCGGTATCTGTTGCCGAAGCGAGCGTCGACCCATGCAAAAATGCTGTAAAAGCTGATGAGTAGCAGCCGCCAACGGCTGACAAACACGAATTCCTGGCGATTCCGAATGAGCGAAATGATGAAAAAGACGGCCAAAATCAGCAAGGTCACGCCGACGAAGCGCTCCATCATACCATCCACCCAATGTGGCAACGTCCAGCCCAGCAAGACAGCCAAAGCGCCGAACACGACGATGACCACCTCGTGTCCAATCGCATACCAAAGCGCGAGCATGAATCCCCGTCGCTTGTCGGTCTCTCCGCCGACTAAATCTGTAATGGCTGCAATGTGATCCCAATCTATCCCGTGCCGAAATCCAAGTACGACCGCCAACATCGCCAGCCCAATCAGGGTAGTTTGACTCACAGGCAATCCTCCATTGACTAAGTAAACTTATGTTACGTATTTCAAACAAAAAACTCAATCATATATGTCAAATATTCTGACATGTATGATTGAGTTATCGTTGTGTAGCTGGTTGGTATATTGATCTCCATCCTCAAAACACGACGGGATCATCCAATTCGCGCACAATCATCGGCGGTCTGCCCCCTGCACCTGCATCTGGTACTAACGCAAATTCCACTTTCCCCATATCCGTTGGCAGAGGTGGCGTGACCAAAAAACGAGCGGTCAATTGTGCACCGCCTCCCTGTGTTCCATGCGGCATCACTTGATACCCTTCCGTTTTGATGGCCAACGTCAAGTGAAGCTCCAAACGCGACACTTGTGCCGCTTCAGGTGTCTCTAAGCTCGCGATGAGATTGACGATGCTTCCATTCAAAAATTGCTCGACATGCGTCAAAGTGTACGTGCATCCATTTACCGTTTTTCGCTGCATCAAGGGAACAATGCCCTGCAGTTCGCCAAGATCTACTGGTCCGTTCACCCGCCGCCGAGGTGTAAAGTGGCGGAAAGTCCAAAACAGCAACGCCGGATCCATGCCGAACTCCTTTGCCCACCCCTCAACGAGGCTGCGCGGAGGGACAAACATCTTGCCTTGCGCGCACTGCTCGCGCTTTGCGAGCAACTCAGCAATGGCTCTATCGATTGGTTGCAATTCATCCATATACCCAACTTTGAACATCGAACCCTGCGACCAACTGTGAGACACCAAACAACATCCCCTTCCTACTAAAATTTCATCTGTCATGCTGCAATATCATAATCTTCATTCTTCCCGATAGAATGAACTTTCTTGCTCTGCCTTTTGCCACAGGTAGTCATACAGGGTGGAAAATGCTTTCGACTGCTGAATCCAGGACTTGTTCTTCTCCATCACACGACTCGCTGGTATGCGATGTGTCTTCCATACATGCCCTTTGGTATTTACGTTTTGGGCAAACGCCTGTATGCTGTCGATGGCGTTGGCGAACTGCGCTTCGGCGCTTAAACCGGCTTCAAATTCGTCCCAAAGCGCGTGGAATTGTGCTGTGAGATCCGGTGGAAGTTGCCCAAATAATCGTTTTGCCGCCAGTTCTTCGCGTTCCTTTTTGCCAATTCGCGCCTGTGTATCGTAGGCAAACGTATCTCCCGCATAAATCTCGACGAGATCGTGAATCAAGATGAGCTGCAAAGCGCGCTCCAAATTGACTTCATGCTCCATTTCGCGATGCAACAAAAGTGCAAACATACACATGTGCCAAGTATGTTCCGCATCATTTTCATGTCGTGTGGTATTACCGACAATGGTTCTTCGCGCTATCGTTTTGAATCCATCCAGAACAGTTAGAAAATTTACGATTTGCTCAATTCTGTTTTCCATAATACCTCCCTGCAATGAATACCGTCATCAAAGTACCATCTATACCAAATTTTACGGTAAATCTTGTGAAACCAAAAGTAAAAGTATGCGAAACTCGCTTTCTCGGGCACAATAGAAATGTGAGGGGTACCATGAATGGCGTGAATCGACGTATCCACTTTATTTTCAGAATGGGAGATCACAATGAAGGTTGTACTGGCCACACTGAATGCGAAGTATATCCACAGCTCCTTGGCGTTGCGCTATCTTCACGCGTACGTCCAACACGACTTCCCGCAAACGGAAATCTGTGAATATACGATAAAAGAACCTTTGACGCAGATTGTCGCGGATTTATATCGTCGCAAACCGGACATCGTGGCGTTTTCCGTCTATATATGGAATGTGGAGGAAACCATCCCGCTGTTGGCGATGCTCAAGAAGGTGTTGCCAAACGTCGTTCTGATAATGGGCGGCCCAGAGGTGTCCTATGATACCCGCCAATGGATGAATCGCATTCCAGAAGTGGATTTCATCGTACAAGGAGAAGGGGAAGCGACATTCCACCACCTCTTGCAGTCTTTGGCATCCGGTGGCGCCGCAAATGAAATCAACGGGCTCGCCTATCGGCAAGAGAATCGGGTTCATATCAATCCGCCAGCGGCGAAAATCCCGCTTGAGCAAATCCCCAGCCCCTATCAAAACGAAGCAGACATGCAAGCACTGCGCAACCGCGTGGTCTACTTTGAAACGAGTCGCGGCTGTCCGTTTTCCTGCCAATTCTGCCTCTCCTCGATTGAAACCGGCGTGCGCTATTTTCCGATAGAACGCGTCAAGAGGGAACTGAAGACATTGATAGACGCAGGCATCCGCACCATCAAGTTCGTGGACAGGACATTCAATTTACATCGACGTTACGCATTGGAGCTGTTCCAATTTCTGATTGAAAACCGGGGCGATACGGTCTTCCAATTTGAAATCACCGGCGACATCCTGCATAAGGAAATTGTCGATTTTCTCAAAGCCAATGCGCCAAAAGGGCTGTTTCGCTTTGAACTTGGCGTGCAATCTACCAATGAACTCACCAATTCATTGGTGCAGCGGCGCCAAAATTTCGAACGCTTGAGCCAAACCATCCTGGCCATCAAAGAGAGCGGGAATATCGTCCAACATTTAGATCTGATTGCCGGTTTGCCGGAAGAAAACTATTCGTCGTTCAAAAAGACGTTCAACGACGTGTTTTCGTTCGAGCCGGATGAATTGCAACTGGGCTTTTTAAAGATGCTCCGCGGAACCGGCATGCGCCTGCGCGCGCAAGAATTTGGTTACACCTATATGGATCACGCGCCCTATGAGATATTTTCCAATCACGTATTGCCGTATGACGACGTCCTGCGCATCAAGCAGGTGGAAGATGTGCTGGAGAAGTATTGGAACGAGGGGAAACTGCGGCACACTGTGCAGTATCTGACCCGTCATGTGTTCGCAAGTCCATTCGATTTCTTCCAGTCGTTTGGGGATGAGTGGGAGACACAGGGGTGGAACCGCATTGGCCATCAGTTGGAAGATTTGTTCTTGCGTCTGGAGCAGTTTCTGCAAAAAACGTGTTCGTCATCGCAACAGGCGTCAGCCAGATCTTATATGATCTATGACTTCCTGCTGCAACATCGCATACGCCCGCACAAGGTTTGGTGGAATCGCAGCTTGAACCGGGCGGATCGAACCCATGTGGCGCAGTTCATTGGGGAGCATCCTGACCTGTTTGGACCGGCGTTTATGAAACTTGGATTGACGAAAGCAGAACTGGAAAAACACACAGTGTTGGAAACCCTGCCACACCTGATTCATCCGAACAATCCTGCGCAACTGCCCGAACCCATGCCGGGACTGGCACTCTTTTTCTACCCGCCTGGCCTGGCCAAAGGGGCGCAGCCAATGCGGTTTGTCTGCCCGCTGCCAGCAGAAATGCGTATCGCGGCAGGCTCATAGTGCTGCGGACAACGCGGCACAGCGCACTCGCTTAGGACAAGCATCTGTGACACCTGACGATTGACCTCGCGCGAAGCTGATGACCAAATCTGCTGCCGAGCCACACAGGAACGGCCCCTCGCCACTCAATTCGATAAGTGGCAACGGGGCCGTTCGCTTCGCATCATTCGACGATGACATACATCAGCAAATGTCAGGTATTCAGATGCGATTGTCATATGTAGCGTCGTGCGTTTCCGCTTACTTCGCCAGCGTTTCGGTCAAAATAGGCACAATCTGCTTTTTACGCGATACAACCCCTTTGAGGGTCGCTTTGTTGTCCACTAATGTGACATTGTAAGCTTTTTCAACCGCATCTGCGACACGTCCGAGCGCCAAGGCGACGGAGTCGTTGTTCAAGATGTCGGTGACCACAAAAACAAACAAATCCAGCTCTTTGTCTGCAATCACTTGGGACAGCTTGGCTTCCACTTCCGCCTGACGAGCCAGCACATCATTCGTGTCCACAGCGTTCACTTGCGCGATTTCCACCTTGTAGTCGCCCATTTGGAATTCTTTCGCGTCCAGCGAGATCAACTCGTCGATGGATTTGTCGCTCAAATCCGCGCCTGCTTTGAGCATTTGCAAGCCATATTCCTCGATGTTCACGCCAGCAATCGCAGCCAATTCCCGAATGGCGGCCACGTCTTGGTCCGTACAAGTCGGCGATTTGAGGAGCAGCGTGTCCGAAATGATGGCGGATACCATCAGACCAGCCACTTCTTTGGAAATCTCAACCCCATTTTCCTTGTACAGCTTATTCAAAATGGTCGCTGTACAGCCAACCGGCTCAGCGCGGTAATACAGAGGATTGCTGGTCTCGAAATTTGCGATCCGATGATGGTCGATCACTTCGACAACCTGCACCTGATCCACATCATTCGCGCTTTGTTGGCGCTCATTGTGATCGACCAGAATCACTTCTTGTGCTTCATTGGCGACAGTCTCCACCAAACGTGGCGCTGCCACTTTAAAATAATCCAAGGCAAATTGCGTTTCCGCATTCACGTTGCCCAAGCGCACGGCTTCGACGGAAGCGCCTAATTTGCTTTTTAATTCAGCGTACGCAATAGCTGAACAAATCGTATCCGTATCCGGATTTTTGTGGCCAAAAATCAGTACTTTACTCATAATATCCTCCCTACAATCTAACCTTCGCAAAGACATGGCACGCAACGCAAAACACTGACACTAACAGTACCATCAAACAAATGGCATCTGCAAACCACCGTGTAAGTTGAAATCGCAGTCCTAAGTCGGCTGCAGGCAACCAACACAGAACTGCGATGACATGGAAAACAACGATAGACAGGCGAAATCAATCGAATTGATACAACGCTGTGGACAGGTAGCGTTCGCCGTTGGATGGAGACACGGTCACAACGCGTTTGCCTTTGCCCAATTCCTTTGCCACTTGCAAAGCGACAAATACGTTTGCGCCAGAGGAAATACCAACCAACAAGCCTTCCTCTTTCGCCAAGCGGCGCGCCGTTTCAAATGCAGCCTCATTCTCGACAGTGCGCACTTCGTTATAAACATCGCGATCTAGAATAGACGGTACAAAATTGGCGCCAATTCCTTGGATCTTGTGCGGACCTGGCTTACCGCCTGAGAGGATAGGAGAACCAGCCGGTTCGACAGCGATGACTTTGCAGGAGGGGATTTCCTTGCGCAATACGCGCCCAACGCCGGAAATGGTTCCGCCTGTGCCGATACCTGCGACAAACGCATCCAATTTGCCGCCAAACTGTTCCACAATTTCCGGGCCGGTGGTCAGTTCGTGCACCAATGGATTTGCTGCATTGTCAAACTGTTGCGGCATAAAGTAGCCGTGTTCCTTCGCGAGTTCAGCGGCTTTGTCGACTGCGCCTTGCATCCCTTCACTGCCTGGTGTCAACACCAGCTCAGCGCCGTATGCGCGCAGCAGGCTGCGTCGTTCTGAACTCATGGTGTCCGGCATGACAAAGACGGCCCGATAGCCTTTCGCGGCAGCGACCAACGCCAACCCGATGCCTGTGTTCCCACTGGTCGGTTCCACGATGGTATCGCCCGGCTTCAAATGGCCTTCCCGTTCTGCGGCTTCCACCATGGATTTGGCGATCCGGTCTTTGACACTCCCGCCTGGATTGAACCATTCGAGCTTGACATACACATCCGCATCGCTCGGACCAGTCAGATGGTTCAATTTGACCACTGGTGTTTGGCCGATTAAATCGAGAATGTTATCGACATTTTTCACAGGTACCCCTCCATCATTCACATTCTAGGCATTTGCCTGAAAATTGACACAGTAAGCGTACACCATAAAACCGATTAAATCCATACGGTATACTTGATATAGTAATAGAGTGAATCTAGTTGTCAATGCATCATCCTTATTTTGTCGAAAATTTCACCACGCTTGACGATTACGAATTGTTTTAGTTAACTAAATAATATACTGAGAGGAGCAACGACATGATTGACAATGGACTGATCGACCAGTTTTTCGTTCACTGGCAATCCATCAACCGGCACTTGCGCAAAGGCACGCTCCAGGTGGGGGCGCAAAAAATCACTCGCTTGCAGTGGACGCTATTGCGCAATGTCCATAAAACAAAAAATTGCACAATGGGCGATTTGGCAAAAAAATTCGGCGTCAGCCCCAGCACTGTGTCCCAAATGGCGGATCGTCTCGAAAAAGCTGGCTTGGTCTATCGGGTTTCTAGTGACGAGGATGCCCGCGTCAAGGTCGTTCGGTTGACGGATAGTGGTCGGTCACTGATTGAAAGTGTGCATTCTGCCTCGACCAAACGGCTGACGGACGGGTTGAATTGCCTCTCGCCAGATGAACAGCGGCATTTGATTGCCAGCCTGGAACGACTGTCCTCTGCATTGTCGCACCCTGCAGACGAAAACGTTGCAGAAGACAAGTGATGAGTTGCACCTGTGATTTCGCTGTGCTCAATTTGAATTGATGAGAGGGTGTTTGAATGTGGATGCAGGATTCCGAGGCTTAGGAATGGGCGCTGGAGGCGGGCCAGGTGGAGGCGGAGGCGGGAATCGCTGGCGCATGCGCGAATTGGCCAAACAGGAACATTTCGATTGGGCCATCATCAAACGTGCGCTGAGCGCCTTTACCACTTATTGGCCGCAAGCGATTTTCGTGACGTTCATCATCTTCGCGACTGCCATCGGCGGCGTTATTCCCGCTTGGTTGACGCAGAGAATCATCGACAACGGCATTGAAAAAGGGCACTTTACCACTGTCCTTTGGCTGACGCTCACCTTAATTTTCACAGCCATTGTCACTGGGCTGCTCGGCGTGTTGCAAAACTGGCTCAGCAATGTCATCGCCCAAAACGTTATGGCCGATTACCGCATGTCGCTGTTCCGGCATTTGCAGCGGCAGACCGTCAATTTCTTTGCCTCGCGCCAGTCGGGAGATCTCGTATCGCGCGTCATGAATGATGTCACCGCCATTCAGAGCGTCATCACCACAACTTTGGTCGGATTTATCAGCAATTTGCTCACCATCGTCGTTACATTGGTGCTGATGTTCGAAATGAACTGGCAGATGTCCATCCTCGCCATGGTCGTGGTGCCAGGCTTTGTCATTCCGACCCAACGCGTCGGCAGAGTGCGCCAGCGCGTGCAAGGCGAAATTCAACAATGGCTTTCCAACATGACCGTTCAATTGAGCGAGACGCTTGGCGTCAGCGGCGCATTGTTGATTCGCATCTTCAATCGCGAGCCCGAGGAAGAGAAAAAATTCTCCGAGGCAAACCACAAACTGCGCGACTTGCAAGTCCGCCAATCGTTGATTGGACGCTGGTTGTTCATGTGGTTGGGGATGTTTTCTTCCATCGGTCCCGCTTTGTTGTGGGGGTACGGCGGATGGCTGGTCATTCACCACCGCATGGAACTCGGGGTCATTGTCGCATTTACCACGTTGCTTTCCCGCCTCTATGGCCCGCTTAGCCAATTGGCGCAATTGCATGTCAGCATCCTGTCCTCCATCGCCTTGTTTCGGCGCATCTACGCCATCATGGATATTGAACCGGAGGTAAAGACGGCGCGCTTACCATTCCAAAAGGGGAAGTGCAAGGCCAAATCGCGTTGGAAGACGTATCCTTTTCCTACCGCGCCAATGCGGATGAAAACGCGGATACAGAGGAAAAAGACATGGCCTTGCGGGAAATCAACCTCATGGTGGAACCTGGCGAAACCGTTGCCCTCGTCGGCCCCAGCGGCGCAGGCAAAACGACATTGCTCAACTTGATCCCCCGCTTTTCCGATCCGTTATCTGGCCGTTTGTTGCTAGATGGCACGGATACGAAAGCGCTGTCTTTAAGGTCATTGAGATCGCAAATGGGCCTTGTCCCACAAGATCCGTTCTTTTTTCACGATACGATATACAACAACCTGCTTTTAGCCAATCCATCCGCGACACAGGAAGACATGGAAGCTGCTTGTCAGGCCGCACAGATTCATGACACCATCGCCGCTTTGCCGCAAGGGTATCAAACCACTGTGGGCGAGCGCGGATATCGCCTCTCCGGTGGAGAACGTCAGCGCTTGGCCATCGCGCGCGTATTGCTGCAAAGTCCGCGCATCGTCCTCTTGGATGAGGCCACCAGCGCATTGGATACGGTGGTTGAGCGAAAAATTCAAGACGCGCTTGCCGTTTTGCTACAAGGTCGAACCGCCATCGTCATCGCGCACCGTTTGTCGACCGTTTTGTCAGCCGACAAAATTGTCGTACTGGAAAAGGGCCGCATTGCCGCCATCGGCCCCCACCAGACATTGGTGGAGACAAACCCGTTGTACCGCCAGCTCTATGAAACGCAATTTGAGACACATATGGTCGAACAGATGGAACAGAGCGAGTCAGCGCTTTGACACGGAGGCATTGTTGCGATCGAAAAAAGATCACCTTCTCGAAACACGAGTATGGTGATCTCCCTTCGTAACATGCAGCTTTGTTGCGTTTGCTAGCGCTGCGCCCTTCTGCCGCGCTCACATTCAGGGCAACGGTTGGCGCTGACTGGTTCGAATCGGCTCAATGGTGCCCAACAGAAATACGAAGCTGATGATGCCGACAACGAGCACAGCAGCGGCCACGGCAAACGCGACGGAGAATTGACCAGTCGCATCGGCGATAAAACCCGTGACGATTGGCGCAATGATGCCGCTGATATTCCCTAAAAAATTCATGACACTGCCCACGCTGCCGACAGTCCCCCGTGGCGCAATGAGCGACGGGATACTCCAGCAGATGGTTGCAGCAAACGCCAAGCCGCCCAAGGAGATGGAAATCCACACAACGGCCCAATTTGGATTTTGGGTGAACGCCGCACCGATGACCGCCAACCCCAGCAACATGCCAATGACGAGCACCGTTTTCCGAACGCGCGTGGGATCCCTTCCTTGTTTAATGAGCGTATCGACCAACCAGCCACCGACAAAAACGTCCGTGATGGTGGCAATCAGCCACGGCATCACCGTGTACCAGCCACTCTTGAGCACCGTCATGTGCATTTGCTTTTCAAGGTAACCTGGCAACCAGGTGAGAAACAGATAAAATGAGTAATTGTACGCCGCAAAGCCAATACCCAGTCCCCAAATTTTCCGCTGCTTGAGCGCGAACCCCAGATTGGCCCAGATTTGTCCTTCCGCTTCACCCGTCTGCGCCCCACCCGCGACAATATAATCGTATTCCTCACGTGAGAGGCTCTTCTTTTCCTTTGGATCCCGATACCAAATCCAATACGCAATCGCAAAGAGCACGCTCAACACAGCTGTCAGCCAAAAACCGCCGCGCCAGCCCCAAACAGTGATGGCCCAGGCAATCAGCGGCACCCCAATCACATTCGAGAACTTCGCGGCCGCATCGAACGAGGCTGTGGCCAGTCCGCGTTCCCTGACGGGAAACCAATATCCAGTCGCCTTCGAATTCCCTGGAAACACCGGCGCTTCAGCTACACCCAACAGAATGCGCGAAAGAATCACCAATCCAAGTCCGCCTGCCACGGCTGTGATGACCGTGGCAATTGTCCAGAGTATCGTGCCCACGCGAGTCAGCCACTTGACACCAATTCTATCGAGCAAAGCGCCGATGGGAATTTGGATAAGCGTATAGGACCAAGAAAACGCAGAAAGCACAATACCCATCTGGGAAAGCGAGAGCCCAAATTGCTTAGACATCGGATCCGTCGCAACAGACATATTTGCCCGATCAAAATAATTGATAATCGTTCCGATCCCAATCAGGACAGCAATATACCAACGCAAATGTCTGTGCACAGAAATCTCCTCGTCTCATCGGAATTTGTTATAAAAGGTTCTGCAAAAATCTGAAAATTTATTCCGGTGGATACGATTCGCTGGTTGGCAGAAGCAACGCGCTTGGTGAAGATGTTCTTTTTCACGACGTCCATTTCAAGTGTTCCTTGGCCCTTACTCATGCAAGATGCAGACATGAAATATCTCACATGAGTGTCAAGCGACAATATCTACTACCACGACTTTTTGCAAAAACTCCGGGCGAAATTTGTCGGACAACCAGAGGCGCTTGGGCTTACCTTATAATCACCAATCCATGGACTCCTCGTAGCCCAAATGAATAAGCAGTTCGCCCGCGATCTCCTTAAAAAGCGTCTTCTCTTCTTGGGTGAATTCTGTTGCCCATCGATTTATTGAACTGCTATAAAGTGGCTTTTCGACTTGCATTGTGCTGGATTCCAAAGGCTCAAATCTTCTTGGAGCTTTGGCATGCTGTAAGACAGATTCTGACCATTCTTCACCGAGGAAAGTAAGGATATCCGCCATCGTTTCTCTAGGGCTATATATGAGGTCTTCATACTTCACCAACTTAACCCGATTTCTAAGTATCAGTAAATTAGCGTCGTCTAGTCCCTGAGAAACAACATTTACCCAGTACTTAGCTGCATTTTCAACATTTTGAACATACTCGATCGGATTTCCATCGAGATCAGTCCAATTCATTGTCACAAGCGATCGCACCGTATCTCTTCCATCACGAACGATGTGTATAAACTTTGAATTTGGAAATATGCTAGCCAACTGTGGCATGATCAACACATTGTGCGGCGTCTTTTCCACAATTCGCTTTGCCGACGAAGAAATTCGATATTTTTCGAAGAAGCTAGCAATAAACACTGAAAATATTCGTCTTATGTCATCGTGATGCAATTCATATGCCTCTAATATCGGCTGCATTTGCGTTGACATCGTTTCGTAAATATCGGTAATGGACGGCAGGAGCTTGAACTCTGGGCCAGAGCATAGATTGGGGTGGGCGCTCAACATCACGCGTAGAAGAGTCGTTCCAGAGCGACCAGCACCGCCAATGAAAACGGGGTCATATTCCATATCGTCCACATCTTGCATCTCTTTGGTCTGTTTCATCGGTACGGCGCTCGCGCCGATGGAGCTCCTCGTCTTAAGCGAACTGTTATGAATTGATATACCCTCGATCAAATTGTCGTACATCGTCTTTACAAACCTGTCAATGGAGAAATCCCCAGATTTCTCATCTTGAATAAATCTTCTAGCCTCTCGCAGATATTGCTCGTACGTCTCTTGGTCTATCCCTTTCAGCGCAGTATATAGCTCATCGCAATCGTTAAAATTTCGGCCATCAATGAAACACGATGCCGGAATATACGAATCAATGTTTGACGCCCCCAAATAAATGGGGACGCTGCCGGCAAAGAAACAATCAAATATTTTTTCGGTGATGTATCCAGGTATGTCTCGCGCATTTTCATAACATATGACAAATTTATAGCGAGCCAAGGTATCGATCTTTTTCTTCGCAACTTCCTTGAATGACGGAAATTGAACGGGATCCCATCCGTGGCCATAGAGATCGAATTTTTCAGGATGATACGTTTCGAACCATCGTATCACCTTCAATCGATGAGAATACAATTCAAGGGGGTGATTTGAGGTTTTGTTGCTATTCACCATTACGCAAAATCGTTCCTTAGCTAATCTCAAGGGCTCTAGTGCGAAATCAAAACAAAAAGGGTTGATTTTAACATATTTGTCACCAGTGATCAGTGAATCATGTTGTGTAAAAACACGTACGAATGGACTGTGATTCCACACATGATGTGACGGAGGATAAACGACCTCTGGCTCATCGTTGAATAGAAAAAGCGGCTTGTTTTTCAATTGGGCGTATTGGAAATATTGATTATTAGGTTGAGGCACTTCGTGAAACACGAATGCATCAATATCATCTATATCGAAATTACTCACGTAGTCAACATTTACGTTTCGTTGGCGACAAAATTGCTGGAATTCGAACATGGGTTTAAATAAGTTGTCATCGAAATCTAGCTCGATATTATCAGTGGAAAATTGAAAGTTCGTTTGTCCCCAAATACTTGAAAATCCGATATTCATTTCAGTAGTATCCTCCTGAGACCCCACCATATTTCTCTTATGCCGAATGAACGGTTGTTATGTGACAAATAATATTGTGACTCGCGATGAATCGTACGTATTTTGAGGTATAATCTGCACTCTCTCTACATCCAAGGAACCTTATCAAAGTTTATCTGGACAAGTGCTAGTCGCGTGCTCTCCTTAAATTCAACAAAATTCACTATAAATACTTCATACAGTCAGTCTCACACTGCCATCCCCACTTGACACCCAGTGTATGAAAAAAAGTAAACACATAATTTGGAGGATATCATCACTCATGATTGAACTGTCGCAAAAACATTTCAATTACAATATCTTTAATACGCTCTCCTGCTCTGCCGTCTAAATTGGCAATACCATTGCGTAGCGCAGTAAGTCTTTTCTCTTTCATTAAATCTTCGCCTAGCTCCAGTTTCGTTTTAAACTCAACCAAACTCTTTTTTAATCCTTCCCAGTCTTGAGGGGCTAGGTAACACCCAGAAAGATCAAGAACTAGATGTTTCAATTGCGGGTCACTTGTAAAGTCATCAATAATAATAGGCTTCCCAGTGATCATGTACTCGATTACCATCGAACTCAAACCCGAAGAATAAAGACCATCACTGATCTGGAAAGCTGGTCTATAAGAGGCGCTCTCGTCCAATATCACATTGTCAAGAGAACACAGTTTACTGAGCATCGAACACCATAATTTATAATAATCTGGATAGTAACCACTGAGTACTGTACGTGTCATAGGATGAGGGCGCCAAAGAAGAACCACATTTCTCCACTCTTGACTCGAATACAGAGAATACATATTTTCAACATATTGTATCGATTTTTCCGGATTCGCAGAGAAATGTGTAGTGTGTAAAATGACTTTCCTTCCGTTTGCTTTTTCCAGCCACTCTGCTGGGATTTCTACAGTTTCTTGACTTGCTCGCAGGAGCGCGTCCATTTTTGGGCTCCCTAGTACCATTACATTTCTACCACGTGACTGTGAGTACTCTCCATACTTGCGTTTCATTTCCTCAGATTGGCAGACGACCATCCATGCGTTATTATGCATGAACATGTTGTAATGTGTCAGCAAGTCCTTTTCCAAAACGACACTTTCAATAAAGTAAGGGACATAAACGAGTGCAGTTGCATTTTCGTGTAGGTTTTGAGGAGTAAATTGTGGAAAATTGACTGATTCATACGGATTTGAGGAAAAAGCGATATCGGGTTTGTCAGCTTTGATATCGTATGCATCATGTTGAATAAAAGAAATTCCTTCTGGCGTTAAGTAGTCCTGATACAGAACCTTTATCCCATTGGGCGTGTTACGGTAGACTGGGGTGAGTACAATTTTCGTCGTACACCGGGCATCTGCTTGAAAAGCTCTCCAGACCGATTCAAGAGAACTCCAAGTGCTCCCCTGATGTGGGAAGAAAGTCACATTAAGCTGAAATGGGAGGTTATCAATTTCTTGCTTGAATTCCTGCACAAGTGTAAGTATAGTAGCGAGCGTCGACGAATAAGCTTCAATATCTAATTGATATGAAGGAACCCTTTGTAAAAAATCTAGCATGTATACGGCCTTTTTTTCAACATGAATAGCGCCTTGCTCTTCCATCTTCACTGCCGACATAATTGCACGAATGGAATTCGGACAATCTCTTTGTAAGAGCATTTGCGAAACATCACCTGGATTGTCCATCGCATATCTTATGGCCTTTGCAATCAGACTCACCATAGAAAGCAGTGCATTTCTGGTCTTAAACTTCAAAGTTGCAGTCAATCCTTTCTCCACGTGAGCAATCGATTTTGATGATTTCAAGCATCAACCATCATTCAATTCTTTCATCAATATCCTCCCAAGTTTCTTCGCGCCTTGGTCATTGAGATGATCATAATCTACGAAATCCTCATTTTTAAAATGATCAGACTCAAATAAATCAACTAATTTAAAATTGAACTTTGCCAAGAACGGCTTCATGCAAGTGTAAAAATCAGATATTAACCTCTGATCAATACTATCCCTATAATATGGAGTAACCGGAGGTACATATAGAATGATCTGCACATTTTTACGGTTCATTTCTTCCAAAAAGCCTTCGAATAAACTGATATTCTCCCGAACGGTTGATTCATACTTAAAAAACTTATTGTGGCTTGCAGTTCTCTGTTTTGCCCGCTCGTAATTTGTGGTATCGTCAAGTGTTACGATGGTGCTCGTTGTTCGGGGAACAGAAAAATAATGTGCATTCGCAAGATTATGTTTAACATTTTTAATATATTGTTCTGCAAAACACCCCAAAGAAAAAATATGTCTGACGAGTGGTGGAATAGAGACTATCGCATCATAATTCTTATCAAATAACTCATATGGAAAGTTGTGTCTATCCTTAAAGATAGGGTAATTTACCTCCGTCACTCGTTTATATTGATAGACTGAAGTCGAAAGAGAAAGGTCATACCCCCAAAAATAATAGGCAAAAGATATGATGCAGTGAGTGATGTTCGGATTTAGTTCTAGTGCAACCCTGATTGTTTTAAGTGTATAGTATAAATCCTGAGCATCAACAGCCACATTGCGAGCAACAAGAGGCATTTCTTCCTCTAACAGACCACACATTGTGTAAGATGACCCCGCTAATAATAACTGGATATCTCGTCTCACTTTCAAACTCTCAAGTTTAGCTTCGAGGTACAGCCGATCATACATGAAGTAATCTGGTTTTTTCAGCTCATTCATCATTCGATTATAGATCCCTGCAATGTAATCCGGTTGGTAACTAACGTCTGCTTGCTTTAGAAGTCCATTCTGCTCTTGCGCCGTACCAGTATGAACGAATACTGAAAAAACACTCATGCGACTCTGTCCTGAAAGATGGCCTCCAAGATCTTCTATGGATTCGGGAAGAACGGTGACAGTTTTTACACGCTCACAGGCTAACGGAAAATTCACTGATACGTCCTTGTGTAAATAGATGTAAAATTCACAACATGTCAGCAATGAAGTCTCAAATTTCTCGAGCAGATCGATTAACTTTGCTCTTTCTAGTTCCGCAATCTCACTGGCTTCGAAGCTAATACTAGAATCATTGAGAGAAACAATTTTCGACAACAACTGCTGCAGATGCTCAAAAAGAGAGCGAAAGAAGGAATCATCCTTAAATACAGGATACAGCTTGACGCCGATACTGTTCGCGATTTGAGGTACAATTTTCAAGAAAGATCCAATTTTCAGTTCCTTATTTGATATTACTTCATATACACGATCCAACGTTTTCACCACAGCGAGAATCTCTTGCCTGCTCAATTGCACAATTACGGCCTCCGGTGGGTTCTTAAATTAAAATATCCGGCCAAGACTTATCTATAATAATGAAGCTCATTATACTGAGTACCGAATAAGCATTCAATCGACAATCAGGTAAAGCTTCAGTAACAATAATCCAACCAACATTTATAATTGAGATTATAAAACCCAGCAAATATCGATTACTTTGAAACAGTAGAGCATGCACTACTTTAAACAATATCCTCCACATTCCGGTAAACCAGCATGGACAAACGGTTAGCAAACACCGAAGTGTAACGCCAAGCCATATTTCTGCCCCAACTACACATATTATCCATTTAGATTTCGTTCTAGACAGGAATAGAGCATATATCCGTTGAATGATTTCTCCATGATAAGAATCTTACCAATGAAGTACGCTAGAGGGGGTAACTCCGACAAAATTCCTGGAATCAACCAAAGAATCAAGTTATGAACTTTACCATATCCTAAAAATGCTACAAAATTCAACTCGTCGTTTGTCCAAGAATAAACATAATGCGAGGTAAAAAAATGATATTCACGATGATATTAGCTGGTGGAAAAGGTAATAGAATGGGAAACAAAGATATTCCGAAACAATTTCTTATACTTGGAGACAAGCCAATAATAATACATACTATCGAGAAGTTCCTGCTTTTTAACGAGATAAATGAAGTCATAGCGCTCTGCCCAAAGGAATGGTTAATACATACTAAGAACCTATTGCATAAACATTGCATACCTGAATCCAGAGTTACTGTTGTCGAAGGTGGAGATACCAGGCATAGGACGATTCAGAAGGGAATTTCATTCTTGCAAGATCACCGGAACGCGTCTAGCAACGATATCATTATTACGCATGACGCCGTACGGCCATTTGTGAGCTACAGAATTATTAAGGAAAATATAGAACAATGTGTGGCTCATGGGGCAGTCGATACCGTAATCCCTGCAACAGATACAATTGTACGTTCAGAGGATGGTCGAACACTAAATGAGATACCCCCTAGGCAAGAGCTTTATCAAGGACAAACACCACAGTCTTTTCGGATAGGCACAATCATTGATAGCTATCGTTCGTTAGAATCCCAAGAAATTGAGATGGCGACAGACGCTGCTAAAATAGCGCTACTAAATGGTAAGGATGTCTATATCGTCATAGGGGAATCTACCAATTTAAAAATCACAACACCGTCTGATCTACTATTTGCCAATGCTATTTTGAAAGAAGGCGTAGTGAAATGATCAACAAGGTGGTCAGACTAGTTCGACCGAAAAGATTTGATGCACACTTAACAAATGTAGAATATTCAGATCGAGAAATTGTTATTCGCCCCACTTTCATGTCAATTTGCCACGCTGATCAACGATATTACAACGGGGTTCGAGCATCTCATATCCTTGAACAAAAGCTGCCAATGTCTCTCATCCATGAGGCAATAGGAGAAGTCTTATTTGATTCTAGAGGGGAGTTTAAAGCTGGGGAAAGGTGTGTCATGATCCCCTGTGTACCTGGATTTATTTTTAATGGCAAATACTCTAAGGCATGTTTAGACGAAAAGATCGGTGAAAATTACTGTAGACAGGGCATTTTTATGTCAAGCGGAACCGACGGCTTCATGCAGGAAGTTGTGTTTCAACCAAGAGATAGAATCATTAAATTACCAACTGAATTGTCTAACGAAATCGCTGCATTTACCGAACTCATGTCCGTAGCGGTCCATTCTATTAAACGCTTCCTACTCTTCTCTAATACTTATAGATCACGCATTGGCGTATGGGGTGATGGAAATCTAGGTTTTATAGTGACACGTTTTTTAAAAATAATGATGCCTGAATGTAGTGTTACCGTTTTTGGTAAACACGATGACAAGTTGCAATTATTTCACTTTGCCGATGAAATTGTAAATCTCAACGACGAGAATAAAGAACGGTGGACAATGAATATTGAGCACGCTTTTGAATGCACTGGTGGTGAAGGATGTGAGTATGCGATTAACGACATCATCGACATACTTGAGCCAGGAGGAACTATCAATACATTGGGAGTAAGCGAACACCCCATTTCAATTAATACAAGACTCCTGCTTGAAAAAGGTCTCCATATGCTTGGCCACAGTCGGAGTGGATTAACTGATTTTGAATCTACCGTTTCCATGTTATCTGACGAGAATTTACAGATGGATTTAAGTCTACTGATTTCACGCATCGTTCGTATCACGAATTTAGAGGATATCGTCGACGCATTTGAAGCTGATAAAACTAAATTATACGGGAAAACGATACTTCAATGGGAGTTATAAATTTTTTGAGGACATCGAGTTTTATAAAAGGATATTTACTGAATTAATATCATCGGGCATCGACGTATGGCAGATTTATTGTCGAAGTGAGGAACAAACCAAACTGTAGTAGCATAAACCGCCCATACATTGCATAGGTTGCCCCTCACTCCCCACCCGCCTTCAACACAAACAACCGCTGCTGCGCTGGCTGAAAATCCAACGCCGCAGCTTGTCCGTAGAACACAATAGATTTCTCCTGTTGCCCAGTCACTTCATAGAAAACCCCAAGATTATACATCGCAAGAAAGCTACCCGTTCCCTCAACACTGCCGTAGCGGGAAGTTTCCCCAATCGTCAAACACTGCAAATACGCACGTTCAATATCCCCGAAATAACGTTGCTCAATCCCCGCGTATTGCATACAAAACTGACCATACACAAACCAAAAATCAGGACAATCGCCAAGAAAATTCTGCTCTTGCGCAAAAATCCGCAGCGCCAATTCCCACGCTTGAGTTTGAATCGCGGTATATAACCAGCCAACGATAAAATCAGCATAATAGACTTCGTCACGTGACATTCGTGAGAAAGCTGCCTCATAATGATGCATAGCAAGAAGATATTCTTTTATCAGCCGATATTCCCTCGCAATTTGATAATGAAGATACACATCATCCTGATGAGACGCCAGTTCCTTTTTGAGTAAACCGATATTCCGTTCCCCTTTATTGGTCTTGTAATAACCAACATGGTAAGCGCTGATCGGCAATTGAATCCGTGGGAGACCGCTCGCAATCTGCTCATGAATCCGCCCCGTATAATAAACGCCGTTCGGCATGATCCTCGATATGAACAGCTTGTATACTTTCATCTCCCCCGCGTCGTCAAAATAATTCCGGATTTGTATTTGCCCGATCACGCTTCTGCTTTCCAAACATTTGATGGTCTGCGCCAAATCCATTTGCTCGATCCATTCATCGGCGTCTAAAACCAAGCAATAATCCCCACTCGCTTTAGACAAAGCACAATTTCGAGCATCGGAAAAATCACCTTTCCAGGCGTATGTAAACACATCCGCCCCCATCTCTTTGGCAACTCTCGCAGTCCCATCCACCGACCCCGTATCCACTACGACCATTTCATCCACATACTGTTTTACGCTTTGCAGACTTTTCCCGATTGTGCTTTCGCTGTCTTTCGCAATCATTGCCAATGATAGTTTTATGAGCTTCACCCTATTCATGCCACGACTTTCGCCGATATGCCGATATATTGATTACTATCAGTGAATCAATGGAGATGGTCTCGCAACAGTCTGCGCCAATTTTCGCCTTAGAAAAGTGATCAGTTGACTATCCGGGTAATGTTCGCGCGCTTCATTCAGCCACTTCGTTTGTTCTTCAGGATACAACTCAGCCAACATGACGTACCCACTGACGGAAAATGAGCCATCAGGCATTTTGGCATCAGCAATCAATAACTCCGCTTGCTCTACTTGCCCCCGTAGAATATAGTTCTGCATTTTCCAGGTTGCGTCAAAAAAATGTTGAGGCTTGAGTGCCAAAGCCTCGTCGGTTGTCAACACTGTCGCCAAATCTGTATGGGTCAACAGTGCCATGGTATCTGGATTAAATCGCGCAGTTAGCAAGAATTTGGTCAAAAAACGCTTGGCGCGCGTTTGAATCAATGTGTGTACGACCGACCCCAAATTCCATGTCACGGGATTATCTCGTTTTTGCGGATCGCATTGCTCAAGAACTTGCACAAAAAAAGCGCCTACCTGTCCAGCCGCTCGCCAATTGGCAACTGCCTTATCAACATCCCCTTGCTCGTATTGCCAAAGCGCGCACCGCACAATATCATCTGCTTCAAGCTGTTCAGGCATGCTGGGTTCCAGCCCAAGATGTACTTCCGCAGCAAAACGCGCTTGACGCAAAACAACGCCATCTCCATATGCTTGCCTCGCCTGCTCGACCACATCCAAGGCGGCCGGCATGCCACTAATGGCATAATAAAGCGCAAACTCAAATGTGCCAGGTCTTGTTTGAATGACCTGTTTCATCGCTTGTAAAGTCTCGTTCTCTTTTGTGAGTAATACGAGCATCGGAATCACTTTTTGCGCCGTCGGATTTTGGGCAAAGGCCCGAAAATAAGCGTCTCGTGCTGAAACGTCATCTCCTAGTTCCAGCCACAACCGCCCAAATTGAGTGTCAGCCAAATACGTGCTCACACCTTCAAGACGCTCACTCATGCTCAACTTGACATCACCAAGGCTCTTACATTTATCCAAGGACTTGATGGCATTTGTATACTGATTCAAATTGATTTCAATTGTAGATCTTGTAAAATAAAAATCTGTATACGATGGAAAATAACGAATGGCCTCCCGGCAAGCTCGCAAGCCGTCCTCCAAGCGCCCCGCTTGCGTCAGCCCCGCAATATACAACTTGTACATGCGGCTTAACAATTCAGGCACCTGTTTCTCTTTTTTCATCTCCTCAATCAACGGTCGAACTTCATCAATCGCCCGCTGATTTTGATTCATCATGACATATTCAACGATGAGATTTGCGCCGCTGAACCATCGGTGATGTTTGTCCCGTCTCGGAATTTCACGATACTGCTTCTCAAGCAACGCGATGTTACGCTGCCCTTTTTGTTTATAGATTTTATACTCATCAATATAGCCAAGATGATGGATAAGAATTGAACTGCGTCCCACTTTCCCGCCACTTCGAATGATGGGCTCAACGATTTGCTCATGAATGATGCCTTCGTAGCGATACGCATTGCGAAAAACTCGACATACATCAATATCAAGCACATTGCCCAACGCGTTTGCATTGCCGGTATAACTTCTAACCGTAAGAAAAACACCATCAACATTGGTACTCTCCAAAAAGGCTCTGATCTGCTGCTTTGATTGGCCGTCCAAGTACTCATCCGCATCCAGTATTAAAATCCAGTCCCCAGTCGCATAATCAATCGACTGATTGCGCGCGGCCGCAAAATCGCCCAACCATTCCGAATGATGCAACTGGACTAATCCCGGATGTTCCTGTGAAAAAGCGTCTATAATATCAAGCGTGGCATCCGTAGAACCCGTATCGACGATCACGATTTCGTCAGCGGCGCCCACAACACTTTCTAACATTTTCCGAATAACAGCCGCCTCATTTTTAACGATGCTGCATAAACTTAACTTCACACTCAATCACTCTCACTACCCAAATTTTCTTCTATATAATTAAGAGAAAAGTAAATGAAAAGAGAAAAGCGAATCATTTCCTATTATGAAGTTCTTTGCATGACACGCGAACCCCTTCAACGATATTCACTCTAACCTGTGAATTTTCGCTGTATCATCATACCAATAACAAAAAAAACGTGATGCGGTTTCTGTCGAAATACAGAAACCGCATCAC
>NZ_JBHUCX010000028.1:183470-252755 GCF_042678105.1 Alicyclobacillus fodiniaquatilis
CCTGTTTAGCCTTCATACACGTATCTACAAAATGGAATGTGCTTTACTTAGAACATTCAACGTCTCCAATTCAGCATCGCGAGCAATCCAATCGCTGCCGCCGACAAAACGGCGTGAAACACGCTGTTGGTCTCACCGGATGCGATGAAAAACCCGAAAATTACAGTATTGAGCAGTGCGCCCGATGCGAGCGCCAAGGCATGCGCATTCCCCCAATTGCGACACTTGATCCAACGGCTGATGAGTGTTGCAACAAGCACGATGATGGCGAGATCGACCAAGAACGGGACGACTGCAGGGGCAGAAAGCACAGTCGGAAACAGCTCATGAGTCCCGAAAAGCACAGCACCACCAAGTAAAGCAGTCACGCAAGCCACCCAGGGAGAAGGAGCATTTTTGCTTCCCGGCACAGCAACTGCGCGAGTTGACGAGGCTGACGACCGCAGGGCGAACAGGATGATGACAATGGCGACGAGCAAAACGCAAGCCAGTAAAACCGGAGAAGCGCAGAAATCTGTTAGATGCAAATACAGAAATACCGTGCCAGTCAGCGCCAAAATGTAGATGACCCCATTCGTCCACATTCCGACGCGCTTGAGCCATGGATCCGTGCGGCGTTTTGGAAACATAAGTTCAGTCAGAAAAATCGGGAGCGTGATACTCCACACGCTGTGCAAACCAAGAACATACGGTGCCCAAACCCAGTTGACACCGAGCACCATCCCGTAAGTTCCTAGATTCAGTCCTGGGAAATGCGGATTGAATAAACTTTGCGTCGCAATGCCTTCCTCCAGAAGACCATAGGCAAAAGCCAACATCATGATTCGAGCAAACCCTAGATTTCGCCGACGCGCTATCTCGCGAATGAGCACTGCGCCTGTGCCGTAAAGAGCGATATCGAATAAAAACGTAGGCAATAATGCAGTATTCAAGGGAATATCCCCCAGCAACAACTCCGCCACCGCTGGCGCGATCACCAAGAGTATAAATACAGGAACTAGACGACGCATTTAAACGCCTCCTACCATTTTTTCTTCTTGGTGATATGATATTCGAGCGCATGGAACGGAACATGTGCGAAAGGATAGAACTTGGAGATGCACGCATGACCTAATGCATGTGCCAAAAGATATAAATTGACTGACATATGTTAGGTTGCCGCAGGAATTTGCCTGTCCATCTAGCGGAGAAACATATTCAAAGCGCTAATCATCAAGAAAAAGACAAAGAAGAACTTTCTCCCGATTGTTTTGCCTTATACATGGCTCTATCGGCTTTTTTGAAAATCGTAATCATATCATTGCCGTCATCCGGCCAAATCACGCAGCCGATACTGACCGATATACTTAAAGGTCCGATTGCCTCTATCGCAAAAGGAGACGCCAACTCTGTGATGATGCGATTTGCCACAGACGCTGATTCGTCATCACTGTGGACATCCGGCAGAACCACAGAAAATTCATCTCCACCCCAACGCGCCAGAATGCCATGGCCAATTGAAGTTTCAATACTCTGTGTAAATGCCTGCAACACCTTATCTCCCACATCATGTCCCAATGTGTCGTTAATCTCCTTAAAGTTATTCAAATCCATGAACAATACACTAAATTTACGTTGTTGTTCGATCAGCTCATGAACCGTGCGATTGAAATAGTCACGATTATACGCACCTGTAAGTGTGTCGTGTTCAGCAAGAAAGCGGTATGAATCCGTCAAAATGATCCGGATTGCGGAATATACATTGACCAGAATTGCGACCAATATAAAACTGCAACAAACTGAAAGCTTATCCACTTCAGACAGGGTGTGATTCATAGCGATGAGAATCACGATTTGAAAAACATACAGACCGGAATATAAAAGCATGAGTCGATAATGCTGAAAGATAGGAATAAACAGTAGGAACCCAAGAAAGGCGTAGCATATATGAGAAAAAACGAAATGATTTAAAGCTGCCTCATAAATGCCAAAGAAAGTGAGTGCAGAACCGTACGCATAGTACCAAAAAGCAAAGTGAGTTTTCACAGTACGATTGAGGAAGGAGACAACTGTGATAAAAAAGCCAATCAACATGAAAATCGTTGGCGCATACAACGATCCGACATAATCAATATCTAATTTCTTCATAAAAACGCAGCCAAAAAATAAAAGAACTGCACTGGCGATGGTTATGATTTGGTAAAAGCGAGAATCGAATTTAAACTTCAGCCAACGTTCTGCTTTATGCACATTGAATCCCCTAATCCTCAAGTCTATGCTTTATATTACAAATATACAACTGTGTTTGAAAACTTAAAAGATGTCCTCTACAACTCTGGGAATTTGAACACAAAATCGATTGCGTGCCTGTATTCCCCACATCTGCTTGCAATACTAGAATCGAACAGAAAAAGCCGCCCTTCCTCCATCGTGGAGTCCGAGCGGATCCCTGCCTCATTCATGTGCAGTCAGTTATCTCAAAAAAACAAATCACCCACCTCCGCCAGAACCATCACCGTTTCACTGTTGCGGCAGAGGTAACAATTTGGTTGAGATTTAAATAAGCGCTGGTTGAGCTCGCAGGCGCCACGAACTCAGCTATATTTGCGCCTGATTTCAGATGGACAGTGGTTTGCACCGTACTCCAGGTGTCCCAGTCTCCAGTGCTATTGAAAGTCAATGAACCTACTTTTGTACCGTTGACGTACAGGTCACGAGGAGCAGTTGTATTACTTGCATTCGCATAGCGGATGGTGAGTTTTACTGTCCCTGGATGCTCAGTCCAGACCGGAAGTATGACAGCCTCATTACCAGCCCCGTCACCCCAGCCACCAATGTTGCTGTTATCTGGTTCGTATGAGCCACCGACTTGAACATAGTAACTATACGGCGCGCTGGCATTTGTGCTCTCCATCATCGCGGGCAGCGCACTATACACAGAACTGCCTTTCGGCGATGCTGTAGAAGATGGCTTCGGGAAATTCGCCGCGGCCTGTTGATACGTGGCCATGGAGGTAAACGACATCACCGCGCTCAGTTGATCTGTCAGATCTACGGATGACGCTGCCGGCGCTGGTCCAGCCCAATTATTTCCGAAAACACCGGTGGTCGTCGTTTGATCATTCTCCTACAACGAGGAGAGATTCGCCTGAACAAAGTTCAACAACTTCTGGTTTTGACCATCCACCTTGAGTAGATCAATCATGTAGCGCATAAAGATGCCTTTGAACAGCCCTCCGTCGCCACCGCCTGTCTCGACGCCTGCCATGACATCATCTGCTTTGGCAAATTGCTTCATGGCTGCATTTGCAACCAGTTCAGCGTCCGAAAGATATGTACCATTGCCTGTCAATTTGAACAGTTCAACGGCTGCACCGATGACAAGACCGTAGTTATAGGTCCATTGTGCTGTGCCTCCACTCGGAAACGTGTTCTGCTGGCTAAGCGGATCCCAATCCACGCCATCCAAAACAGTGCCAGGGCCATAATGCGCGCCATCTGCCGTGCCTCCCTTGGGGAGGACCAAGGTGTTCCACTCCCAATCAAAGAGTTGTTTGGCATCAGCAAGGTATGATTGATGCCGGGTAGCCGTGTATAATTCGGCAGAAAGGACGGCATCCGCCATGTTGGCAGCCGTATCCCGATAGAACTGATTGTACCAACTGCTGCCTGCGCTTGGTTTATCCCATGTGACACCGCCTTCAGGTGTCCAACTCTTTTCAATGTCCGCCTGCAGGGTTTCTGCATCTTGTACAACCGCTGGCGCACTGGTGTTATTCATCCCGCCCGAAATGGTTGGCGCTACTGGAAAAGCGGTTGCCGAATTGGTTCCCATCGCTTTAAAAGCTTGCATGAGGGCAATCCCCATCCAACCTTCATCGTCATTCCAGCTATCTAACATCTGTGAGCCATATTGATTTTTTAGACCAGCGATAAACTTCGTGATGTAGGATTGATAAGTCGTCGGATTCGTTGCCAAATCAGCATCTGCAAGGGCATAGAGCGCATTGGCTTCCCACCAGTAATTCCCTGTGTAGCTTCCACCCGGTGTATTTTCAAACTGATCACCAGTGCTGTTCCAGTAAGTGCCTATCAGTCCTTGAACAGCGGCCGTTGCTTCATTCTCATAATTGACTAGGTGATTTGTGTGATGATTCGCCGGGGTGGCTGCAAAACGGTGGTTGTGCTGACGAAGCTACTGGCAGCGAGTACGCTGCAGGCGGTGAGCATACCGCTTTTTATCCTCCTAATTTTTCTCTCTCCCATTGAAACGGCTTTTTTCATCAAATCTGGTCTCCTCTCAATCCCTGATGTCCAAAGCACTGCACAAGTCATCGTGTGAGCATTGGCAAATTGGGGATGTTGATTGGCTAAGTGCTATATATGGCATCAAGATGATGAATAGAGCACCGTATTTGAAGCGGGATCGAGAAGAGCCATTTCTTGCAATCCTTCGTTTTGAATGATAAGTGCTTGGAAGCGTGACACCATGGAGGCACTACATCGGTTCCAGATCCGAATTACATTCTGGTCGACGATGATTTGAGTTGGTTCTGTAATTGTCGTTGATGACCAATACCTTTGTGTTCATCCCAGTTTGTATCCTTTACTCCTCCACATCCCAATCATTCACCTCATCCCATGCCAATCCGTATGGCATGCCACCAGAAGTGTAACCGATGATAACAGAATGATGGTCATCTGAGTCAGGCCATAAGTTCGTCTCTAGTGCACACTGCCGCTTTAATTTAGTCCTTTGTCTAACGTTCAGACGAGCCTGCTCACTTTGATATAGTTGCTTTACATGTGTATCGTCCAACTGAACCCCCAAAATACCCAGTTCGGTGATGGCGCATGTCAGATCCACGCCAAAACGCTTTCGGTAGGATCTAATCAGATGATTTCTTGTATATATCGGCAGCCAGCTTTTGGCGAATTGCAGCCGAGCGGCTCGGTTCATACGCTTCCGCCGGGGTGGCATCTGTTTCCGTTTTGCTGCCAAACGAACTTTCTCCCCTTCCGAACAGAACGCAGTTCACACACGCAAGCCAAGAATCAATCCAACTCACGATTCTATTTGCCATGTGAAGCGATTCTTTAGTATCCTCTAAAACTGTGTCCGTACCTGGACAACGAACTTCTACACCGAAGCTACGAAGGAATGTTGCTGCTTGTCTAACCTTGTCAGAGAAGTCACCAACTTGCTGATCCGTTCAACGAGGGAAGCGAAATCGTGCGTACGTGGAACGTGTTGCCCTTGTTCTTCGAGCAACGCTTTCAAACACGTTCTCTCCTTCAGAAACAATCTCCTTCTTCAATCTTCAATGGAAGTCCACGATCCCATTCCTCAGGCGCACGTACCATAAAGTTCATCGGCACGCCAGGGACTAATCTTTCTTGTCGCGCAACAAGTCCGCATCCTCCCGGGCACGCGAACCGAAGAGAATGATTCGTTCGATGGGAAGTGCTTCTACCAAATTGACGGACAACCTTTTCAATCACCTACTGTTCATCAGCGGGCATGCCATCACCTTTTTGTGTAACAAAAAACCGCCTTAGCTTTGTCAGTCTAAGACGGTTCCATTTTACTTATGGAGCGGGTGATGGGAATCGAACCCACGCTATCAGCTTGGAAGGCTGAAGTTCTACCATTGAACTACACCCGCATATTCTCGATTGCTTAAGCAACTTTACACGATGATGATGCCCTTGTCAAGCGTTTACGCGTTCGAAACAAGGGCCACGCATCCTTTTCCAGGTTTGTGACCCTTGCTTTATTTTTTTAGCCGATCGCGTTCGTTCTCCACCATATTTGCACCTTTACAGACAGCACACACTGTGACGGACAGCCTTTGAAAAAATGTGCAAATCTGTCGCCCCATGTTTTTACATCGATTGCGAATCCTGTTCTTGCGTCACCGTCCACGACGTGCCGTCCCAACTGCTCTGTAACCCTACTCTCTGCAGTATCTGTTGCACATACCATATCGGCATGTACGCCGTCGGCTTATTCGTCGACGGATCCGTATCAGCCACCGTGTTCACCTGCTGTACCAGCGTCCCATTCAAGTAGATGCTCGTCTTGCCCGATCCCGCTTGAATATTGGATACATCCACAGCCGCTGACGTCGTCAGGCGCCAGTCGTGGCCGTTCCACGTGCTGTCTATCCCCATCGTCTTCAGCAACTGCATCACATACCATATCGGCATGAACGTCGTCTGTGTCCCGCTGTCGTTCCCCACGATGGCTGGCACGTTCTGTACCTTCCCGTTCCAAACAATCGCTCGTTCGTTCGGCTGCAAGATGTCAAAAGTCACTGGTTCTGTCGCCGTTTGTCCCAAGGCGTCCGTCACAGCCAGTGTCACCGTCGATTGCTCTCCCTTCGTCGGCGTTCCACTGATGGTCCCCGTCGTCCATCGCCAACTGGACACCAATTGGCATTTCGGATAATCCATTCGATGGGACTTTCAATGGCCAATCATATAGTATTGCCGGACTCACAATTGACGATTCAGTTAATGCAGAAGATGGCCTCTTCGGTGATACCGAAGGTGCTATCGAAACATCATTCTTTGATACAGATACATCAGGTTTGTCCACTGGAATTGGGGCTGGAACTACAACATCACCAAATGTGTCCGGTTTAAGCGAAACTTCTGGAAAAATTGAAATCAAAGCAGGTATTTTAACAAAAGGAAGCCATACCATCACGGTAAAGGCGACTGGATATACTGACGCGACAGTGACTCAGACAATTACTGCACCACCCAGCAGCGCTCCCCCGGCACCATTCATCAACACGATTGTATTTACGGAGGATGCTCAAGTAGGCGACATATATAGCGACCAACTCATCGTCACAGGCGGAACAATGCCTTTCACATGGAGCATCACCAATGGAAGTTTGCCGACAGGGTTAAGTTTGAATGATAGAGGAGAAATTGTAGGCACGCCGACAGGGCAAGCTGGCCAGTATACGTTCACTGTTAAAGTAACGGATGCAAACAATCTGAGTGCGACACGTCAACTGACACTCACAGTGGATGGCCCGACGTCGGTTCCAGCGGTCTCAACGGCGAGTATTGCGCCAAATACTATAGGACAGGCTTATGACCAATCGCTGGATGCAACAGGTGGAAGCGCACCATATACGTGGAGCATTACAAACGGGGCGCTTCCACCCGGATTGAGCCTGAACGACCAGACTGGTGAAATCACGGGTACATCATCCAAGAGTGGCGTATACAATATCACCGTGCAGGTGAAAGATGCAAACGGAGTGACTGCGACACAAACGATTCCAATCGACATTTTGCAGTCGTATGATCGGGAAGTCATATGGAATGGGCAAGTGAAGAATATACCTGCAATTGTGGGCAACGATGGAGGAACACAGACGACATACATGCCCATCTGGTATGTGATGCAGTTGTTGAAGTCGATGGGCATACAGAGTACGTGGAACGGTCACGACTGGGATATGAACACATCTTCGACGGCAGATCTGTCAGGCATTCAAGCTGGAACGGGTAGTGCGAGCATCTATCTAAACCGGACGCTAGTGCAGAGGGTAAACAGTCAAGCGAAGGTTGACCCGTCCACAAATAAACTGACGACGTACATGCCGATATGGTATGTGGAGCAGGTACTCAATCGTGTTGGGTTACAGAGTAACTGGAATGGGACAACATGGTCAGTAACTGAACAAAACAGCTAAATGTAAAAAGTACCGCGCCCAATGTTGCGTTGCCTTGTGACTGACAAGGGCGCGGTACATCACAGCTTGTCCAAATCAAAGCGCCTCTACACCGATCAACCTATCCAGTGATACTTTCTTGAGGTTTCCACCGACATTCATATACAGCACATCGCCCTTGGCTTCTGGGATGCCTTCCATGGATTGCTGCAGCTTGCTGGCAAACTTCAACCGGACTGGGGATTTATAATTGATTGCGTCGCCGAGCATTTCTCGGATTTCATCCCACTCATGCTCTTCGAGTTTGTTCTTTTCCTTTGGTTGTTCATCGACTTTTTTCTGTGACTTTGCCATTCGTATCACCCCTTTCTAAATGTCTTCGAAATTCTAGGCAAGTGTTTCAGATACCCTCTGACCTCGGCGTCGAGCATTCGTTTTATGTAAATGTCGTCAAATAAACGCTGCTCGAAACGGTACTGTACGCGCACGTCCATAACTGTATCTCGTGACTCGATTATCTCAACTCCTGCCTCCTGCAATACACGCTTCGCCGTCACGAGTTCTTTATGTACAGTCTCTTCGAGTAATTGTAGTAGCAGCACTTCACGGATCAGCGCTGTAGGACGAGTCACTTTTGCCACCCCAAACCAGAACACACGTTCGTACATAGAGGTATTATATGCGAATAGCTAGAGATATGCACGCAGAAAGTTTAGGATAGATGAACTATGAGGAAAGGTGTGGATAAAACACAGCAATGCCCGCCAAACGCGGGGCCGCTGTATAAGGAGTCCTCTAGGAGGATGTAATTACCACAGCGTAAATCTCCAAAGGTTTCTATAACACTTATTTCGCAGACATCCCAGCGCGTTGAATAAATATTTTCACATGTGCATGAAATGATATTTTAGAAAATTGCTTATCCCATCTGGCGTGTGAATCCTTTATCTTATTCTTCCAGTATTCAGAATGTTCCCCCCGCACAATTTCCCCAAATCCAAATGGATCTGCATGAAGTCCTTGCAATTTTCTGACCAACTTCATTTGTCCATCCGTAAGCGCCTTTGAATCCTCATCTTCGATTTGTTTAATAACCCGAGCATTATTAAGCGAACCACTTCCTGTTTTTTCTTCAATTCTACACGGAATGACGGTGTATCCCTCAAACGAAGGTTGACCATTTATCATCTGACATTTGATCTTAGTTCTCCTGGATATCGATGTAACAATCACACTATGTTCTGGATCTCCTGGCATCGGATACGCCGTTCCATAACCCGCTCTATGTACATTTTTAAGCTCCATTAACTGTATAGCTTCAGTCGCATTAAGAATGCCAACCATGCGCTCTGCCTGAAATACAGCCAGACCCTCTGTTTCGATTTGATCATTCGCCGAACCAATGACTTTGATTAACGGAAGAACAGGGTCGATCCCCTTAGCCGACAATGCACTCCAATAATTCCCTAGAAACACATTCGGCATTTTACCAAGTGCGACTGCATGTTCCATGGTACTAGACAGATACAAAGTTGGAACCCGTTCCAATTTCGGGGCAGCCTCCATCGCATTGCTCGCATCCCCATCAGATATAAGAAACCAGCACAGTCTCCTTATTTCCGCATTTCTACGGAAATAATCCTGAATATCACTCATTCCGACCGACCGTGCAATTTTCTGGTTGATGGTAATCACACGTAATTGACCGAGAAAAATCTTGTCAGCCAATTGTTGTTGCAGCTTGTTCATCGCATCATCAATGGTTTTACCAGATGTTTCGACCACCCAAACAGGACGCTGATCGCCTCCACCACTACTCCCTGTAGGCCCCAAAGGAATACGGCCAGGTATTGCAATTTGGGCAGTGAGTTGATAACCAGGTGAATTACTTTTTGCATTAGGCCCTGTTATCCCCTTTGGCGCTTCACCTTCTATTGGATCAATGGCTAATCCAAGGATGGTACCTCTATCCTCAATCTCTATCCGATCCCAGCAACCTGTGAGAAGAGGGAATGTAATGATGCAAATACATACGAATATCCACTTTTGTTTGATCACTGCTAACCAATTGGAATATGACATTATGATCTTTCCCGCTAACGTTTTTGGTTTCGAATCAATTCAATCCCATGATTTATGATGGCACACCCATGAGAAATAATACATGTTAAGTGAATGTTCTGTCTTTTAGAGACAGTAGCCGTCTCACGATGGAGCCGCCCTCCATATCTTACATCGATGATATACGAAAGGAGGGCGTTTTCATGGATGGAGCATTTGGTGGATACACGCGCTGGGCAGTCGTATTCCTGATCATCTTCGTTCTGTTCTTCTTGTTTGTGCCAGCCGTTGGTTATGGAGCTGGTAGCAGTTGTGCTGGAGCAGGTGCTGGCGTCGCATACTAAAATCGATTCATTTCTGCATAAAAGGGGAGGGAGGAAACGAGTTAGATGTACTGTCAGAGGCCGATTATTTGCCCACCGAACGTATGTGTGAGAGATTTTTACGCTCAACAAGTAAGACAGTATATTCATCCGCAAGTCACTGTGAACAGACTACATCAAGTGTTAGTCAACCAACATTCGTTCCCACGCATTACACGGAATGTGACCGATTTTAGGCAATACAATGTAATCGCGCCGCAAAGGCCAGGGGTATACTACTAAAATAAAACCGCCCTCACCACTACTGTGAGGGCTTTGGCGTTTGTATCTACAAGCAGAAAGTACAAGTGGTAATTGCATCGTAACACGTCAATCTCTAAAATCACTTGAAAACATTATGCCTGCGCAGATTTTGGAGCTACTGTTGGATGTTAAAAAAGCGCCCCCACCATGAAGGTGAGGGCTGATACGATTGATTGACGTGGTAAGGATCGACACCTTGTTATCCTACATGTTCAATCTCAAAAAAGTCTTTTAAATCTGTCACGCTTGCGCGGGTTGAGAGGTTGGCTGCGTGGCAGGTGCCTGTCCATTATCTGCAGTAGGAGTTTTCTCCTGTTGTACGGGTGCTTGTGATTGTGCCGCATCGATCTCTTTCGCACTCTTAAACAGCGACAACGAGCCAATCACATCCACAGCTTTATCGGCAGTAGCAAGCGCGGCCAATACAGCTGACTGTGTCACGGTCAGCCCCATCTTCGCGGCCTCTGTGCTGATCCACCAGTGCAATGCCCGTCTTTTGATTAGGCGTTAGTTCATCAAGCCGTTTGCCCGCCGCGTGTAGGACTTGCCCAGCCAGCTGGACGAGTTTGTTATCGCTTAGCTGGCTTTCGGCGTGAGAGAGCTTCGCTTCGAGTTCCGCGACCTTTGGTGCATGCATGACTTCTCCGGCAAGCTTTTCGCCATCCTGGATCATCCGTGCCAAAAGTGCAGTACCTTCCTTCAGGTATTTGGCAATTGGTTTGATAAATTGACACTTTTTTTCGATGCCCATTACGACGAGCGAGTAAACCGCAATAGCTTCTGGCGATGTCGCTACTTGTACAAGATTCATAAATGATCTACCTCCAAAAATTTTTTTATTTGAGCACAGTGACGGAGTTGTGCTTTTGAGAGACAAGCAAGTCATATTGGCCAGCAAACACGTCATAGCCAAGGAGCGACGGACCATCAAAGTCTGCGTCGACAACCGCCTCGATGCCTGTGAATGTCACGCCACCAAGAACTAAAGTGACCGTGGAGATGTACGCCTTGGATGAGCCAGTGACGCCTTGAACAGAGATGTCCGCAGAGCCGCCCGGGTCGGACAGGCCAAGTGTGGCCGCGTCTGCCGCTGTCAGCGTGACCGTCTGCACGCCGGTGTCCAACTGCATGTGCAATGTCTGGCCACTTGTTGTCTGCGCATCGAGCAATACTTGGTCATTGGTGATTTGTGCAGGAATGACAGCAACCGCAGTGTCGTCCGGCGGGATCGGTGCGGCCGTGGTCTGTGGCACGCTGAACACGGTGGATTTACTGACCGTGTGTGTTTTACCTGCTGGGTCAGTCCAAGAGACGGACATCTCATCGGTCTTGTTTGTCGTCTCAGTGATCTACCAGACATACGATCCGGTCGTAGCATCGGTGTAGTCATGGTCTGCTTCCACACCGTTCGCACTGATTGTGATCACCTGGTGCCCCAGAGGCTGCCCATTGTCGAGCGTTTGGATAGTGAGGGTCGCCAAATCGCCTGCCGTGGCCGTTGCTGGCTCGTTGATGACCATGGTGTAGGTGTGCGTTGCTGGAGCGGTCGTAAAGTTAAACCCTCCCCCAGAGAGCTTGTGCGCAGTCAGCCCAGGAATGCTCGACCACTCAATGTAGGTATTATCGTCTTGGGCAACTTGAGGCGGCTTTGTTCCGTCGATCTCTACGTCTCCGAGATCCGCTTTTGTAATGTTGAGACCAATGTCTCGCGCGACAGTCCAAATCAGGTAGGTTACATCCCCGACTGCGATTGCGATGCTGGGCATAGTTGAAGAAGGCACGAAGGTTGGTTAATTTGTGATTCAATGTGACGGGGCTGTTTCCACGTTCCTGCTGGCAGTGGATAAAATATCGCTTGGCGACAGCGGGTAAAACGTCAGACGTATCAACAATCTCGTTTGATACGCAGAATTGATGGAATTCGTTCAGCGTCGTCACGTAAGCTGAAACAGTGGATTGAGACATGTTACGGTACTTACGGTCATCAATGAAATCTGAAATTGCAAATTTGAGCAACAAAAAAAACTCACCTCCATTTCACGTTGGAAGTGAGCAGACAAACCTAGTTGTCATCGGTGTTAAAACGGGCTTACGCTTCGACCACTAGTTCGGTAAAACTGTAAATCCCTTGTCACGACTGCGATTTTACGGCCTGATTGGAAAATGGTGGACCCACTAGGACTAACGAATACGATTTTCTGGGGGCAACAGAGGGTATAAGAACACATTTTATAAGGGTTTTGCACATCTAAAATCTAAGAAAGTTACAACTGTCTTGTAACTTTCTTGTTACTCGTCGAAATGGAAGTTCATTAATTTCCTTCCAACCTCTTTCTGATGAAACACATCTCATGGATAACGGAGAGTAGACACAGATTGACTATGTTAAAGTGCCTCTACTTCACTCAACCTGTCCAACGGCACCTTTTGTGGAACGATAGGTGAAACCTTACTGACGAATTACAACTGCGATTAAAAAGGCAAACCGTTTATGGTTAAAATCAAGTACGGAGCTGCCCCAATTAAATAAAGTAAAAAATCACCTCCTAATTTGAATCTCATCTCCACTATCAGTTTATGGAGAAGAAAAAACCTCGGCCTGCTCTGGTCGAGGTTTTTTGTGTCCCAAAAAATAGGAGGCCAGATATTCATGAATATTATTATCACAATTTTCACTCATTTATTTTTTCACCATTTCTTCATCTGATAATTTCGCATTATGTTCCAACCTTAACTCATTTCGAACCATATATCGGAGCAATCCTAGATACTTTGATTGAATTTGCATTTGACAAAATTAGGCGAAAGAGAGGAAATTCAAAAAAGAATATATAATCGACCATACATAGGCTATAAAAAACCGCGCCCTAATGTTGCAATGCCTCGTGACTGACAAGGGTGCGGTACATCACATCTTGTCCAAATCAAAGCGCCTCTACTCCGATGAGCCTATCCAGCGATACTTTTTTGAGATTTCCGTCGACATTAAGGTACAGCACATTGTCTTTTGCCTCCGGAACCCCCTCCATGGATTGCTGCAACTTGCTGGCAAACTTAAGCCGGATTGGCGACTTAAAATTGATTGCATCGCCGATGACTTCGCGGATTTCTTCCCATTCGTACTCATCAAGTTTGTTCTTTTCCTTCGGTTGTTCATCGACTTTTTTCTTTGACTTTGCCATTCGTCATTCCCCTTCCTAAATGCCTTCGTATGTTGGGCAGATGTTTCAGATACCCTCTGGCTTCGGCGTCGAGCATTCGTTTTATGTAAATGCCATCAAATAAACGTTGCTCGAAACGGTACTGTACATGGACATCCATAACGGTATCCCGTGACTCGATTATCTCAACGCCTGCCTCCTGTAATACGCGCTTCGCTGCCATGAGCTCTTTATGTACGGTCTCTTCGAGTAATTGTAGTAGCAGCACTTCACGGATCAGTACTGTAGGACGAGTCACTTTTGCCACCCCAAATAGAACGTATGTTCGATTTGGATGTAGTATACGACGGAACAAGTGGATATGCAAACATTTGTTCGGTGCAACTTTGATGTGTATCAAACAAAAAAACTCCCCACCGATACACGATGGGGTGAGTTGGGGTAAAACTAGTCACGCAAAACCAAGGACCAAGTTCAGCGTACGGCTGTTATCTCAAATTTTCTTTAAAATGTTCGGAATGAATTGATGGCGTGTGCAGGCCATACGATGATAATCAAGAGACGTCATCGCCGAACTTTCCCTTCAGGACATACTTCATGTTCTGGATCGAACCACAGAACTTGAAATAGCTCATCGATACGAAAGCCATGGAGACGCCCCTCCAGAGAGACTCGTATTTCAAGTAGTTCAATATCCTCAGATACATTCGTAGGCAATGTATGCTTGGTTTCAATGCGCTTCATTCTCAATCCCGTATGATTCTTAATCTCGGACCAGGATAAGGAGCGCATCTTCTTCCAAGTCGCGACCAGCCCTCGATGATAGTTTTTATCGGCATCCCATAAACAAAACTTATTTTCATCAACGAAATCGAATGCAAAAGTTGGATATAAATGATCGGTAGAGCCTTTATGTACATCAGTTACGGAACGAGGGATATCTTTATTGGCAATATCATTGATCTCCGTTATCTTCTTGGATAACTTTTTTTGTTTTGCTTTCTTACTGGGCATCTTCTAAAAGTCCAGTATAAAACTGTTTCATTGTGGATTGATCAATAATAGTATCGCAATAAGCGCCATCTGGGAGACCATCCCTAGCTTCAATCCAAGGAAACTCTTGATGAGTTAGACGCTCAAGGTATTTCGCATCATAGTCACCATAAATTTCCCATACTTGCGAAAGCACGTTCATTTCATCTTCATCAAAAATATCTTCAGATGAAATGAACTGCTCTTCCGGTTTTATTGGTTTGATATTTTGCCACCCATAATCACGGTATTGTGCATATAAATGTCGATTTACAGGCCCATGTGCCCAAGCTTCAAATTCGCCATTAAACAGCGGGCGGCCAAGAAGAACGAGACTCCACGCCTGTGCATAATATGTAAGCTTTTGAAGCTTCAGGTGCGTTAATGAAGAGCCTTCAGATGCATATAGTTGCTCACGAAAATAGTTCGCAACATCAGTCACCAGAGCCATCATGAACACCTCCAAACTAGAACAAAGGTTCTACTTTTATTTTATCAATCGTTGTGTATTTTACAATCCGCTTCATATGGTGGTTTAACCAAATGTAATGTTCTTTAAACACTATATGTGTGAAAACGGATTTTTAGGTACAGCAAAGCCCCGCCAAAGACGGGGACGCTGTATCAGGAGTCCTTCGAGTATGATGGCTTTAGCTTTGCATGGGTTTCCAAGGATGTCCATTACATCTATTTTGCAGCCATCCCTGTGCGTAGAATGTAGTCCTTCACGTGTGGCTGAAAGGATGTTTTTGTAAACTGATCCTCCCAATTATCATGGGAATCTTTTATCTGTTTCAACCAATATTCAGGAAATTGACCCCTTACGATTTCACCAAATCCAAATGGGTCTGCATGAAGCTTCTGCATTTTTTTGACCACCTTCATTTGGCCATCTGTAAGCTCTTCTTGCGCCTCATCTGTGATTTTGCTTATGACGTCGCTCCTATCAAGCGATCCTCGTCCGGTTTTTTCTTCTATTTTTGATTGAATAACGGTATACGACTCAAATGATGGCTGGCCATTTATCATTCTGCATCTAATCCTTGTATTGCGAGAGTATGCCTTAAGCATCACACTGTGGTTAGGATCTCCTGGCATTGGATACGCAGCCGCATAACCACCTTTTTGTTCATTTATAATCTCCATATACTCCGCAGTTTCCAGCGGATCCAATGTACCGACCATACGATCTTTGCGAAAAACCGCCAATCCTTCTGTTTCAATTTGATCTCTTTCTGGTCCAATCACCTTTATAAACGGAAGAATAGGATCTCGTCCCTTATCTGATAGTGCGCTCCAATAGTTTCCCAAAAACACATTCGGCATTTTACCAAGCGTCACAGCGTGTTCCATCGTACTAACCAAATATAAGGTTGGAAGTCGTTCCAACTTCGGAGCAGCTTCCATCGCTTCATTTGCGTTTCCATCGGACACAAGCAGCCAACAAAGCCTCCTTATTTCCGCGTTTCTTCGAAAAAAATCCTGAATGTCATCCATACCGACTGACCGAGCTGTTTTTTGATTTACAGTGATCACACGTAGTTGGCCGAAAAATATTTTGTCAGCAAGCTGTTGTTGTAGCTTATTCATCGCATCGTCTATGGTTTTACCTGTTGTACTCACCACCCAAACCGGTCGCTCTGCACCGCCTCCGCCACTACTTTCACCGGGACCTAAGGGAATACGCCCAGGTATGCCAATTTGCGCAGTGAGCCGATAACCCGGCGCATCACTTTTTGCATTGGGCCCTGTTATCCCCTCTGGATGATCTCCATCTATGGGATCAATGGCCAATCCAAGAATCGTTCCCCTGTCCTCAATCTCGATCCGATCCCAACAACCTGTAAGAAGTGGAAAAGCAATAATGCAAATGCACACAAAAACCAATTTTTGATTCATTATTTCTAACCACTTGAAACATGACAACATCATCGTTCCTATTTGAGTATTTTTTTCAAATCATAAATGTATGATGACACATCTATGGAAAATAATACATGTTAGGTGAATAGCCTGGCACTTAGAGACAATAGCCGTCCCACAATTGTTCGATCCTCCATATCTTACATCGATGATATACGAGAGGAGGATGCTTTCATGGGAACGTTTGGTGGTTACACGCAATGGGCAGTCGTATTCCTGATCATCTTCGTGCTCTTCATTCTGCTTGTACCTTATGCAGGCGGCTACAGCGGAGGTTCCAGCTGTGCAGGAGGATACTAAACGACCAGCAACCGCTAAAGTAATAAAAATCGCCCCCACCATTGAAGTGAGGGCGATTTTATATCAGAAGTCCTTCAAGAGGACGTAATTACCGTAGCACCATTTTCCAATGATGTCCAGCAGGCGAAAGCCGCCTCATCTGCGTTTATTGATCCATACCCTACATCCATAACGTTACTGAGGAGGTTCATTTATGGGTGGAGCGTTTGGTGGATATACGCAGTGGGCTGTTGTATTCTTGATCATTTTCGTTTTGTTCTTCTTATTTGTTCCGTCTATTGGTGGCGGCGGCGCAGCTTCCAGCTGTGCGGGAGGATATTAAAATCGAACAGATATTCATTTGTGCATAAATAAGGAGGGAGGGCTCGAGCTATATGCACTGTCAAAGACCAATTATTTGCCCACCGAATGTATGCGTGAGGGATTATTACGCTCAACAGGTGAGACAGTATATCCATCCTCAAGTTACTGTGAACAGACTGCATCGTGTGTTAATCAACCAACATTCGTTCCCTCGCATTACGCGGAATGTATCCGATTTTTCGCAATACAATGTGATCGCTCGGCAAAGACCAGGGATATACTACTAAAGCAATAAAATGCCCCCACCGCTAAGGTGAGGGCTTTGGTTTTGGGATGCCTAATTCACAATTATCCATGAGTAATTTCAAAAGTGACTCAAAAATTAAGCTTGCGCAGGCTGTGGAGTTGCGTGTGCCGTAGGAGCTTGTCCATTTGCGGGAGAAGTTTGCTCCTGTTGTCCGGGTGTCGGTGACGCATCGATCTCCTTTGTGCTCTTAAACAGCGGCAACGCGCCAATCACATCCACCGCCTTATCCGCAGTAGCAAGCGCGGCCAACACAGCTGACTGAGTCACGGTGAGACCTATCTTCGCGGCCTCGGTGCTGACCACTAATGCGATCCCCGTCTTTTGATTAGGCGATAGTTCGTCAAGTCGCTTTCCTGCCGCGTGCAGGACTTGCCCAGCCAACTGGACGAGTTTGTTATCGCTTAGCTGACTTTCAGCATGGGAGAGCTTTGCTTCGAGTTCTGCGACCTTTGGTGCATGGATGACTTCTCCGGCAAGCTTTTCGCCGTCCTGAATCACCGGTGCTAATAGTGCAGTACCTTCCTTCAGGTATTTGGCAACGGGCTTAATAAATTGACACTTCTTCTCAATCCCCATTACAACGAGAGAGTAAACTGCTATCGCTTCCGGCGACGTTGCTACTTGTATTAGAGTCATATTTGATCTACCTCCAAATTGTGATTACTTGCAGAAAGTAACGGTATTGTGTTTTTGGCTCACAAGGAGTTCGTATTTGTTATCGATGAAGAACTGATAACCAAATAGCGAGTTCCCAGCGAAACCAGGGTCCACCACGCACTTGATGCCCTCAAACGCCACGCCGTTGATCACGACATCAACCTGACTGTAGTAAGCCTGCGACTGGCCACCAACCCCCTGCACAGATGTTGCACCAAGGTTTGGAGCATTGAGCGCTTTGGCATCAGCTGCAGTCAGCATCAACTCAAATGCGCCGGTGTCGAGTTGGAGTGTCAAGTCAGCGCCGGTTGTCGTCTTGGCATCAAATAGGATGGCGTTGGACGAGTCAGACGACGGCAGGAGCGGAAACTGAACCACAACGGAATCGTCAGACGGTAGCGGTGTTGACGTCACGGTCGGCACTTGGAACTGTGTGGAGTTGGTCACCGTGCGCGTCTTGCCGCTCGGATCCGTCCACGACACAGCCACGGTGTCCGTCTTGTTGGTGCTCTCATTAAGGTCATACTCGTAGCCGCCAGATGTTTGATCCGTGTAATCCTTGCATACCTGGACGCCGTTTACTGTGATGGTGACGATCTGATGCCCAACCGGCGTGTCTCCATCCATCGTCGTAATGGTGATTGGAGCCCACGTGCCTGCAATCTCTGTCGCTGGTTGAGATACGACCAACTGATAATCATGTGTAGCTGTCGCGGACGTCGATGCTGGCTTGGTCGTAAAGTTAAACCCTCCTCCCGAGAGCTTGTGCGCCGTCAGCCCAGGGATGCTCGACCACTCAATGTACGTATTGTCATCTTGCACAACCTGTGGTGGTTTTTTGCCGTCGATCTCCACATCTCCGAGATCCGCTTTTGTGATGTTGAGACCAATGTCTCGCGCAACAGTCCAAATCAGATAGGTTACGTCCCCGACCGCGATTGCAAGGACAGACTTGCCATTGAGTTGCGCTTGCACTGCTGGATACTTTGTGGTCAATTGACTACCTCCTACAGTTTTATTTGCTGCAGCCCACCAATGCGGGTCGCCCGATACCGTATCAACATCACAAGCAACACCGCCGATAGACTGGTCGTACACATGCTGATAAAGGACTGCTTGTGCAAACTTTTTGCCGTTGCTCCACCCCGATGTCTGCCAATAAAACAACTTGTCTCCATAGGCTTGATACAGAGCAGTAAGCACGGCATAATCACCATAGGCACCTGGCTTGTAGTCGGTGATCTGATTGATGATCACACCAAAGTAGGCGACGATTGCCGACATATCCGCGCTAGCCGCATCGTAATCCGCGGTAAACACGATGCCGGTACCGGGCGGCGCGCCGCTGGATTGTACGCTAGCAACAGCACCTTGGACGTCCGACTTTGCCTGCGCCGCCGTAAAATCTTTGACGCTCGTCGGATCGCCCTCCCAAATCAAGCCGAGCACCAAGCGGGCATTGAGAATTGCTGTTGGCTCTTTTGCGCCAAGAGACTTTTGCCAATTGCCCAAATAACGCAAAACGGCACCGTACCCGGCGTGCTTAATCGCTTGGGCAGACGATGCCGTGAGGACTGTCGCGCAGTCCACTGCTTTTTTAATTTTTGTCAATGGTTGACCACCTCCTTAGTGTATACGTGAGAATAGATATGCCACACCTGCGCCTATGAGCGAGGCAAGCACGGTGCGCCAAAGCCATGTGTGACTATCCTCAAGTTTGGTGAGCCGTCGATCATTCTCTTTGGATCGATTGTCCGCTGCATCCGCCTTGTCTTTTGTGTTTCCGCTATCGGTGACCATGGTCTCGATGCGGACAACTCTTTCTCGGATGTCTTGCGCCCACTCCGGTATCGGCTCTCCCATCACACCGCACCCACCTTCTCAATGCTGATTGTCGGGCTGCTGTCTGCTAAATCCTGCGGAGTGCGGTCGTTGACGATGATCCCCGCTTGTCGGAGCGCCCACCCGACGTACTTGCTGCAATACCTACGGCGCCGCTCTCTGTATTGGCCACCTATGCGCCTGCACGTCAGTATGTAGACGATCAGCCACCAGATGCCTGGCCAGTCGTAAGGAAGATTGTCCTCATCATGAAGCGCAGCCAAAAACCGATCCCGCTGATCGTCCGTCATCTTGATGTGACCAATGTCATAATACTCCGCGTAATCGCCGATGTTGGCGCGCCCTGAACGGCGGAAACCTTGTGCCTCCATGATTGTGTTGCCGCCGACATAAACAGCCACATGTACATATTGACCTCGATGATCCAATAGCCACTCACCTGTCTGGATTGCGTCATCGACCAGGCTGCTTAATTGGCCACGAACAAAAATCAAATCACCCGTGTGCAGCATGGCCTCACTCCTTTCGAGGGCATAAAAAAAGCACCTCATGGGCGCTACTGATAAATCACTTTGCCTTGTATGACGTATTTGCCACTGTTGCCTACTTGCAAGAGCAACACCCGATCATTGGCCTTTGGCGTGTAAGTGCTCAAATACGGATATGGTCCAACTGGTGTTTTACTTGGGTCGTCGTCCAAAACCACATTGGGCAACCCTGATGCATAAGCGGGATCTATCATCCCCATCACGGCAGGTTTGGGTACCCGTTTTTGCGTCCCTCCGCCCAATTGCTTGGCGATCTCGTTGCGGATGATTTGCAAAATCTTACTCGCATGCTGTGGTTGCATCAAATCGGCACCACCTCATTTGCCACATGCTGCATCTGCCCCCCCGCTTGGAGTGGCATCGTCCATGATTGCTCCTCAAACTTAGAGTCGATACCAAGGTTTTTGTGCGTAAAGTGATAAACGTCGTCATAGCTGTGTATCGGCATGATGGCGGTCGAAAAACTCACCTGGTGGATCATGGAGTCCTTTGATGCCTGTTGCTGGACAAGGCCTTGCAGACTATCCAAATCCGTGGCCTGCACATCGATGTACTTTGTTACGGCATGCCCTCTGCTCACCGTGCTGGTCGGGCTATTTGGGTCGTCGTTGGTATACGTATAAGTGAGATAGAGATCGTTTGGCTCACTGACCACGCCAATCCATGTGTTTGGCACAGAGAAATAATCCGCCGTGTCTGTGGCGCCGGTGAATATGACGCTCTGGTCATCTGTGGTGTAGACGTATTCCTCTGGCCTCACTTGTGGCGTTTGGTATGGATGAGATGTAAAGTATCCATTCTCATCGACATGCAAAGTCTGGTAGTTGATGAGCTGCAGTAGCTGATTTGCCACGTCCAGGCGGGATGTATCCGGCGACCAGTCCATCCATGTCGGGATCGTCTTGTCACAAGGGTCGATGTTAATCTTGGTGATACCCGCATCTGTCAGGATCCCTTTGACAAACTCGACATAATTGTCACCCTCGTTGATGATGCACCGTGCTGTAAAACCTACATCCGTCAACACCTGCATGGCATCATAGGCTTGAACATCACGATAGCGATTAAGCCCTTGATATTTGCGCGTAGGGCTGGACAACAAAAATATCCCCTGTGGCCACTCAACCCAGGCACCAGAATACTGTCCGGCAAGAATACGACCAGGCGGCACACATAGCTGTGCGTAAACTTGGATTCGGTCTTGAGGCCAATTAATTTGTCCATCATCCTTGACCGTTAAGGTGGCTGACCGCTTAATCTGATCAGCCGAGCTGTCCATGGAGATACTGCCCTGATCAGCCTGTACAAGGCTGGTGATGTCCCGGATAAACACATCATCTTTTGTCAAATGGGCGAACCGATAAGCGATGCGCCGGGCACCACCAACTGCATGCAAAGCGGCTTTAACTTGTGCGGCTGTAAATGCACCTTGAGCGAGTTGCAGCAACATATCACCTCCCAGTCAGGGCTAGTTAACCTCTGGTGCCTACACCGCCAACCACAATCCCATTCAGTCCATTGCCGGACGTGTCTGTCAATACATCGGTGGTCTTGCCGTCTGAGACAAATTCCCACGAGATCCCTTCGCGCTGTACGTTTCCCAAAGCGTTCTGCATTACTTGGTCATCATCCAATGCAGTTTGATTGTAGACACGGAACGTGTTTAACACATGCTCAATTCCATAGTAACCACCAGGATCACGCCCGATGTACCAGTCGGCATTTGGAAAACTGATAAATGGCCCCTTGAGTGTATAGGTGTTCAGTAAGATGCCATCAGTAAATATCTTGTATGTGGTTCCTTTTACCACAAAAGTATGCGTATGAAGCCCATTGTCGCCTACGGGAACCGCATCACAGACGCAACCTCCTCCTTTGTCCCCTTTGCTGGAACTGTAGGCGTAATCGAGTTCCAAACAATCACCCATATAAATATCCCAATACTCACCACTGGTTCCGTTTTTGTACTGTATCAAGTAAAAACCCAATGTACCCAACATCAATGAACAACGGATTTCGATAGTAAAATTTTCGCTCAAAAGAATACCCGGTCCGTACGGGATACTTGCATAGGCATAAGAACCGTCAAAATAAAGCCCAGTCGGGCTGTAAACTGGCCGAGACATGATTCCTTTGTCCGGTTGTGGAATGCCTGCGCCAATGCCTTGCGCGCCTGTAGGATTAATACACGCTGCCTTAATCGCTGCGAGGATCTGATCTGGTGTGTAGTCAGGATATGCCTGCTTGTAAAGGGCAACTATTCCAGCGAAAAACGGCGCTGATGCTGACGTGCCCCAAAGCATTGTCTCATCATCGCTAATTGCGTCATGTGAATTTGGCATAATGCTGTAAATATGCTCCGGCCACTCTCCGGCAGGCGCGCCAAACTGTATCGCTGGTCCACTGCATGGGTAGTTTTCGATGTCATCCGGAGTATTCGCTGACGCATCATATGTGTTTGTCCAGTCGCAACGGCCCATGACTCGGTTAGTGCCGGATATGGTTGTCATGCCTGCGATGTTTCCCGGCCACTCTACGTTGTCGGCGGTAGGGTCAGACGTGCCACTGTTGCCTCCAGCCACGCAAACGATGATCCCTGCGTCGGTCATCGCCGTGAGCGCGTCGTTGACGGCCTGGGTTACTTCGTCTGCATACCATGAGATGGACACGATATCCATTTGGTTTGCGATACACCACTCAAAAGATGTAATGATCGCAGAGTCTGTAAAGCCCTGGTCTCCATTTGTACCCGTGTAAATCTGACATGCATACAGTTCCACATCCGGAGCAGCGCCGATGAAATATGCTTCGCCGATATCAGGATCTTCGCCCATGTCGCCACCCATGCCGGACATCGCCACGCAACCGCAGCAAGCCGTTCCATGCCAATAGATGTCTGTCCATCCTGTTGGGCTGTTGTCCAGACAGTTCCACCCTCCGGCCAGCTTCAAAGCACTACATTCTTGCGCTCCTGAGTCGATTACGCAAACCTTGACGCCTTTACCTGTAATCCCGCGCTTGTGATACTCCAACAGTTTTAATTGTGCGATGGGATAGTTTTGAAAATAGCCTACGGCTGATATTTGCCCAGATGGCGTACTGGCTGCAATGTTCCCTAGCGCATGTATACCGCTTGGGCCACGTCTCGCATGGGTTTTAAATGCTCGCTGCTGATCAATGTCAACAGATGATATAGCCGCATTTTGTTGGAGGATGCTGACTTGATCATCCGGCACATCCGCGATCAATATGTTAGGCAATGTGCCAAGATGGTTCCAAATCTCGCCGCCTACCTCCTCAATAATTGCTGGGTCTGACGCGGCTTTAAAAGTTACGATCACTTTTGTTGTCACAATAGACCCTCCTTACATCGGCGCGAGAAACGCGGCAAAGACAAAGGACGTTTGAGCTGTAGCCCCATTTGCATATTCCAACGCGACATATGATCCGTAAAGCATCTCATTAAAGGTGCATATCTCGTTCGCGTTAACCGTGATCACGGTGCCATCTTCCCAACTTGCTCCGTCTTCACAATGTTGTATCGTGAGCGTGCCAGCTTGGTCAGTCATTATGCTTCCGCGCACATAACTGTAGCCCGTGCATTCAACGCCTGACTCGCTCGGAAATTGTGCGGTGTCGCTGGCTGACATGGGGTTCCCGGACAAGCCAACGATTTTCTTTCGGCCAATAGTAGTAATGCTTGTTGGCAAAATTATTTCGATATTCGCAATATCCACAAGTGGATAGCCGTCAGTTGATATCTTTATTGGCAGCCATATGCCAGATGCGGTTTTACCCCAGATTCCAGTATCCTGTCCAACATGTCCACTGCCAAAATCCTCGCCAGTAAGCGGCTCAAACTGGCTCTCATCAGGCACATAATCTTGAGGTAATGGATTTCCCGACCTATCTCTCTTTAAGTCGCTACCCTCTGCAGTCATTAGACCGCCTCCTCATAATCAACCGCATTTACGGTCAACTGTACTTGAGTACCCCATTGTGTCTCTGTCTCGGGCACCGACGACGCAAGGCCGTAAATCTTCCGCCCACGCGCGTCCCGATAGCATAATGTGTTTTGACTGGCGATAAGCGATCTCAACACATCCAAATCACCCCCCGCAGACAAACAGTCAATCGTGACAACAACCTGGTTTGTCTCTTGGCCAGCAACATCCATCACGGGCAGCGTGCGGCCCTCGAATTGCATGGACGTAGACGTATAAGACACCTGCGCAGTGCGGCCCTGCTCCATGAGCTTGAATCGGTGGACGGTGCCCTCGGCGTCCAGCGGGTCATGGAGCCATACACCGGCCAACGTAATACTTGCGGTCGCCGACTCGCTGTCAATGGTTGTCCCGTTGTTTCCCGTGGCGGTCACTTTGTAGTCGTAGCTTTGGCCACTGGCCACGGCATAGTCGGGATAGGTGGAGTTGATTGGCATCCCTGTAGCAATCCGCGTCCATGATGCTGCGCCGCTCTTGCGCCGGTAAATGTCATTTGATGCCACCGTTGGCTCCTTGCCAGTTGGCGCGGGATTGGTGATGATCACCGCGATGTATCCTTGGTATGATTCGGCCTTGATTGTCGGTTGCGCAGGCGCCGTGAATGACGTCGAAAAGGCCACGTCAGCGACCTGGCTTGATAAACCTTTGTTATTTGTGACAGTCACATGGATGTGATAGGACGTGTTGTTGGCAAGCGTATACCTAATCGTGAGTGCTCTGGCCGATTGGCTTTGTACCACTCCGCTATCCCAAAGGACTGTGCCGCTGTCATCGGTCAGTTGCACTTGGTATGTTGCTTGCGGATTATTCCCTGGGTCACTGTATGACCACTGCACCGTCTCACTTGATGCGGCATCCGTTGAGCCAGCAGTCGGAGATGTGATCGAGACATTCGGAGCCGCCGCCGTCGTAAAGGTACTGTATTGGCTGTATGGCCCCTGTGCGCCGTCCTCGTCCCAGGTGCAAACTCGCCATTGATACTGCTTGCCGTTGGTCAGCGTGTTTGCGGCCAGCGCGTAGGATGATGTCGTGCTTGCGACTTTGCCGGTATCAACAACAGTTGACCCGCTCGACACATCGACAATCTGCAACTCAAACGCACTCTGCGTATCGCCCGGATTGGGATCGCTAAACGTCCATGGGAGCGTTTGTGCAGTCGTTGCATCAAAGTTGCTGATGGTGCTTAGGATAGGCGCGTTTGGAGGTCCGTTGAGTGAAATAGAATTGTATTCAAGAGATTCATTTCCTTGCCCGTCCTCGTAGAGGTAGATATATCTGATCGCATCGGACGAATTTGCATTGAACTGCGACCACAATACTTGTATACCTAACCTACCGCTATTTAATGCATAATTTAAAGAAGAATCATTTGTATCAACAGCCGTCCATGATCCTGTGTTGCCAGCAAAAAATAGCAATGAGCCATATTGACTGAATTCATATCCAAAAGCAACATAGATCTGATTCTTGTTCGGATCATATCCCACTGACGGATACCAAAAGATTCCGCTGCTTTGGTACATTCCCACATACTCAATCGGAGACCAAGTTTGGCCGTTATTTGAAGAAACGCTATGCCATATCGCTATATAATTCGTGCCGTTTATTGGGTTAAGGCCATACCAGAAACAATGTAAATTCCCGTTCCCATCGACGATTCCGCACGGGCTGTATTGATATAAAGTTGTAGAACCCTGGTGTACTGCATAGCCAAATGCTTCTCCTGAAGGACTCCAACTGGTCCCGTCCCAAAAATTAACCATTATCGTATAACCAGATGTACCTACGTAATATTGCGAGAACACCGCAACATTGTTGTTTGGGAATATTACGATATTCGGGCATGTCGACGCACCGCCAGCTGAGGTGATAGCTGTTGGAGTACCTGAAGCACCATTCGTGACCGTGTTGACCATAATCTGAAAAACGCCATTACCGTCTTTCTGCGAGACAGCAACCCACACTTTTCCGTTCCCATCGATTGCAATTGAACCGTCTCCATCGGTGAATGACGAGGATGATCCCCAGAACACTTGCACTTCATTATAATTCCCACTCGTCACCGTAGAAGCATCAAACCAATATACATAAGCGGTATTAAAGTCACTCCGGTATACGAACGCATAGACCATTGTTCCCGTTGAAGCAATGCATATATTATTGACATTCGTCGTCGGGAATGACCAACCATTCAATTTACTCCATGTGTTTCCGTCGTCTTTTGATACGTAAAATAAAACAGATTGCATCCCGTCAATCGTAGCGATTACAATCCACCCATTAGAGAGTCTAACGATTTGCCGTCCGCCATTAGCGGAAATGGTGTAACCGCTCGCGACAATCACCGTTGGGTCAATCAGCACTGGATATACCGCATTTTGCAACGTTGTCCAATCCACAAGCATGTACAGGGTGACCGTGTTATTGGACTGGAACACCATCTTATATTGGCCTGCTGTTTCGTTCCCTGCGGCATCTGTCATGACGATATGTGGTATCCGGTAAACCTCGCTGCCATCACTCTTCTTTTTAAATACCAGGTCATCCGACGTGACGAAATCGCTCAAATGCGTAGCTCCATCCGCCCACAGTTCAATATCCGACCAATCTTCTGTCGTCGTTCCGATATCGCCACCGATGGCCAAATACTGCGGTGTGGCTGTGTATCCATCGGGCAGACGAGGCGGCGCGACCATGCGCACGGTATGCTTGAGCTGATTTCCCTGCACAACAAACTCATCGCTGGTCAGCGGAGTGGTGCCCACGTACGTGAGTTGGTTTTGCCACACCTGCGCCTCGGCGTTTGCATTGACCGTAGAGACAGCCGTCAAGTTGCCATCTGTGTCCATGACCTCGACGGTATCTGGCTTCCAAGCAAACTGATATCCATCCTTGATGATTTGTATCGCGTTATCGGTGCCAATCGTGCCGCCAAAGTTAACGTCGAGCGCACCTGTTGAGACGGCCCAGGGATAGGTCGAACCGCTTGGCTGCGCTTTGATCTCGTTGTCGTATGTCGGTTTTGCAATGACAGGCATCCACTATGCCCCCTTTCGCTGTGCGACCTGAAGTTCTCCTGCTGCAGCGTTCCAAACAAATGAGCCAATCACTTGGCTATCCATGATGATGTTAATTGGCTGATTACCCATTCCCCCGCCAGGCATCTGCGCAACAATAGCTGACGCCAGCATGGCCATCGTGCCGTTATCCAATGGGATTGCCGCTTCAGGGTAACGTCCTTCTCCAACGAGCGCTGCGCCGTTAAAAATGCCACCTTTGGCGAGAGCTGGCACCTTAATTGTGGCGACCGCACCAGAGACGGACACTGCACCGGCCCCAATCGCCATTGATGCCGCACTGGCCAACTGCGCCGCCGCCGATTGTACGGCGCCAAGCATGCTGTTTAACCCTGCAACAAGTCCTGATGCAAGGTTGGTGCCGTATTTCTTCCCGATATCCACATACGATTGAATCCAACTATTTAACTCTTTCTGGTTATCTTGATCAGCTTGTATTTGCAGTTGTAGTTGCTGCTCTCCGGTGTCATTGATGGCCTGCAGCCATGCGTCCTGTGCCTGGGCCTGGGTCAGTTGTCCTTGTTGGACTGCACTTTCAAGCGCAGTCTGTAACGCGGCGAACTTGCTCTCTTCAAGCGTGATTTCCTGCTGTTTCTCGTTCTCCAAGTCAGTATATTGCTGGTCAAGAGCAGTCCGTTGGGCCGCTCTTTGCGCGTCATAGGCTGACTGCTGTTGCTGGATGGCTTGCTCCTGGTCTTGGATTGCCCAAGCTTGCTGCTGCTGCTGGATTTGCTCATTGAGAGAGGCGATCTGCTGTGTAACCTGATTGATTGTCGATGTATCGCCCATGAGATTAGCAACGGCCAACTGATGCTGTAGATCCGTCATCTGCGAGTTCCAGTCCGCCTGCTGACTGGCGCGGTCGTCATTCGTCGATTGTTGTTGCAAGGCATTGAGTTGATCTTGGAACTGCTGGTCAGCCGCCTGCGTGACCGCATCAAACTGGTCAAGTGCCTGTTGGTGCGCGGTCTGGATGGCGGTTAGCTCGTTTTGCAAAGCGGTATTGATAGAGCTGATATCTTGATTGGATATTGACTCAAACGCAGATGCCGCTGCCTGCCAAGATTGTTGCTGGATTTGCGCCAGCGCATCCTTGGTGTTGTATAGGGATGTGTTCAGATCATCGATCTTGGATTTAATCTGCGTGATCAAGTCGCCCTGCGTCTTAGGATTGAGCTTGTCCATTTCTGCGGTCAGACTCTTAATCGATGACTGGATGGATTTGATTTCTTTGTTGTATTGATCCGATATCTGCTTCGTAGCGTTCGCCGTGCTCTGGCCAGAGTCTTGGAGATACTGGATCTGCGCTTGCAGCGTGCTGACTGCGTTCTGCATCGGCGTCAGATTTGAGTCAGCTGCATTGATTAGGCTGGTGACCTTTGTGGCCGCCTGATCCGCGGTCGTGTTTAACTTCGTCAGGGCATCGCGGTCATTCCACCAGGTGGTCGCCAACTGCGAATATTGATCCTTGAGTTGAGCGATGTCGTCAGCCTGTGTTTTGGGGTTGAGCTTTTTGATCTCCGCATTGACCGAGGCCATGGCGCTCTGTAACCCGGTCATTTGTTTTTTGTAGGCTTCAGCAAGCTGGACATTGGCCTGATTGACCGCTGATGTGTTGCCCTGGTCCGTCCTAAACTGGATGCGCGCCTGCAGCTGGTCAATGGTCTGTTGTAATGGCGCCAGCTTGTTATTGAGGCCATCCATATAGGACTGCACAATATCCTCTGCTGCCTGCGTGGCTGACTTTTTGGCAGAGGATACCGAGGATCCTGTTCCGGATGTAATGGCATTTCGGAGCGCCGTATCAGTGGCTGATACAGTATCCGTTACAGTTTGTTTCGCGGCTGTTTGAACCACAACAGGCGCTTGGGGACCATTATGCGCATGCATGACAGGTACGCCGTCTGCACCTTCCGTAAATCCACTTGGCATCTCCGCTGCCGCCTGCGCCGCCGAACTAAATGATGCGGCCACGTTCTGACCGGCGACTGCAAGATTCTCCGCCGCCCCAATACTTTGATTTAACGCATCAGTCAGCCGCGCGACAGAATTCTTTCGAGCATCATCAATCGATGATTCGACGTTTTTAAATCCAGACTCAAAACCCGGAGCAATCTTGCCAATAATCCCGATTACTGGCTGGACCATCTTCATGATGTCTTCAAGGATGGCAAGGACACCTGCTTCAAGCCCATCAAATTCAGTTTCGATGCCTTTGACCAAAAGAACAAAATAGCTTTTGATTACATTGACGACAGCTTCTGTTTTTTCTTGAATACCGCCCCAATCCGATGTCCACGCCTTACGTAAAAGTGCAATTGCGGTCACCAATGCCCCGATGGCTACTGCCATAACACCAAGAGGGTTTGCACCCATCACCAGATCCAGCGTTTCAAACACCACGATGAGCTTATTTAAAGCTGCAATGGCTGACTCAACAGTCGTTGCAATGGCAAAGGCTGCGAATCCTGCTGCAATTCCCTCTAGGATTGCTTTTATTTCGGGACCATCTTGTTCGACAAAAGAGAATATCGACTTAATCCCATCAGCAAATTCATCCACTGTATCAACAACAGAAGCTGGAAGGATGGTTTTAAACGCAGCACTCGTCCCTGCCTGTTCAAGTGTTTGGCGAAACGTATTCATTTTGCTGTTTACTTCGGGCAATGCCGTATTTGTCAGCCAATTAAATTCTGGCTGCATGATGTCGCCAAATGTGCGCTTAAATGAGTCCCCGAGGTTACCCATCTCCGATGTAAAACTACTGTTCATTTTCTGCAACATATCAGGATATTTTGCTTCCATGTCAGCAATCAAAGCATCTGATGCCTGTTTACCGGGGATTAGACCCTTTTGAACCATATCGCGCAATTCAGGGATGGACTTTCCGATTGATTGAGCAAGCATGTCCCAAGCCGGGATACCCGCTTCCGTGAGTTGGTCCAAGTCTTGAGCATCTGCGGTGCCGTGGGTGCGTAATTGACCGAGAGCAAGAGAGAGCCGTTGTATTCCATCAGTTTGCAGACCGAGGGCAGCCGCAGCATCCCCTATGGCTTTCATGTCCGGTAAGATTTGTTGCGCATCAAAACCCATCGCTAGCATTTGCGTTGCTGATTGCTCAACGCCAGTAAGATCAAACGGTGTGCTTTGGGCAAAATCGGCCAATTGATTCAGCATTTCTTTAGCCTTACTCGCAGATCCCAACAAATTCGTAAAGGCTATTTCTTGATTTTGCATTTGCGAATCGAATTGAATGCCCGCACTGATTACATTTTCAAGCCCTTGCTTCACTAAATTGAGACCTTCATAGACTGCACTAAAAACTAATGCCGATTTGATTGTCTCTCCAAGTGTGCTAAATATCCCATTTGATTCGTGCGCTTGATTGCTTGATTCCTTCATACCGCTGTTAAAGGATGATAAATCCTTATTCGCCCTTTGGAGTTCTGTTTCCATGTTGAGCAATGCAGTTTTTGCGTCATTCACTTTAACAGCGAGATTTTGTGTTGTATCAGCATTTTCACCGAGCGTTTCAGCGGACTTTTGATAGGTTTGCTGTAATTCGTCAACGATCTGCCGTTGTGTGGAAATCTGATCAGTCAGGGACTTAATCTTCGTCTCTAATATTTGGCCCGCATTGGCCATATCCCCAAATTCTGCAATAGACAGTTTGTATGCACTTTGAGCAACACCTAACTGCCTTTGTAGTCCAGCCAGCGTGTTGTTTAAGTCATCAACACCGACACTCTGTTCCTTCAAAGCGCTATTTGTTGAATCCAATCGCTGCTGCATGGTGAACAAGGCAGCTTGTGCCAGATTGACCTTCCTCGTTAAAAGGTCGGTTTGTTTAGACCCTTCGCCACTTTGTTCCGCACTTTTCGCCAATGATTTTTGCAGAGAATCGACTTTGGCCGCCTGAAGATCAATCTGTTTGCTTAATGAAGCCGCCTGTGCGCCTAATTTATCGGTCGCTGAACCAAAGGCACCAAATTGAGCCGTGCTTAGTTTCAATTCGCTCTGTATAATCTTCAGTTGCCGATTGATTCCATCAATGCCATCCTGAAAACCAAGGCTGTCCATTGTAAGCGTGGCGACTAGTTTTCCAACCTCTTCATCGGCCATATCGATCACTTCCCTTCAAAACAAAAAAGCCGTCTGAATAGGCGACTCATCTATGTAAAAACGGAATTATTTTGCATATACTAAAAAGAGATAGGGGGAGATAATATAAAAAATAAAAATGGAATCATAGGTATGCTCGTGGCCTTGGTAATCGTGATTATCTTTATTTCTACCCATCACAGTGATTCGCCAACTGTGGCAACTACAAATTCAAGCACAAATGTAGTTGTGGCACAAACTAACTCCGACAAAGAAAATGAACAAAAAACACAAAAGCTTCTGGATGATAACTTTAAATCGACATCATGGTATGGACTCATAAAAAAAATTGAATTTCACGGCGACTCTGTAGATGTGTATACATCAATTTATCCAGATAAAGAAGGAAGAGCCGCCGCAAAACAATTAGGCGATATTTTATTTGGCAATATCACCGCTGAAGTAACCAAAATATCCAGCCTGACCATTGACTGCAACAATGGAGGAAATATCGATCCGGTCTATACGAGACGTAGTTAAAACAGAATCTGATCAATCGGCACCAAAGATTCTTTTTCCTTCTTTGTTGGCGAAAGTATCTTGCTATGCACCTTCAAAAGTTCGTCCATCTTCCTTGGAGTCGACTTCCAAAATGTTTCCTCGTCCATTTTCAGAACCACAGTTCCGGCATAATACAATTGCGGCCAGTCCCACGCCCCATCTTCTGGTGTAGACTGGCTTACTTGTTTTTTGAGTCATCTTCCTTTGGCAGTGAATCCATTATTGCTTGCATCAGTGGCTCCGAAATGTGCGCCAAATCCGCAGGACTGACCATGGCGCCGACCTGATGTTCCGTTAAGTTCTCATCCTCATGTTGCAATCCGGCCCACAGCAAAAAACGTGTAGCCTTAAACTGTTGCTTATTAAGCAAGTCCAATGCCGCCTGCACGGTACCAAATTTCTCTTCAAGTTCGGCGTAAGCGTTCATATCAAACTTGAGATTGCGCTTTTTGTCCAATTCCACAGGTATGGGCTTTAACTTGACATCTGATGCTGGCATTCATATCCCTCCAATATGTAAATAGGAGAGCCTTTTTGGCCCTCCTGCTATTAGTGATTAACTTGCGGCTGTCGTATCGCCGTATACCTTGTTAAAAAATGTTGCCCCACCTGTAAATGCTGCGCTATCCTCGTCACCAATGGCCTGATATGCTTTATCAGCATCCCGGCGCACAAAGGTAAAGTCAATGGTCGAGGTACCAAAAGTCGTCTTGTCGGCTTTCGAGGCATAATCCCCTTCAGGCACTTGTGCCCGGCCTTTCAGCAACCACACATAAAGGTCTTTCCCCGAACTTTTTTGCGATATGAAACCAATTGCTACATATGGCGGCACATCTTTTGTTGAACGCACCAGAATACCGTTCTCGTCTACCGTATGACCGAGCAATGCTGCCTGGTCAGTAGGAGGAACATCAGAAAGCTCAATGCTTACATCAATCTCGCCTACCGTTGATGCCGTTTCTGCCGGTCCATCGTCGGCATAAAGCACATCCGCACTCGTTTTTGGTTGGATCTTTGCGGATGCAATATTGATGATCGGTGTAATCGTGTCATATGTGATGCCGGTGTCGTCATCCGTCTTGAGTACGGCATAGACAAATCCCCTTAAACCTACGACTGCCATTTCTATCCCTCCGTTTGCGTGCGGTATCGTAAAGCCTTGTGAAACACGTTCGTATCGTCTTCGTATATGTCAGTCGAATACGTGCGAATGAACCCGTTCTCCTGCATTACCCTGTCCACTTCAAGGGCAATCGGATTCGGGTTTCCTTTGTGCCACACATCAATCTGATATTTGATCTCACTCTCCAACTCTGTATCATCCGCAAAGTTGGATCCGTAATTGTTCAACTCGAAAAAGGTGATGCGTGGATATTCATCCGCATTCGGTGCCCGAATCAGATAAACACGCTCACCGCCAAGCAAGCCAGTGAGCGTCGCATCATTGCACAAGATGCTTGATACTGTTGACGATAGATTGATCAATCCAACGCCCCCCGCATCACATCGGCCATCTTTTCAAACGCTTCGCCGCGTTCATCATCGATAGCTGGCTGGATAAACGGTTTTGCCGTCATCTTCGAGGTGCCAAATTCCAAAAACTTCGCGCGCCATGCTGTTTTTGCCGATGGTCCGATGGAAATGGATTTGATGCCATCCTGATTCGTTTGCACGCGCCCAATCGTGATGTCGTCTCTCACGTGGACTTCATTCCGGCTACTGACATTGACATTTTCCCGCATCGCGTCTGCAATCGGTTCGGCGCCAGCGCGCAATGCTTGGTTTAGCGCTGTGTTGCCCTTGCGACCCATCTGCTGCAGGCGCGCAACAAAGTCCTCAAAGCCCGTTACATCAAAACTTGCGCTCATCCTGTCATCACCGCCTTACACATGAGTGTTAAAAACCGTCGTGTCCCGTCCTCATCAAGGGGATCAATCACCTCGTTGACTTGTCCATCCACCATGACACGCCATGACGAGTCAACATCTGATCGATAGCGGATTGTGACTTTTTTATCCGTCTCCGCATTAACCGCAGCCGCTGAAAAATACTCTTTTCCGCTGACACTGACTATGGATGCCCACACGGTCGCAACATCAACCCAAGCAATGTTCACCATGCCATCCTCATCGCGCGTTTGTTGTTGGCTCTGCAACGTCACCCTGCGCCGTAAATCGCCGATTCGTGTCATCATAGCGGGATCACCCGGTCTGGTGATAAGAGCGCGGTAACGGCAAACTCGATTTCTTTGCTCGCCGTGCCGGTCAAAACCGCCTCCCGATGCTCATACCAGTGCCCAATCAGCATCGTCATCGCCTGTTTGACCACCGCTGGCACCGCATCAACATCGCCATAGCCAGCCGTAAACCGGATTTTTACACCACTCATGGGCTGCAATGTCACTCGCGGCGGAAAGATGCCGTATGCAAGCCCTATGCGCCCAGGCTCCGAGTCCATATCCACGATGTAATTGGACACGTCCCACAAGGTGGATACGGCATCTTTGTCGATGTAGGTAAATGACTCAACGGATTGTAGTGGTGGCCGTGGTAGCGATAGCGGAAAGCGCGGAAAATGGTCAAGCGTTAGGTCAAACGTTTGAGTGAGATAGGCACGATTTTGGAAAGTTTCGCAGTACGTCCGCGCGGCCGTAATGAGCGACGTGATAAATGTGTCCTCGTCGTCTCCGTCCACTCTCAGATAAGTTTTGACATCATCAAGCCCCAGCGGTTCATTGGCCGGTGCCGTCACCTGTTTTAGCGCCATCACCATCACCCGCCTCTATGTTGGCAAGCGCGGCTATGGCGGCCTCTTTACCCTTGACTTTTTCGCCGTTGGGTAACAGATAAACTCCGCCGCCAAGGTGCTTAATCTCCAAATCGCCAGTATCGTCATCAGATACAGGATCGGCACCGATAACACCCGCCTTTTGCAACGCCTTGGCACGCTCGTCGTCTGCCTCGATGGTTGAGCCTTTGCAGACCAGTTTTCCAGTTTCCTTGTCCCGAAAATCGGCAATAACTGTATAGGTATCCATAGTTTCACCGCCTCGCTGGCTTATTCGGATGCCGTTCCGTATCGACCGTCACCGCGCAATAGCAACGCAGCTCCGTAAATCGGGCTGTCTGCCGTAGATACGATCTGCACGGCGACGCACGTAAAGCCATCGTCCAGGTCGGACGCAAAGGCTTCCACAGTCGCAGACACCGCCGCACCCGCGCCATTGACTGTGACCGCATCACCCAAAACCTTGGCGCCGGTGCCCTGATCGTCTGTGGCCTGCATCAATTGGATGGTTGTCGTCTTACCTTCGGCTATCGATGCCACATTGGACACCGCCAGAACACGGCGGTAGTTGGCCATCGAGAAATAGGCGCTGGTCTTGGTGGCGCTGATGTCTGCGGGCGCAAAAGCTTGGTCAATCTTGACCGTCTCACTGATTAACTTACTCAATCAAAAAACCTCCTTGTGGTTGAGAGAATTAGGCGCTCGGAACGTCGAGAAGAACATATGGAGACACTTTTGTCGCACCATCCGCAAGCGTAAGCGGAGCGGTTAACCATGGCTGTCCATCCACATTCCAAGTGACTTTGATCACCGTCTTAGATTGCGCGAATTTCACATGCTGGGATGTCTCAACAAACGGGCCAGAACCATCCTTGACCAGGTAGGCGCTGAAATCTATCAGCATCAAATCACCTTTATTGCCGATTGTGGATGTCTTGCCGGTGAAGATGATCGGAATACCAGCCAAGGTGGCAGGGATTGCGCGTGTTGCGTCTCCTTGAATATAGATGTAGTTCCCAGCCTCATCTTTCAGCGTCGCGATTTGCGCCATGATGGACTGACTCGCAATCCATACGGCCTTGGAACGGGATGCCGGGTATAAACCCTGCAGCATCATGATCGTGTCCATATAAGAGATGGAGTTGGCAGTCTGTCGCGGAACTGAAATCGCGCCTTTTGCATTCACTACCCCGAGTGGTTTTCCAACGCCAGATCCATTCAAAAATGCAATGTCTTCTGCTTCAGCAATCGCACCTTGCATGAGATTAGTCGCAAAAGAAGAAAAAGCATCCCAGTTACGCAGGAGTTTGTTTGTAACCGTCATTTGTGCATTTACTTCCTGTGGCAAAAGTTCGATCTCACCAAATTTTGCATCCGTATCTTCGGCACCTTCGCCTTCTGATACCCAATTAACCTGGACACCACCATATACGCCATTCGACCCTTGGCTTAGCGCAGGCATCGTGACTTTTCCATCAGGCGGATCCCCCGCAGCAATCTCCATGGCACGCGAACGAACGATATAAGACTCCGGATCCAACTTTTGAATTGTGGGATCAAAACGACCAGGAACCATGATGCCACCATCGGAGCCGGTGCCGACAGAAAATTCATTTCGATATTGAGGCATAAACGACGCATGAAATGCCTCTGGAACGGGGATCCCATTTGAGTGTTGCGCATCTTTCGTCAATGCTTCAATTCTACCTTTGCTATCCCCGAAACGAACGGCATCCAAGAATTCGCCAAGATTCTTGAAGCCGCCGTTATCCAACTTTTTCGCCTGTGTTTCGAGGGATGAGGGACGGAATGGCGTATTCAAAGGTTTTTCCAACTCATTCTCCCGTGCGGCCACTTTCTGTTCGCGCTCAATTTTGGCACGCTCTGCCTTGATATCCGCGTCTAGACCCTCGATTTCTGTGTCCAATGCATCAAAAGCAGACACTTCCTCGGTTGTCAGGTCACGTTCCTCTTCTTTTGCTTTATCCAAAAATGCACGTTGTTTTTGGATTGCTTCAGCGCGATTTTCCAGCAAATCTTGCAATTTATTCACGGGGCCAACCTCTTTTCATTGTTTTTTAAGCGTCTTTCGTAAAGATCAATAAGATTTGGCTTGTCTGTGTGGCTATCTGCATTGCCAGCAATGATGAGATCCGCATTGCCTCGTGTGCGAGGAATCAGTTTGTCGTCAAACTTTGGTGTCGGGCGATCTTTTTCCGGCACACCTTTTTTGTCGTAATATTTCATCGCATGGTCCCATGCTTGCTGCTTGGCTTCCTTGGAAATGTTCACTCCCTCGCGTGCGCCATTGAGATAGGCCACACGGGATGTCAGTTGCCGCCAATAAACAGTCAGCTTGCCATTGCGACGACGGGCAATCTTGAGTTTATACGCATCCTCTTCAGTCGGCGGATCCCCACCATAATCAGCGCCAGGCGCATAAGCAAGATGTGCCTTTTTCATTGCATCCCAATCTTCCCCGTTCGCACCTAGGATCTCTTTGATGATCTCGGCATCACTGATACCATCAGGATTAAAATCCTCGTCCACAATAGGCAGATCCGCGAATGGCGTGCCTTTAAAGTCATCAGGACTGATGTCTGCCAAAATAGGAGGGTGACGATAGTTGGATAGGTCCATCTCAAGGCCATTCATCATCAATTTTCCGCCGCGCATGGACGCTGCAACCTCTTTGGACTGTTCGATTTGGTCAGCAAATCCCTTGGCCACGGCTTCATCAGCCGTAAGCCATGTCTCTGCCTCCAGCAATGCAATAATCTCATCGTCTGAGAGGCTGGTTTTGTTTTGATATGCAGCAATCAGACTCACACGGATCTGATCTAAATCATCGGCCAACTTGCGAAAATCAGCAGAATTACCCATCGCAAACGTCCATGGATTATGGACCATGATCATTGCGTTCCGGGGCATTGTGACTATATCACCGGCCATCGCAATCACAGAGGCGATACTAGCGGCCAATCCATCAATGTGGACGTGGACCTGCGCTGGATTACGCTGCAACATGGAGTGGATGGCTTGTCCTGCAAACACGTCTCCGCCAGGACTATTGATGTAGACATCGATCACTGGCACATTCCCGAGTGCAGCCAATTCTTGTTGGAACTGCTGCGGAGTGACTTCATCGCCCCACCATGACACGCTGTCTATGGGGCCATACAAATACAATTGGCCATTGCCGGTTTGAGCGTCGTTTCGCATATCCCAAAACTTTTTACGGTTTTTCGGCATTCTGTTCACCTCCTCCGCCAGTTGGTTGTTGTTTGGGACTAGCGGCAGCTGCATTATCAACGGAAATCATGTTTCCGTTAACGAGCAATGCATCGGCACCTGGCTCACTACGTGAATTCATTTCCTCCAACTTGCGCCAGTCATTCGCACTGATTACGCCGTTTTGGCGTTGCACCGCAAGCCCTTGCTGGCGGCTTAAATAGTCACCGCGAAGCAATCCCTCAACGTTAAATTTGGCGTAATATCCTTGCTGACGGTCTTTTGCAGATAGCAACTTCATGCTGATACGCTTTTCCCACTTCACGAGATATGGGAGCATCGTGTATTTCACAAACTCAAGCGACTGTTGCTCAATATTGTTGTTCGTACTGCGGTCAAGATTCGCAATCATGTGAGGCGGCACACGAAAAAGGCCACAGATGTCGTCACGGTTCATCTGCCTCGACTCGACAAACTGCGCATCTGTCAACGGCATCGGAATGCGGTTAAATTTCGCACCGTTTTCAAGGATTAATGGCTTCCACGAGTTATGCATGCCTGCTCCGCGTTCTTCCAAGTCATTTTTAAAACGCTCGAAGGCCGTATCACTCATTTCGCTCTGAACCTCAACAACGCCACCCATATTCATCCCTTGGCCGTAAAACCTTGCTGCGAATTCCTCTGCAGCAATCCCCAAACCGATCGATTCAGCAGTCATCCGAATAGGTGAATACCCCATGATGCCATCAAAGCCCAAACCAGGGACGTGAAATACCTTTTCAGCCGGATAAATCAGCGATTGTCCCCGATCCGTGATCCTGTATTTGATTTTCATGTCAGCTGGGTCACGAAAAGGTTGGCAGTGCGTCCATGGCACTGGGTAGATGTCGACTACATTCCCTCGGCCATTAAGCGTAATGACCGAATAGCAATTCCCAGACAACACTAATTGCCCCATCTGCGTCTCGCGCCATGTGGCTGTATCCATCTCGTCATTTGGTTGGTCATAAAGTAGTTCATAAAGTGGATGGTCAGGAACGACATCGGCGTTTCCACCAGTCGGTGATTTGTAGACAAAGAGTGGTAGGGATGCAAGCGTCTCGGCCAGGACTCGAACACAACTATAAACAGTGATGAACCGCATTGCCGTTTCCTCGGTGACGTGGACACCAGAGTGCACATGGCCGAAAATAGAGCGCTCCATTCGCGTATATAACTCATCCGGCGTATATGCCCCACTGGCAGCAACCTTTAGAGCCAAATTTGTGATGAATTTCGGTAACTTCACAATTTCCTCAACCCCCTTCGCTCATATACCGATTCAGATTTATCAATGGCCATCGCTCGCGCATGTGCGTTTATCAGCGCTGCAGCCGGGTCAATGCGATCCGTGGATTTTTCCTTGTCGAGCATGATGTTTTCATTGTGATCAATCTTCTCGACCGCGTTACCCATGGCCCAAGTCAGGACGGGATTTTTGTCGTGAACGATATTTCCAGCCAGCACTTCTTCACGGAAGTTTTTTGTGGGTTCTGAAAGCGTCCGCGTTCCTTGTCGTATCTCTACTGCCGTGTATCCATCCGACTCCAAATCCTGTGCAAATTGAGTGGCGGCATATGGGTCATAGCAGATTTCTTTAATCCGCCATCCATGCTCTTTCGCCTCGCGTTCGATGTAAGATCGGATGAACCGATAATCGACCACCGCGCCAGGTGTTGCTGTTATCCATCCGTCTTTTACCCATAAGTCATAGGGCACCTTGTCTGTTTGTCGCTTCTCTGCCAGCGTATCCTCTGGTAAAAACGAGTGGCTTTTTACCGCAAATCGACCATCCGGCAATGGGAATTCAAAAGAGGTGCTGGTTAAGTCGATTTTTTTTGACAAATCGACACCGACATAACAGTCAACACCGTGCAAATCAGGCATCTCGTCCGCTCCGCAGGCGCGCCACTTGTCCATTGGCATATAGCCGTTCTCTCGCATGTCCACCCATTTGTTCATGTTCTTGGTCAAAAAGCTGCGCATTTTCTCAGGGACATCCAGTGCAGCCCTTAGACCACTGCGCAACGCGTCTAAACCCTGCTCATAAGTGGACACAATCGGATTTGCTTTTACCCATACCGACTCATCGTTGATGTCATCATCCGGGTCCAACTCGCAGATCAGGACAAAATACTCGTCGTTTTCAATCGGCGAGTTCTCATCGATGATGTTTGATACATATTGGTATTCAGTAAAACATGGCCTGGATAAGTCAAATCCTGCGGTCGTGATGATGACAATGAGTGGATTTTGCCGGGCAACCATGCCGGAAATGAGCACATCATAAATTTCGCTCGTCTCATGGACGTGATATTCATCGATGACAGCAATACTCGGGTTTTTACCATCGCCGGTCTTGCGTGATTCCTTGGACAGAGGTTGGATAACAGATCCGCTTTTCAAATGCGTAATGCGGCCATAACTGTCCGTGTACTTCCCTTTGAGCAAATCGCAGGCACGGATCTGACTGGCAATCTCGTTGTAGACGATGCTGGACTGTTCGCGCCCCCAACCGGCAATGTAACATTCCTCTTGTTCTCCGCTAAGAAAAGCTAAATATGAGGTGATGAGGGCCAAAAGCTGTGATTTAGCATTTTTGCGTGCCAGTTGAATGTACGCCCGACGAAATCGACGAGCACCTGATACCTTGTGCTTCCAGCAAAATATGTTCGCCGCAACAAACAGCTGAAAATCGGTCAGCTTAATTTGCTGCCCGGCCAGGACGCCCTTTGTATGCTTAAACATCGACGCCCACTTATCAAATGCATAAAGCTCGTCGACATCAAAATCAAAGGGATAATCGTCGTCGGCCAATCGCTCAATGTCTTTTAAAAATCTACGGCAAGCTGCGATATGTTTTTTGCATGCGACAACACGGCCATCTACAACTGACTGTGCGTAACCGACGATACGCTGGACTAGATTTTCACTCACACCTTACCACCAAAGAGTTTTTCCTCTTCAGTAAGTTCCTTTACTTCTTCCTTTTTCGGCAGTGCCAACCTACAGCGCGACGATATGGTCAGGCCAAGGTCACTCGCTGCTTGACGACACTGCTTAAAAAGCTTGTCTTGCGATTGGAGCAAATTCGCATACACGTTATTGGCAGAAATCAGCGTCCCATCATTGCGACGTATCATGGGATCAACCTCAAGTAGTTCTTGCGTGACGCGCAAATACATTTTCTGCGCCAAAACAAAACGGGCCAATGCATCCACATCGAGATTAGACATAATACCAATCTCTACGAGTTGCTTGGCCAATTTGTTGAATTCCTTTTTGCACTCCTTGTCTAAATACGAGGGCGCCTTAACTTTATCTGCTGGCGCGCGTATCTCGCATGATTTACGCTCTTCGACTTCAGATTTTGTCAGGTGCTTTTTGCCTTTGATCAGCAATAAATCAATCGGTTGGCGCTGCCCTGCCATAAAAACCTTCCTTTCTGAAAAATCCCGTGGGGAATTTTGTGCGCCCCGTTGGCCCGCGCGGTCTTTTGGCTAAATCCTGTAAGGATTTGGATACCCCCTACCCTTCGTGTGGAAACTTTTGGTAATAAACGAAATATCTCTGTTTTCATTCCTTACATTAGGAAATCAGCGTCTAACGACCTGTCAGCCACGTCCCATCGGGCTTTTTGCATCGGTTAGCCTCGCCACCCCATGTCTTTGGGCAATACTCAACGCTGTGACCGTTACTGCCGCAATAGGCGCACCGTAAATGCCACTGACGATTGGCGGATCCATGGAATGTCTTTGGACATAAGCTAATCGGGTGCTCGTATGATCCGCAGTACGTACATCTCACCATGCGCCCATATCCTCTCTTGCCGTCTTGGCATCATGATGAGACTTGCACATTGGCTGCCAGTTCTTCGAATCCCAAAAGAGTTTCTTGTCGCCTTTATGTGGGACCTTATGATCGACCACTGTCGCCGGTGTCAGCCGCCCTTCGCGCTCACACTGGACACATAGCGGATGCTTGCGAAGATACGCAGCCCTGGCCTTTTGCCATCGCGAATCATAGCCCCGTTGCGCTGCCGTACCGCGCTCATGGTCATAACGACAAGCCTCTTGCTTGTGCTCATCGCAATAACTTTCGCGGGTGAGAACATTGCAACCAGGTCTAGCGCATGGGCGTTTCGATCTGTTCGGCATCGTATCACCTCATCTGGACAAAAGAAAAACCCGCTTAAGCGGGTTGATTGCATAAAACTGGATTTTTTATATCGCAGTCCTATACACAATGGTGGCTATATAGGTCGTCGAAACACTTGAACTTGGATTCGATACAGCTACCTCAATGCTCACGATTTGATTTTGCTGGTATTCTGCTAGAAATCGATTTGTTTCTGATTCAAGTCCTTCTAAACTTGATGCTGATACTAATTTTACTTGTGCCTTTAAAAATCGGCCAAATTCATTTTCCATTTATCATCACCCTCCCACTCACACATTCTGCAAATGATTGGGGATTCCTGCTAAACGTACTCAAGGACGGGCGAGTGTCCAATCTGAATCACTCGCAAATTCAGTGGGTAAAGGTCTCCGTTCTTGGCTATGTTCAATCTATTTTGTGGCGTTGCGAAGTGATTGCTCCCCCGCGCTTGCGCCGGTATGTGTTCTCGCTGGACATAAGACGCTCAAGCTTTTTGCGCTTTCTTTCACGATCCTCAAGCAATTCTGCCTTCGATGGGGCATGCGCGCCATTGCGCTGTCCTTTCATATCAACACCCCTTTGTTGTGCCGGATCCCCCGCCCTTAAACGCCGTCCGACTCGACGCCATACGCGCACGGATTGTGCGAGGGCGAGGACAGTTTGTAATTTCGCTTGTCTTCTGCTCGACTTCACATGATGACCACCTCCTTGACATACTAAAAAGACGCCTGCATCTGCAAGCGTCTTTTGATATTTGTGCTCTATACCATAATACACAGGAATCTGAAGTATAACCTGTTGTTTTACTGTTGTTTTACTGTTGAACATTACAAAGCTGTCACTTCAACAATCTGAACTCATCATTCTCTCCTTTCTATATTTCCTCTAGTATCTAATTCACGATACAAGCTTTTAAGAAATGTCAAATCACTTTTAAGTTTCGAGTCTTTAGAATTCACGAATACTGCATGATTGCATAACCCCATTAAACGTCTCAAATACGATTCTGGGGTCACCTCAGCACCAATTTTGCGAAGGTGAGACTTGAGGCCAAATTTCCGTATGTAATAGACTTCTTGTCCAATCTTTCTACGCAATTCTTTACTGACTTGCATTTTTGTATTAACAACTATTCCAGTTACCTCTTGTCTTTGATGTTGTTCCCTCAAGCGTGTCTTTCCGTCATTTACAGTAAAATTATTTTCATTCAATACATACCTAACGAAATTCACTACGCGTCCAGGATCAAAATCACCAGAAAACGTAAGGTCATCGGCATACCGAGTATACCGAACATCTAATTTTCGTGCGTAAGACGATATGCGATAATCTATGTTTTTAAAAATTAAATTTGATATGGCCGGACTTGTACATGCTCCCTGCGGTAAACATTCATTCAAAGTACAAAGTCTAGCCAGCATTGTTGCAACTGGTAACCTATATCCAATTTCTGAAAACAAGCGCCGAACTTGGCTGTATTTCACGTGCCCAAAAAAATCTACAATATCAATCGTAAGTACTTTTTTTTGACCACGATGGAATCGAGCATTATCCTTAATAGATGAACTTTTTTTGTAAGATTTTGTATAAATACTAGGTTGAATGTAATAAAGTATTTCATCTAGTATCCACTGCTGTATGATTTTAAGGTTAGGTAACGGTTCAGCTATTTCTCTATATCCATTTTTAGATTTTTTAGGTATAGCGAAATGCCTATAAAATAGATCCTGTCGATTGCTCACCTTAAATAAGTATTTTTCGTCGATGCCAATAAGCAACGACAAGTGCTGAGTATCAAAAATGACCGGTAAATTCCTATCAACAAATTTTTGAGCATAATGAAGACAGTTACTGATGTACTCATCAGAACAGCCTTTGAGTTTAGCACTATGGTAAAACTTCTCCTGATAAGTACTCCAATCCATATGAACCTCTTTACTATTGTGTGGACGTTATTACTTCATCGGTTTATCTCAATACAACACTGGAATTTTATTTGTCCTTGCCTTTTCCTGGTTATAAAATTTCAGTGTTGTATAGCGGAGGCGGAGCCGGAGCTGTTATTAAGTGTTTATGGAAGCTCCGAGGGAATAAACGCTTAATAACCTGAGGCTTGAAAGTAAGTGCTTCTCTGCATGGCGACTCGCCATACTACGTGTCAAAAGTACACGTAAGTCTAATAACGCCCACAAGTGATATTCAAACAAAATTCTCTGGTACAAATATATCATATTTTTTAAGCTGCTGCTCCAAAAAGTACTCTTTTTGAGGAAGAATTTGATTGTGTGATACTCCCTCCGCTTTGCTCATACTTTCAATATTATCCATTCCTACATCAGTGATTTCTAGTTTGTCACCAACTAGTCTAATCACGTTTTTCTGTATGCAATAGCTTATCATCTCTCCAATTTGAGAATACTGATAGCCTCGTGAGACTAAATTCTCTAAGTTTCCGTTATTCTTTACAAGCACAAGGAAGAGAAGAAGATCCTGTTCTGTATGTTCACTCACTACTACAACACATCCTAGTTCCTCGGAAACGGTGATAAATGATTATGTTTCTTAACTTCAAACCAATATATTGGAAAGGTATTGTTGGGTGTTCGTATAAGCTTGACTAATCCTTCGGATTGTCTATATCCAAAAGCATATTTCTTTGAAACATGAATTGCTGATTCGATTTCATTCATCATTTTCATCTTGTTCGAAACTTCATTAGCTTGATATCTGGAACTTATACCGCTGTGTAACACTTTATCACAGTATGTAAGTATGCCATCATTGCGCAATTCCTGAATACCGTCGGATAATCCCGCAATAGACATAATGCAAATTTTGTCTTTAGGAACACCTTTCGACACTACATCTTGCACCGCACTTCGTGCAGTATCACCCGAGCCAACAAAATCATCGACTAGAACAAGAAGCTTATCGTCTATCTTCCCTATGTTTGAAAAGAGCTCAATTTCATCAATAAAGGAAAAATTGAATCCATTAAAGAAGGAATTTTGATTAAAAACACCACTCTTACACAAATACCATACAGTTGTCGAGCTCTTTATTTTCCCACTGTCTTCCGGAGCAATTAGAGGTAAAAAGAAAAGAGTCTTTATAATGCTCTTCCCTATTCGCAAATCATGAATGACTTGTTTGGTAGCGCTCACAATAGCAGGCATATACATATCAATTGGAATAACTTCAAAATGCTCAGTGAGCTCAAGAATAAATTTTTGCTGATCGTCAGAAAGAATCGATAATAAAGAACAGAATCGGTTAAAAGTACTCTTTTCATTACTATCATCTTCAATCGGCCATTTCTTCTGTTCGAAAATGCTCCTAAGTCGAAATAAACTTAAAGCATTTATATTCTTCTTTGCCATACATCATCACTTTTACTTTTTTCTATAATTGTACTAGAAAGTGCAAGCGATGAAAATCTGTATTCCCAACTTTTTACGCCAACATAAGGATGTTACTCAATTCAATTCCTCCACATCCTTGGAAGCAAAAAGTATCTTCATTACTGCAAAGTGATGCTAACTTCAAGTTTTATTAAGCTGCCTACTGATCGACAGCATAAACTAGCGTCCTCATTTGTCGTACTGGTATAATGCATCCAAACACCAGGGTCATATTAAATACAGAGCACAAATCGAGGCACCTATATCCAATAATGCATACTGATTTCTTCGAGTTGTGACCTTCTCCAATTCATCCAACAATGCACAAGTAGCTCTGATAGCAATTTTTGTTTCAAGTTGGGACGGATCGTACCCTTCGTGTGCTACTCGTTTTCGAGTCTGGTACATTTCCATCCTCCATTTTTCGATTTTATCCTCTGCGACTTCGTCAATTTTTGTGGAACGAAGTTCCTTATTCAAATACTGTAGTTTCCTAATCGGCCCCCCGTAAGTACCTTCACATGCTTCATCTGCTTCCGCCGGAGACTTCCCTTGTCCAATTAGAATATCGTACACTAGACCTCGTACTCGAAGTTCCAGTGCCATACCACATACGATCACCGCAGTAGCATTACTGCTTCGCATCAGATATTCCTGCACCCCCGAAATTAACGTGTTCCAATGTACAGGAATTGGAACATCCAGTTTTAGTACATTAGAAAGCACACCAGCTACTTCCGGTCGTTCTCCACGAGGATGGAATGTAGAAGGTACGGTTATGTTGACTACAGGGGTATCTGGCTGACCCGTTTTACCTTTGAACCTAGAAAAGTCGGTTACATATCTCTCCAAATCTTCATGACTGGACGATCTCTCAGCCGGTTTGAGTAACAATGACCAAAGCTTTTGTGTCGAAATATCCTGTCCGTCAGGGTTTGCTAGAATATCTGCCGAGATGCAACGATAGTGGCTTATGATACTCGTGAACATTCCTGTGCACTCAAAAGCCAAGTCCCTTGCATTCTGACTCCAATCCCCTTCTGGGATCTTTTTAGACCACACAATATCGATTTGACTGTAATACAGATTCTTTTCTTCTTTGGCGTTCGGCCCCAATTCCAGACGAAAATCTGGTCTACGAGACTGATCGAACATTACTGACTCCGAGTAATATGAGAAAGGTGAAATTTTCGATGAGGTCAAGTCATTCACCCCCGCAGATGGTCTAATCTCTACGTTAACGGGAGATCTCTCAGCGGATGACAGTGGAATTACCTCTAGCGATTGCGATCTATCGAGAATCTGAATTCCACGCCTGTTTCTAATGCGAATTAGACCCTTTTGACCTTTAATAGTGAAACGCAACCAGTCTTCAGGTAATTCAATTGGGAAGTTTACATCGAAATTACTCCACACCACTATTCTCATTCCGACTCTCCGTTCCGCCGAACATTGATTGTATTCCTTTCGATGACTCCAAACGCTGCCTCTCTAAATGTTTACAAGCGCGTTTAGTAGGGCAATCATTTGAAGTGCTTTCCGCTTGGTTCCGAAATTCAGATCAACGCCGTGAGATACACCATGCCTGTTCAATGATTTTTCCAACATCCAATCAAAAGTACGAGTGTCCTTATAGAGATTGTCGATAACGACGCTTAATTGCCCGGATGCATCAATTTCTCTAGCTCGTCGTTTTAGTGCCTTAATAGGTGAGAATGGTTCTAAGCCACTTCGTGCAGTAAGGATTCCTTCGACTAATGGTAAAGCCGTCGAAACACTCGCGTGGTAAAGACCACTTTTATAACAGGCAACGGCCTCGCGAAAAATCGGATATCTAGCCTTCGCCCACTCTTTTTGTGCCCATATTTCTCCCATTACAGATATGTTCAAATCTGTAAGATAGTAGATTCTCATGGTCCGTTCTAATACATCGACGAATCTTTCGGGGGAAATGTCTTGTTCATCCACTGTGGCACTTTTAAGCAATAGCAACCCATATGGGCCGATAATTCCATCAAACACGAACCAACCTTCTTTGGCCGCTTTCATGAAACAAGGCTGGGCTACTGAAACAAATTCCATAATCCCCTTGGCTGCTAATTCCGCTGTCTCCCTAAGGCATGCACAATCATCGGACTTGAAGTTCAACAGCATTGTCGATTGTTCGGTTGCCATACTGGAAGCCTCCTTCAGTCTAGGGTCTACCCAAGGATCTGAACTCTTGATCCTACTCCCATTTTATTATTTTTGCCATTATTCAACACTTCTGCCCGACAGCTACGCGAGCTTCTCACGCTCCAAAACCGTATAATCATGTAATCCATCGATCTGGAAGTTTTTCAAGTGTGTATTCGTTAGTTGAAAAGAACAATACTATCAATAACGCCCCTTCACAATTTATCAGAGGCGTTGCCTTTACATTAGATTATCTCTTTACAGCGTTGTAAACGAATTTCTGATTTCCATCGGTCGGCTCTTTTTCATCGTTGAAATCCGCACAAACGGTTACATCAGTAAACCCGATATCTTGCAAAATGTACCTAAATTCTTCTACACCATACCACCGTAAAGCAAAACGTTGAAGTTCAGTCTGGCTCAATGCCCCATTATCGCATTTTTCATACTTTAGGTAGTTGACTCGGTACTGATGAAAGAAATTACCAGCTTCGACACATTGTCCTTCCATTAAGATGATGTCACCATTGGGATAGTGAAACGTTGTCGAGCCCCCTCGTTATGAGACATGCTAGAACCCTTTTCCGGTAAAAAAAGATCAAGTATGAGACGTCCGCCTGGTTCCAAGTGCTCACAAAGCCGTTTGAGTGCCTCAAGCGACGACTCACGTTGTTCAATTAACAAGAACGAACCACCTGGAATTATGATGGCCTCATATTTCTGTGGCAAAGAAAGCTCCAACAAATCCGCTTGATATAAGTTCGTATTCAGTCCACGCTCATCACAACGTTTACGACACGAGTTCAACATTGCGAGTGAATAGTCCACTTCATCAACAGTCAAACCGAATTCCAGAAGTGGGATTATTAATCGCCTCGAGCCGCACATCTCCAAAATACGTCCTTTGCAATCTTTAAGTTTTTCCTGATAATACTCGACGTCACCCCCAAAAGAATGCTCTATCCTCTTGGTCAGATCATAAACTTCGGTACAAAGTTCCCCATAATAACTAAAAGACATAGTGCATTTTCCCTCCGTGTAATGGTTAATCACGGAAGGGACGGTACACATCAAATTATGTCTTCCGCACGCTCAAAACTTTATTGTCTACGTGTGCACGAGTCTTTCTCATGATAGTCACTCACTTTTCCTTGGATAAATCTAGCATAAATTACGGGTTTTGATTTGACAATTGGAAATAATGTTTCAATTCAATGTTTTTGTACAGCGACTCTTAACAAATTACGAATCTAAGATAAATTGGTGTATAATTTGAATCTTGGCTAAAACGCGCAACAAAAAGCAGTCAGCATAAGCCAACTGCCCACTTGTAGAACTGACGCAGCGCATCCCTGCGGCTGGTCCTATATTCTTGCGGCGTCAATGGAACACCATCACGCGCCGCCTTTTCCATCGTCTCTTTCTCTGTTTTACCGAGCACGTATTTGTACCACAGGATTGCCCACCACTCAGGGTAATACTTTTTGAGGTCATCCAACGTCTCATCGATTATCCGACGCCGCTTGAGTAAGATCGGAAGACGCTCCCTGGCAGCCTGGATATATGCCTCACGCTTAATTGCCAAACGCTCGATCTCCGTCAACTCAAGATACTCTTCCTGGTCACCCATGCGTTCTTTGAGTAGTTCAAGCACCTTCTGAATATGTCGCTCGTGTTCTTCTGTGGCCGTTTTGACGTCAGACAACTGGCGCACAACTCGATACATAGCGGCGTATTGAAACTCCTTTGGCGAAACATAAGACTGAACACTGCTCACAATATCCTTGACTGTTTGAGGTAAGACATCCTGCCGTAAGATTCGCAGTACAACCGGATTGTCGTCCCTTGGAGATGCCGCAGTGACTGATGGCTCGTAAGGCAAGTCATCCCCCCGCGCGTGAGTCTCTGTCTTGCGAATTTCACGGTCAATGGTGTAAAACTCCCGCAGTCGAGCAATTATCCACTTTTCTCGCTCTGTAAATGGTTCCACGTCTAAAGGCAGCCGTTGTTGAGCATCGGTCATCTTTGTCATTATTATCGCCCCCATGATATTATGGGATTGTCCAAATCGCTCTCATCATGAGGGCTTTTTTTTATCTTTTGCCGAGTACCTCACGCGCTCGTTGGCCGCCGTCATCTTGAACTTTGCTGTGTCCGGTGTAATTTTGGCGTTCATAGTTTTTCTTGTTCCCATAGAACGCTAACGCGAGTCGCAGTAGTCGATTTTCTTTATCCACGTTCTCATGTTTGAGTGCCATCTAACGTCACCTCCGTGAACTCTCATGCACATACGCATATTTTCCAACGAGGACTTCCTGTGTCTCCCGATTTACGATCACCAGTTCCGCCAATGTCGGCCGACCATTTTTCACCTTAATCACACGCTCATCAGCGATTGTCCATTTTTTAGGTTCATCAGCCACATTGCCACTCCTCAAATTCTTTATTTTCAGACGCAATGTATCGACATACTTTTCACGTTTAACTGCATATACTAGACCCCGTGTCATCGGGAAGAGCAGCAAAAGTGGTTGCTATGGCCGTCAGCGTAGGTGGGGCTGGCGGTTGCTTCATCCATAGACACTAATTCGTGTCACCGTCCCCGAATTTACCGAATTGGAGTCGAGCAAGGGCTTGTCCCGTAATGGACCATACATACATTGAGTTATATTCTTTTGACAGATGGTCGTGCGCCTCTCGAAGTGCTTTCTCTGCCACAAGCACCGCTTGTATCAGCTTGTCTATGTCATTTCCAGCCCATGCAATAAACTGTGCGTTCCCGGCGGCTTCTCCTTGACACTTATCTTCAGTTTCTATTTGAGCAATCCAGTCCGCTCTATGAATACCATTTTCATACGTGTAATCTACGGTGATATGTTGCTCTTCATCGCTTATATAGGTGTGTTCCCACTCGCGTGCTCTGTGCGCCCACTTCAATCGCCCTTCGATTTCATTCAGCCACTGCATTTCGATCACTCCTCACTCACATAATCCGTATAGACTGCTGCACATCGGCACATCATCGTTAATTTTGAAAAGGTCGTATTGCTTGCCACCGCGCGCTGTTTTTGACCATTCGACAACTTCCCGGATACCTTCGCCCATCGTGTCATCATGTTTAAAAAACGAAGATTCAGCACGTTTAGAGGCGAGTCCGACAAGCCGTTCCCATTCGGCCACACGCCCTATTTCTGCCGGGAAGCGTCGCGCAATCTCGAACAACTCATCCTTTCTGGAGTTGATACACGGCATGCACCCCACACGACTCATTCCTTGTTCATACAGCGGATTCGGCATGATTCCATGGCGCCGATGCATTGCAAAAACGTCATCTACGGCCCATTCAAGGATTGGTCGATAAACCTCATAGGCATGAACAACGCCAATAGTGTGCTCTCGCTCCGTTAACATGGCGCGCGCCGCGCTCTCCTGTTTGCGGATCGCTTGCCAACTGACAACCCCATCGCCACTCTCAATGATCGGCGCGAATGCTTTTGTCTCAATCGGCTCCAGCTTGAGTTCCTGGGTGCAAAAGCGTGCCTTTGTACTCGGAAATCGGCCCTTGTATAGGCACAAGTCCAAAAATGGATTGCCCGTCGGCTGCAGGACCTCCAAAGCACTCTCAATGATGTCCTCTGATACACCATCCTTGCGCCATTTTGTTTGCACGACCCAACGCTTGTGCGCTATGCGGTTTGTAAAATCAGCCTTGACACGCTTCACCGGACCCAATTTGCTCTCTAGATAGTCCACATAGCCATAGGTGATTGGATGCTCATGGCCGGTGTCGGCAAATACGACCTGATGTATGTCAGCTCCACGCTCCAATGCCAGTAACCACATTGCTGTGCTGTCTTTGCCTCCTGATATGCTCAAAACTTGCTTAGCCATCCATCTCACCTCTCTTAACCGGCGCGCTCCAGGCACATCTCCGGCAGATTTGCACGCACAAGATGCTCTGCAAACGGCGGCGGTACCGAATTGCCACACCGTGCCACCTGCGCCGACTTGGGATAGATACGGCCATCAGCATCCCGATTGATGATGTATTCGGCCGGGAAGCCTTGCGCTGCAAACAGCTCATGCGGCTCAAGCATCCGCATCCCAATATCGACAATCACATAGTCTTGGCCCTTGATGCGGACAATGACCAGGCCAAATCGGTCATGTGTTGATATCGTGTTGAGCGGCGTATCCACGCGCTGGCCGATGCTTGAGCCGTTGTACTGCGTCAAAAATGCCCTAACCTCGCCGACATGACCGCCACCGGCTGTCACAGTAGGAATTGGCTGTGTCACCTTTTGCCCAAATTGGTTGTTACGCAAGATCATCAAGTGACTCGTCACAAGCGCGTTGTGATCCACCGTGGTCACCGTAGGCACCGGGACATCCATTGGGCTGCCTGGGCCGGTGTAATTGCCCCCGTAGTGTTTTGCAAGGAACGCTGCGACCAATCCATATCGATTGGAGGTATCTAGCGTCATGATTGGCTCATCGAGCGATTGACCGCGGACTTCGCTGTGTGCAGTCTCGGTGTGATATTGAGCCAGGAATGCAGTGACCATTCCCATCGCATGCGGTGCGCCTGCTGGCCGTTTGCTGTCACCACCTGCGGTGATTGTGTGCAAAGGCTTGTCCAACGTCTGTCCGCGAAACTCGGTCCCGTGATGATTGACCTTGATGATGAATGGCTGCGGACCCTCAATCACAAACTTCGCCATCCCCCGCGCAATGCGCCGCATGGTGTTTTCGGCCAATGGACGTTTCCTCTCAAAAATCGATGGACACGGTAGCGACCAGTCGATAATCTCCGCCGCTGTGCGCCAGGGTTTCAACCGTTTCGCCCGGACTGGCGCGCAATTCGGGTCACCATGTGTCGGCTTTGGCCATACAATTGGTCTGCCGTCGCAACGAGCAATCAAAAACAGCCGTTTACGGATAGTAGGCGCGCCATAATCGCATGCGCGCATCTCGCGCCACTCCACCTGGTACCCATGGCGCCGCAGTGCATTCACAAAGCAATTAAACGTTCTGCCCTTTTGTTTTGGATCCGGCTTGCCGTTTTTGAGCAGCGGTCCCCATGTCTTAAATTCCTCGACATTTTCAAGGATGATGACTCGTGGCCGCACCGTCGCCGCCCAGCGGACAGCCACCCAGGCCAAACCTCGAATCTTTTTCTCCACCGGCTTGCCGCCTTTTGCTTTACTAAAATGCTTGCAATCCGGACTCAACCAGCAAAGCCCGACTGGCCGACCGCCGGTGACTTCGCGGGGGTCGACATCCCAAACAGATTCACAATAGTGCTCGGTCGTCGGATGATTTGCCTTGTGCATCGCGATGGCAGCCGGGTCATGGTTGATTGCAATATCGACAGAACGTCCAATTGCTGACTCGATCCCCGTTGATGCGCCGCCGCCACCTGCAAAGTTGTCGATAATGAGCTCACTTGTGTTAAACAAGTTTAAGGTTTGCTTTCTTGGCATCCTTCGCACCCTCCGTCCGCGCTGTGGGCTGCAATGTAATATCCGTCCCGCCTACCCGCAATATCGCAAACTCTAGATCACCGCTATCTACGGACTGCTTCAGGGATGAGATATGCTTGAGTAGTTCATTGGTTTTTGACATTCGATTCACCCTCTTGCGGCCAATGCTCCGCGCAGTACACGCGCCCGCTTGGTTCGTCATAAAAATCTTCACCCTTGAGTTGGTCCAACAATGTGCCACAGATGTCACATGTCTCGATATGCTCTCGTTCATCATTCATCCAATCGCCTCACGCAGTCTGGCGTATCAACTCGTCCACCACGGAGAGGTAGTCCAAGACCACCCCGCGCCCCGGTCTAAGCGGGTAGCACACCGCGGCGATGTCGTCATATGGGATGGATTTACGTCCACCCCGTTCGGCAGCGTCCCACGCCCTGATCACCAGTTGAGCTGGCACGTAGAATATTTGTCCTTGCGGCACAAACTCAAGAATCAAAAAGCAGATGGCGCCAACTGATTCGCATACCCGCAAGTGCTCGATTTGATGAGCATGTATGTTTTTCAAAGCCCAACTTGATTTGCTCTCTGTTGACTTGGCCTCAAACTGCAAGCTGTATCCTCGGTAGACGCCCTCATAGTCAACGGTGCTTGCCGATTCGAGCGTAGCCTTGAGAATCTGCGTACCGCGCGTACGAAGGATTTTGACTGGTGTGGGCCGCTTATAAACGACAGCCATTTCCTTTGCTCTATACTGCTCATTTGCATGCGAGATCAACGTCTCAAGTGCCATACCTCTGTTCCCTTGTGGCATATATATCGCTCCTCTCAAATCGTCCGAATTTGGCGTTCGTCCTCAAACAAATCCTTCTGGTACGGCGCGTTGCGCACCGCACGCGCGAACTGTTCAATACCGACATCCCACAGGCCGTGGCGCTGAATGACTTGGCTGAACTCCTCGACATCATGGTCTCGTATAGTCCAGTTGTCTGGCTGGTCAGCCGGCTCCCATTCTTCCGTCCATTTCTGCAGTTCCTCGTCATATTTCCGATGGCTTGTCCGCATGAAATGGCAAAGCTCGTGATCCACAAGTGCGTTCCGCTTCTCGGGATTTAAGTGCTTCCAGTCCTCTGCATTGATAAACACAAAGAGCATGTAACCTGTCGCGTGCCGCTCAAATGCCGTGCATTTCTTGGCTTTACCGGCCCAATCAGAGGCGCCAAAACGAAAGTAAAACCCGATCAAATCCGCTGCATCCTGCAAGTGCGGATGATGCTGGTTGATGATTTTTACAGCGACTTCGCGCACTTCCGGAGATTCCTCAAAATCGACTGCTGCCATATCTCAAAAACCTCCCGGTTTCATGTCTGGGTACAACTCGTAAAAGTTTGCATAGCGTTCGTCTGGCTTATCTTGTTTCCTTGGCCCGTCACGAGTACCGACGTTGACCTTTGGCTGGCCCCTCGACTGCGGTGAAAAGGTCTCTTGCTCGTATTTCAAAGCATCTTCAGCGGTGGAAATTCCTTTCTGCAGCCAGCGACGCAGCTTATTTCGTGCAAATCCCTCGTCCTTGCCAAGATTCTTGGTGACATTGATTGCTTCGATCCCCAGTTCTACGGGGGCAGTCTGCGTAATAAGCATGTCTGCAAGGTCGTAGATAACTGCAGCTGACATTCCCATGGCTGGGTAGAGTTCATACGCCTTGTGCCGTAAAGCTAACTCGATCTCATTTCTTTGATCGACGACGATCTTTAGATCTTTTTTATTTCTTTCAATACTTTCTTTAGAGACGCTGGAACCCGCGCCATGACTGGGTTTATCGGGTACAAACGTTTCGTGATCGCTGAACGGTTTAGTTGAGCTATCGTTGAACCGTTCGGCATTTGCTAAACCTTCAGCATTCGTTGAACCGTTACGTGTTTGCTGAACCGTTAAGGTGACTCCGGAGCGGCTGCTATGCACATACAATTTGGACTCAATCGCCTGATGAAGCTCGTCGATATCGAGCACATCTTCATGCCATTCGGACACATCCGTATTCATCGCATATCGCTTGTAGCGTCCGTTTTCCGGGTCGGGCATTTCTCGTATGACGCGCGCTTTTACAAGTAGCTTCAGTTGAGTCGAGACGTACGTTCTTGCAGATCCGGTGGCCTGGGCAAATTCCGCGAGTTTGATGCGGTCATCCTTGTGCTTGCGCTTACCTTCGTCTGTCCACCCATAGGTACGGCGCCAGATAAACAAGAGCAATCCCTTGGCCACGCCGTTGAGCTTTGCCATGGAAGCTGCTTCGAGGAGAAGGCGCGCAATCGGCACAGTCCCATCCTCGATGTCGGCTTTTAATTGTTGGTAGTCACCTTTTGGCACCTTCTAATCACCTCACAGCCTAACGATTTGCCACGTACACTTGCTTTCCGGTTAGCTCTTGGATCTCACGCTTGAACATCTCTTCGCTGGAGTTTGTGTCCGATAGATGCAATAGCCAAATCTCCCGGACGCTATGTAGGTCATTCGCGCGAAGGAAATCCTTGACGAGTTCCAGACTAAAATGTGATTTCATCAATCGCCGCCGCATGACGTGGGGCACGCGGCCAGCGGCAATGTTTTGATCCAACATGTCTTGGCTAAAGTTGCACTCGACCATTACGTGCGTGAGACCGCCGAATGTGTATTTGCAGTAGTATGTGTCAGTCAGAAACACCAGCTTCTCGCCGCTCTTGTTCGCCAATAGAAAGCCCATCGGCTCTGATACATCGTGTTGCACATCGAACGGCAGAACAGTCCAAGTGCCCAGCGTGAACGGCCTCTGCGACTCCACCGCGCGCGCCCGATGGTGCCCGTGTATATCGAGTGCTGCGAATGTCCCCCGCGATGCGTACACATCAACACCGGCGCGCATGATGTCCTTGACTGACTTGCTGTGGTCACCGTGCTCGTGTGTGAGCAAGCATCCGGCCAACTCCGACATCCGAAACCCAACGCCCCGCTGGATGTCCTTGTAGCGGATGCCCGCCTCCAAGAGGAGACGGGTGCTACCATCGTCAACGAGATAGGCATTACCCGCGCTGCTGCTGGCCAAAGGCTTGATGGTAATCAAAACGGCGCCTCCTCAAGCTGACGTTCGAGTTTTGACTCGGGAGTGTCATGAACTTCTTTAGTTGGTTCTTTTTTTGGTTCTTCACGTTCCGTCGTGTCCTCGGAATACTGGTAATCCACATCTATGGGCTGTTGGTTAGCGTTCTCCGCGATCTCTGCCTCCATCTCGACCTCATCAATGATGTCGTCGTTCCGGCGCACGTGTTGCATGACAAGTCCGCTATCGTCAGATGAGTTTAAAAGCGCCTTGCATGCTCGGTTAATGACCGTCTTTTTGGCCATCTCCGCAGGAAATTTATTGTGTACACTTCCTTCACTATCCGGGTTGTTCTTAGATTGTTTCCATGCCTGCCTGATCTCACTGACTGTCATAAAGTCCGTAAACTCGGTGTCATCATCCATGACAATTGTGCAGTAGGCTCCGATAATGACTGCTTTGTTGAGACTCTCCATCGTTTGAACATGCTTGGTGACCTGCTTGCGACCGCGCCGAATCTGGAATTCAAAATCGTCATCTTCATAGACAACTTCAGCAAAAATCTCCTTTGCATTAGTGTTGTTCTTGGTGACGGCCATTGTCCCAAAATAGCTACGCTGGCAGACCAGTTGCTTACCGTACGCGATGAAATAACATTGCTTCTTTGCGGGATTAAGGCCCTGCACCACCATATCGAGCAGAGCATTAGCAATGCTGTCCTTGGTGCAAACTTGTAGTACTGGTTTGTAACCATCGGCTTTCCCAGTAGTTATGGCCTGTAAGTTCAACCATGCCGACTTCATGGCATTTTCCGGGCTGTAGTTGGGCGGGAAGTGAATCTCCCCACGCTCTTGAAACTGGCGAATCTTACTCGCGACGACGTCAACCGTGTCCTTCTTGGTAATTGCCAATGCGGTTTCAGCCAATTAGACCAACTCCATTTCTTTGATTTCTACCCGAAGCTGTTTATCTTCTCTGCTTGCAATCAATTCAATCAATTGGCAATCCATTTCGACATCCGATGTCAGTGACTCATCATTGTCTACCCAAACCGGTGCATAGACTCCGAAGTGACGTTGAAGTGTGCGAATCACGTCTAAACCAACTATGATTTTCCCGCCGGTATTGAGACCCGCGTCATATGCGACGCCTTTGTATAGCGGGTCGCAACATTCCGTCAAACCGCCATTGATTTGTTCGGTGAAGAGTCGGAAACGTGTGTATTGAAACTTGCTATTGATACGAGATTCCATTAGGGCAACCTTCGAGCGAATGAACGTTTCTGTGAGATACAGGTGTTCCTCGAAACGTTCATACTCTGTGGCGAGTCTACGTTCTTCTTGCCGCAGCTCCTCTATCCGCCGATCCTGTTTGCGTACTTGGTCAAAACGAGCAAGCAGGGACTCTTTGCGACGTAGCTCGTCGCGTGTATCCATAAGTGCCTCACGGGCCTTACTGACGTCCTCCAATACCGATTGGCGTAGTCTGGATATCTTTGTGGCGCAATCCTCGCTTTCGCTCATTTTGGCTTGATACTCGGGATTTTGGGAAATATCCTTGATAGACGCTTCAAGTTGGGACAACTCTTGATACATTGCATCGTGGTCGTCCTGGACTTGTGACAACTCGTTCAGCAATTCATCAATCTTGTCTTGAAGTTGATCGTTTGTAGCCCGAACACGTTCAGCTGCTTCTTTTGCCGCCACGCCGCGCTTTGAGATGGACTCAAGACGCTCTGCCTTTTGACGATTAAAGTTAGAGAGTTGTTTGTCGTGAGCGGATTGTATCTGGTCGCTTGGGAGTGCTTGTCCACAAGTAGGGCAATTTTCATCGACATGTGGCTCAAGATGTTCCGAATTGGTATCCTTCCACTGTTGTCGACATTGGTCAGCTTCGAGCGTCTTTGCCTCGATGCGTTGCTGGTTATCCTCTATCTCCCGCTGATATCGCTTTATCGTGGATTCGAGGTTCTGCATCTCTGTCTGCAGATGGGCGACACTACGGCGCTTTTCATTCAGTGACTCAAGGACACCCGATTGCGCACGATTCTTGATATCGAGCAATTCGCCCTCGATTTCACGCATGCGGTTCTGCAATGCCGTAACCTCTCCACCAGACTGCAAGCGAGAGATCTCTGCTTCTTTGCTCTCAACTTCAAACTTGAGTTGGTCAATTTCAGATTGGAGACCTATCTCGCTCAAACCCTCTGTATCCGGCTTGCTGCGCTCTGCCTCGTCAATACGGACAGGTATAGCAGTTAATTCCTTGTTGATTGCCGAACGTTTGCTGGCGATAATCTTCCGATACTCCTCCAATGAACGCTGGCCAAGTATTGAGGGCAAATCTGCAAGTGAATCATTTGATGCAACAACCTCTTCGTCGGTCACTTCCCCGCACACATCGAGAAGTAACTCCCTCCGCTTCTGCCAAGCCATCTGTACATTGAAGTACATTGGGTCGGTCAACAGACGCAGCATTTCTTCTTTGATGATCCCGTCGATCCGCTCTTTATACTCCTTTTGCTTGACGGGCACATCATCTACAAAGTAGTCCGTGGTATGTCCGCCGAACTCTTCCATTCCGGATCCCCGTTTCTTAGTCCATTTCTCGGAGTACACCTTTTTGAGGGTGAGAATCTTACCATCAATATCGATGCAACCTTCCACCTCATGGTTAAGTCCGTGGAGAACATTTCCGAACTCGTCGGTCGTCTTGATGCCAAAATCTTTTCGACCAATTGAGTCCTTGTCGAACAGCAGCCAGTACCAACCATCGAACAAAGTGGTTTTGCCAGTCTCGTTTCGGCCATAGAACCTTGTTATTGCACCGAAGGAAATCGTTACATCACGAGCACCTTTGAAGTTTCGCAGTTTGAGCGATTTAAGTTCGATCTTCATGCAATTGCCCCCCTTTCGATCTCACTGGATATTTGCAAAACCTCATCGACGGTAAATAGCCGCGGATCCGATGTGATACGCGTCGCGAAATCACCATCAACAATCATTCCCAATAACGCTTCATAGGTGCTTAGCGGCGAATGCTTGACCAATTTCGTACCACATTGACCGCAAAAATTTGCTGGTCCGCTTTCTGTGTTCGGACATTTAGGGCATAAACCAATCTCGCCTTCCGCAATCACGAAGGGATAAAGGCCACGCTCCTGTAAGTAAGCCATGTTCATCCAAAGCATCTCCTTCAAGAGTTTTTTGACTAAGCCGGATTTCTTCAGGACGCGCTATGTGTTACACTTGATTCAAATTCGTTTTGACTAGGGACTCTCGTTGCAGCGAGGGTCTTTTTCGTTTCAAACCAATCACAGTGCTGCAAAATGACCTCAACATCCGCGATGCTCAATATTTCACGCCTAACCTTTGGACTAACAGGATCCCCAAAATACCGCAGTATTGTGAGCACATATCCCCACTGCAGATATGCCCTTGGATACTCACCTTCAGCCTCTACTGCCAGTACTTTCGTACCTTGATCGCTAAGTAACTCTTCCACTTTCTCTCGGAGCATCGCTGGCAATTTCGCAATCTCACGATCCATTTGACTCACCTCCTCTCAAGCCTGGACGTACCTGCGTGCCTTGAGTTTGCTGTAATGGTCCTTGCTAAGCTTCAGCATCGAGAATCCATACTCCAGACACTGCACGCCGATGTAAGCATTCAACGCAACAATTGCATCAAAGCACTGCACAAGATGCTCATACCGCCTTTGCTTGTCCGCCTCTGTCTCGACTGCAGGCAATACACTCGCGGGCTCTCGCTCGATAAAATCAATGGCTTCTCTCATCTCGTCCAAGCAACGCTCACGTACACTCGACCGGTGAAGATCCACATTCGGCCCATCCAACCAAGCGGGACCATAACCACCCGTCAACTTTCTCGACAGTTCCAAGTACATTGCTGGATGGTCTAACTTCTCGGCAAAAACAGGAGCCATGTCCTCCGCTATATCTCTTTTGCCTCTTTCAATGGCGCTCACCATTTGCTGCGTGTAGCCTGGGAACTCATCTTGCCGAATTCCCTTGTCTGCTCTGCTGGCGCGAATCGCTTGTTGTAACGACACGTTTCTTTCTCCCCAATCCGTTGTATTCAGTTGTCAAAGTACAACTAGCTTTCGTGCTACTCTTTATCTGCGAGCACGACTTACATAGACACTGACCTACAAAATCACCCGTCGAATTCGGGCCGGTATCCCCAATCGGCCTGACGGGGCTTCCGATTACCCCGATTGCTTTTCCAACCACGCCTGAAGGTCTTCTCTACGAATGCGATGACGACGAGGGCTGATAATCGTGACTCGGAAGTCTTCACGTCGCATAATCTCTCTTGCCGCTGATACGGAAACACCAAGTATCTCGGCCAACTTCTTGCAGTCGAACAGCGGTGGCCAATCAGAGACAGCAAATTGCGAATGGCTTGCCATAAGACGACCTCCGTTCCTTGAAAAGTGAAAAAGTAATTGCAGGTATCGATCTCCTTAATGTGGAATTTGTTTGGTGCCACCAATCAATCCACGGAAGGAGTTAAAAATTATGGCCGAATATCAAATCACTCATGTACACATCGCTCATCCAGGCAATCATCCAAGTAACATCACTGCTGTCTGGCTGAAAAATGGAGCGCGTCCCTATCCGGTAAGTGAAATTGTCGATGCCATTCACAGCGGTCAAACCTTTTATTACACAATCGACGGTAAACAAAAAGCTTTCGTGACTTCTGAACACTCACATGCCGGAACATGGTTCATAAGGACTCATCCTGATAGCACAGTGAAAGATAATCTTTTGAACCTAGACAAGTTCTAACGGCGTGGATAAAACCGTTTCTCTATCGTGACAATTGAGACTTCATCAAGACTTCTGACTCCGGGTGCCGGACAATACCATTGGATTTCCTCAAAGGCTTGCTCGTACTTCGCGTAAAAGGACGGCGCCTCCACCTTTTCTCCATTGCGTAGCGTATAAACGTGGCCCCACAGTTCTTCGAAGTCTTCATACACAGATGTTGTTGGGGCATCAGCTATGGAAATGTTGAGCTCACCCATGTCACCCCCCTTATGCGCTGTTCGTTTCAACCGCATTGCCATTTTGCAACGTATCGACGCAATTATGTTCAAAAAAAAGCGTCCATTCAAAACCAAGAAAAGCGGCGATGCGCTTGGCAACTGTAACACTGGGCGTTCTGTCTCCGGTTTCGATCAGGGAATAATGACCACGGTGAATATTACAATGTTTTGCAACCTCCTCTTGAGTCCTTTCGCCCCTGAACTTAACCAGCCATTCTCGCCGCATGTTTTTCACTCCTTTCGTTTTGCGTCGTTTTGAAGCATCCGCTTAATGCGATTATATGCGTCGATATGACGCAAGTCAACACCTTGTGCACCTTATCGACGCAATTATTTAACGCGTCATTTTGACGCATTATACTGTATTTACATAAACTGAATGGTGGTTATGACTTGTGAATATTGCACAACGAATTGCAAGCTTGAGGCGCAAGCATAAATACACTCAACAGACGGTTGCTGACCATTTAGGCATCTCACGTGGTGCCTATGCTAATTATGAGGTCGGGAGCAGAGAACCGGATGCAGAGACCTTTGCCAAACTCGCTGAACTTTTTAACGTCACCACTGATTACCTTCTCGGTCTCGACTCATCGAACGAAAAAGAACAATCATCTGAAGAACAAGAATTCGCCGAATGGTTGAAAGAAAACATGGGTGATGACTTGTTTTTCTACGACTTCAACAAATCCCCCGAAGAAATGAAAGAACAGGCCATACGAGCTTTCCGCTTGGCTTGGGAACTTGAGAAAGACAGGGCCCGCAACCGCAAACAAAAATGAAATATATTAAATCCACGCTTTATTCAATTTTAATATTTTATCTCTCAACTTTATTAAACTACATCTTTAAATTCCATTCCTTGCGCGGTAACATGGGAACATACGTTCCGCATGGGGGATCAGGAATGAATATAGAGAAACTGCTTACAAACCTGTATCGCACTAATAACATACGGTATCCTCACGAAATTCAACTCGATCTTATTGCAGATAATTTCCACCTAACAGTTTTACGCCTTCCAATCGATGCAGTGGCAGGTTCAAAATTGATCATTATTGATTCACGTAAGCCCTTGCAAGTACAACGAGAACAACTCGCTCATGAGATCGGTCATCGTGTATTACACAACGGGAGCCAAACTGAAATGCACCCTTTGTTTAGGAAACTACAAGAAAATCAAACACAAATTTTTGCGATGCTTGCACTAGCCCCCACTTATATGCTCCTGAACTTTTTACCCGAATCACCACAATACCTTGAGCATCAAACTGCCTGGCTAGCTGAAATATTCCGTGTGACGTATGAGTTTATGGAGAGGCGGTTACAGCTTTTCGAAAGGAGCAGAATATCGTGACTACAGGACGCATCTTCGGATACACACTCAAAAATGGGACCACCAAATATGGATACACCCTCACAATCACGCCAGCTGATCCACTCACCGGTAAATATCCACAGGTGACGAAAAAAGGATTTGCATCCGAACGGGCCGCTAAATCGGCCATGCTCTTACATATCAAAACCGTTGGAGATGAGAACATTGGTAAATCTCGTACTTTGACGGTGCAAGAATGGACCCGTGAATGGCTTCACGAGGTGGCTCCTAATCTGCGTCCATGGTCCGAACGTACCTATAGACATACAATTGAGCATTACCTTATACCACAGATCGGGTTACTCCCGCTTACAAAGTTGACACCAAACCACATTGACCGGATGTATCGGCACCTGGAAACTAAACTTAAACCAGTAACTGTCCATCGGATTCATCGGACATTGCGTACTTGCCTGCTCTACGCCATCAAAAAAGGACACTTAGATAAGTCTCCTTTAGAGCGAGTGACCCCTCCCGATAGACGCTCGCCTCGTCGAGGAACGCTCTCGGTCTCTGATGCAAGACGCATGTTAAAATGGCTCAAAATCCACAGGCCAACTTCGTACATGGCTGCATTTCTCGCCGTTTACACAGGAATGCGGCAAGGTGAAGTGGCTGGTCTGCAATGGGATGATATCGATCTCGACAATTCTGTCATCCGAGTGGAGAGAATTCGGTCGCGTATCAACAAAAAGGACATCTATGGTCCGACCAAAACAGATGGTAGTCAGCGCAGGATTGTAGTTGCACGCTTAGTAGTAGACGAGCTACGAAAGTGGAAGGCATCACAAAAGGCAATTCTACAGGAAGGATGGTCAAATAAATCGTGTGTGGTCGTCACCGACGATGGAATTGTTCCCGCGCCAGCTGCCTGGGCAAATTCGATCCGGCACGCATGGAAAGAGCTTGGTCTGCCGGTTGTGACTTTTCACGATTTACGGCACACTCATGCCACATGGCTACTTGAGAGTGGTGTAGACTTGAAAACAGTCAGTCAGAGATTAGGACATACATCGATCACAATTACTGCTGATATATACTCTCACGTCACTGACTCAATGCAGAGGAAAGCAATGGAAAAATTAGAAGCGATGATGGACGGAAATGAGCCTTTAAAATAGAGACTTGTTACTTTCTTGTCACTTCAAGAGATTGAAAAAGATAAAAACCCTGATTTAACAGGGTTTTTATCCGCTTGTTATCCAATTATGGTGGACCCACTAGGACTCGAACCTAGGACCAACCGGTTATGAGCCGGCCGCTCTAACCAACTGAGCTATGGGTCCGCGTATCCCACAAGCTTTGGAGCGGAAGACGGGATTCGAACCCGCGACCCTCGCCTTGGCAAGGCGATGCTCTACCCCTGAGCCACTTCCGCATCAGAGAAGAATCGCTTCGTATTGTAACATCTTGTCGTGCAAATGACAATGGCCGACCAAGATAGTTAAAATACACCCTGGGAGACATGTGAAAATCCATCAGATTGAATGACAAACAGACTTTTTCACATGTCCCCCAGGCAGCCGTTGATTTTGGTCGATCACGCCGTCTTACTCAACGCGATAAGCTTCGTCCATGTGCAACTGCGGCAAATATGTGAGACGAGCGACGATAAAATAGATGACCATAAACACCAGATAAGCAAGCATCACCGCCAGACAAACAGGCCACAAGCTCCCCGGTAGCGCAAGCACGTGACTGTAATCGATGATCGCTGCAGCTGTGTGCAGACCTGCCATCACAAAGGGCAGGAAGAACAGCACGCTGAACTCCACCGTCAGCACACGCCCGACTTCGCGATGACGAATACCGACACGCCGTAGAGATCGAAATTGTTTGCGGTCCGTCATCTGATTGTTCAACAAGCGGAAATACAGTGTGTTGCCGCAGGCGAGTAGCATCAGCATAGCTAAGAACAAACCGGCAAAGATCATCACCGACATCAGGCGAATAAACGCTTGATCATTCCCCTGCGCCACATCTGCTTGACGCGTTGGCAGTTGCCCGTGCAACGCCATGGCCGCCTTGTCGCGATGATCCACGATCCAGCCGTGCACCTGCCAAATGTCCGTCTGTGAAACAGATTTGAGCAGGTGACTGAAATCCGTGTCGGGTACAACCAGCACTGTGTCGCTGACCGGCGCTTCAGCAAAATTGAAAATGCGTTGGTTCCGCTGCGCATCCACCGTGATGGCTGTATGGGTCGATCCGATGGTCAATGTCGTCTTTGTATCGTGAAAAATGTTCGTCGCCGTGATTGGGAAGCTGATGACGCCAATCGCGTGACCGGGGTTCAAGTCGGGCAAGCGAGTATACGTCGATGCGATCTTCTGATGCGCGCTACGAATCTGATTGCTGAACTGCGCAAATGCGCTTGCGGACACGACGGTCACATCCATTTTCTCCGATCTGCCGTGATTCACCACAGAAATTTTGCCGCCGCCAATGACTGTTGCCGCGGCTTGCCCGCGCGGGTCGGCCCCGCTTGCGCTTAACTTCTGCGTGATTTGTGATTGCGACAGTGGCAAGGGATTCGCCTTATTTGTCCAGGTCATCACGGCAAAGGGCTCGCGCGCCACATCTGCCTGCGTGTTGGCGTACAGGAGACCAAAAATACTGGACATGCTCGTCATGACGATGGCAGACAGCGTGGCAATGACCGTCAATGCCCGCGCATTGTCTTTCATGCGATAGGCCAGTCGGCTGACCACCAACAAGCCAACGCCACCTTGCACACGATGGCGCAGCCGCAAAAGAACCCAAACCAAAATCTGCGTGAACAAGAGATACGTCCCCAAGATGACCAAGGCAATGATGAAGATGACGCCAATGAGACTCGAAAGCGTGATGAGACTCTTTGCAATCGCAAGGTAATACCCCCCGGCGATACAGAATACGCCAAGCAGCGCCAACCACCCCGATGCTTTGGGCGGCTTTTGGCGGGAGCGCTCGCTGGACAACAATCGCTTCACACCACTGCGGCGCAAACGAATGGACATCAGCAGCGCTTCGGCCAAAAAGATGATGAGAAATGCCACCAAGGTAAAAATCCATGCGTTCCGCGGCGCAGCGAACGGAATTTCGTTGGGCAACTTCAATAGATCCCCGATGGCGAGTAAAAACAACTTGGTGAACAAGAGTCCTAGACCCAGACCAAACACGAGTGAAATCCCGTCGACGATAAAGCTTTCCATCCGCACCATGCGCGCCAGTTGCTTGGGCGTGATGCCGACGACGAGTAAGATGCCAAACTCCTGGCCACGCAGGCGAAGCATCGCGGCATGGAAATAAAAGATGAAAAACAGGGCAAACAAGGCGACCAACCAACCGCTGATGAGCAAGATATCCCGCGCTCCGGAAGTCATATAGCCGTGCTCAACAGCCGGATTGTAAGTAAAGTTCATGAACATGAACAAAGTCATCACGGCAATGCTGCTGGAAGCGATGTAGCCGACATACAACCGCTTGCGCCGCAGGACATTTTTGCGAACAAGTTGTCCCCAGGTCATGACCTTGCCCCCTCCAGCACAGACAACGTCTGCAAAATCTCCTGGAAGAACTGCTGCCGCGAACCCTCGCGTTCAAGTCGGCTGTACACTTGCCCGTCCTTGATAAACACGATGCGATCACTGTAGCTGGCCGCCAGCGGATCGTGCGTGACCAAAAGCAATGTGGCGCCCGCCTGCTCGTGCAACTCGGTAAACAAATCCAGCAACGCGCGCGAAGAAGCGGAATCGAGGTTGCCAGTCGGCTCATCGGCCAACACCAAGGCTGGTCGGTGCACGATGGCTCTGGCCACGGCGGCCCGCTGTTGTTGGCCGCCAGACACCTCATACGGATAGCGGTGCATCGTCTGACCTAGCCCAAGCTGCTGCAAAACGGCTTCAGCCTGTTTGCGCACCTGACGGCCACGGCGTTTTTCCAGCGTCAAAGGCAACGCGACATTTTCCACGAGGGTCAAGGTATCAAGCAGATTGAAATCCTGAAAGACAAAACCGAGCTTTTGCCGCCGAAACATCGCCATGTCGTCGCCGGATAGCTGTTGCACCTGCTGACCGTCAATTTCGAGCGATCCGCCCGTGGCTTGATCCAACCCAGCCAGAATGTTCAAAAGCGTCGTCTTCCCGCTGCCCGACGGCCCCATGATGGCAACAAACTCGCCTTCATCCACCGAAAAATTGATCCCATCCAAAGCGCGCACCTGTGTACCGGGATCACCGCCGCCGTATACTTTGGTCAATGCATTTGCGACAAGAACTGCCATGTGTAAAACCCACTCCCTACACGTCGGCAACTGCCAAAGCGGCATCACCGCTTTGCAGTCATCACGACGGATGTTGTTTGTGCTATTCTCGCATCTCCCTATACGCCTTACCCTGTGCAAACCTTACAACCGGCGGGTTTTGGCTTACATTTTTGTCACGTTTGCAAAAAAGGCGCTATTGTTCGAGATAGGGGGTGATGAAAGCCGGAGTGGGAATCGTCATGCTCACCGTTGTGCCCTGGTGAAGCGCGGATTCGACATGCAGATCGACGCCGATGCGTTTTGCAGCCTGCGCCGCCAAATACAGCCCCATCCCAGTCGCGCGCGAATGCAATCGGCCATTTTGCCCCGTGAAAAACGGTTCGAAAACGCGGCGGACGTCACGGGCGCGGATGCCAATGCCGTGATCGACAAAAGCGATTTGGGTTTGTGTCGGCGTGACGGAGACCCGGATCTGGAACGTCGTCGCTTCTCCTGTCGGCTGACCCTGCGCATCCACGCGATAGCCGTACTGCAACGCATTGCGGACAATCTGATCGCAGATGAAGCGCAGCCATTTGTCGTCGGCATAGACCACAATCCGCTCGGTCGACGCCTCTACTTGGGGATAGATTTTCGCGCGAATCCAAGCGGCTTTATGTTCGTTGACCAATTCGCGCAGCAGTGGGACAACATCAAACGAAGTCATGTGTGTATCGAAGGAAAAGGATTGCAGCCGAGCCGTGTACAACATCGTTTCCAATGCTTGCTCCATGCGCGCTGCTTCCGCCTCCATGGTGTCCAGCGTCTCGTTGAGGTTCACGGTTTGGCTGTGCGCGCCCTGGGCGGATTTAAGATCTTGCATCAACAGGCGCAGAACGGTCAGTGGGGTTTTCATCTGATGGGCAAAACGCGTGGTAAACGTTTCGTAGAATGCGCGCCGCCGTTCAATTTCCTGAAGTTCGAGCGCGGCTTGTTGCGCATAGTTGCGCAAGATGTGGGCAAACCAGCGATGAACAGGTGTCTGCGCCAACAAAATGAGGGATTCAACGTCTTCGAGCTGACGCAGATTGCCAATTTGCCGCGTGGCAAAAACATAGAATCGGTACCGCCGCGAAAAATGGATTGCAAAACCAAATATGCTGACGATCACGCCGAGCGACAACGCATACAAAAATTCATCTGATGTCGCCCGCTGGTGATGTGCGATGTCCCCCAACCACACGGTCAATCCGGTCAACAGCAAAGCCGCCAGCAGCCAACACGCAAGGCCGCCAAATTCCCGAACATAGTGCTTTAACGCTTGTCTGAACAAATGGTATCATTCCTTACGCAAAAGACCCAGCAAACGCCATTCGTCGCCTAATCGGCGCGTTCTGCGAGCGAGAGTTGATAGCCTACACCGCGCACAGTTCGGATGATGTCGTCAAGGCCCAGCGACGCCAATTTTCGCCGCAATCGCGTGACGTTGACAGTCAAGGTGTTGTCATCCACAAAATCTGTATCATCCCACAGCGCGCCAAGCAACGTGTCCCGTGAAACCACATCCCCCGCTGCCTCCATCAGTTGACGCATCAATTCCGTCTCCGTTTTCGTGAGTACAGACACTTGATGGGCAAAAGCGATTTCCATGCGGCGCGTATTCAGGCGCAAAGCGCCACAGGCAATCGAAGAATCAGTGGGCGTGACTGTCGCGGTTTCTACAGCATACGCGCCGTACGCGCGGCGGATCTGGGCGCGCAACTTCGCGACCAACACGTCGACATCAAACGGCTTGATGACGTAATCGTCACCGCCATTCTCCAGCGCAAACACCTGATCCATCCCGGCATTTCGGGCGGAGACAAAGATGATGGGCGCACGTGTCACACGCCGGATCAACCGACACCAATAAAAGCCGTCATACTGCGGCAAATTGACATCCAGCAAAATGGCGTGCGGCTGCAATTGGCGAATCTCTTCGACAATATCACCGTAGCAGTCAACCATGTGCGGCGCAAATTCAAACCTGCCCAACTGGCGAGCCAATATGCTCGCCAGTTGGGCGTCATCCTCAATCATGCCAAT